>URWN01000033.1 GCA_900551615.1 uncultured Clostridium sp.
ATAATGAGTTTTTTATTTTTCTAGGTGTCGCACTTCATTATACAATCCATCTTTTGAAAAATTAAGATATATCATTAATAATTATATAGGAAAATTTAAAATAAACGAAAATGATATATTACAAGATTTTTTGTCTAATATGAAAAAAGAAGATAGGGATTGGACTTTATCATTTTTATATCCTGAAGATACAAGTGAGAAAAATAAAAAAAAGAAGCTGAAAAGGATATTTTGTATAATTGAAAAAGCATACGGTTATTATTTCATGAAAAAGATATATAGTAATAGTAATATTTATAATATAGATTATGAAGATTTTTCAAATATAAGCAACTATTTACATGAGAATAAAGATTTATATAAAGATGATGATATATATAATATATGGAGAAAGTATTTATATGATATTTTTATTCTAATATGGTTAGTTTATAATCTTAAGCTTAAGAAAAGTGATTCTTTTTTGTAGAAGGTCTAAAATATACACATAGTGGAATATCTTCTAAAAAAAATATTAATAAATTGACTTTGAAAACTATATATAATGAGTTTAATAAAGATATAGAAGAAATAGATAATGCTGTTGTTGAAGTTTTAATTGAAGTATTTATTAGATATGAAGGTTTATTGCAAGAGAATTGTTCTAAAACTAAACTAGAGATTTATGATAAATATTTTGCATTAGTTTCTAAGATAGTTTATAGAGAATTGAATAATTATTTAAAAGATATAAGAAAAATTATAAGAGATGTATCATAATAATAGTCTAAGTCTAATAATAGAATTGTTTTGAATGTTGATAATAAAAAATATATCGCATAGTTTTTTATTGTGGTTATTAAAGAGTTTAGTATGGATAATTCTTTTTATTGATTAAGCATTTTGATAACATTTTGATAACATTTTGATAACAGACTCTCTAAAACTATAAAAAATGACTAGGAATGAATTAAAAAATAAAATGTGATAAATTCAATAATGATAAGCCTTTATAATGTATTATGTAAATTATTAATAGGTAATAAAATTTTCAATAGAGAACTCAAAATCAAGCGTAGTCCCCTACGTGCCGGTTCGAGTCCGGCCTTCGGCACCACTAGTAAATTCAAGGCTTTATGGGTTTTCCATAAAGCCTTTTTTGTTGTCTAAATTTGAGTATATAAATTTTTTTAGATAATTCTATTGAATAATAAGAGGTTATGGCAGGAAAGATAAAGTCAATTATAAAAAAATTTATATATAGGTTATAATAAAATTTTTAAAGATTTAGAAGTAAAAATTGGTTTGATTTTTCTTTATAAGTAGAAATAAAGAAGCTATAACAAAAAGAGTTAGAACTCAAATTGTTATAGCTTTACGAAGATTTATTCTTTGATATTATGGTAATATACTACTTTTGATTTTTTATCAATATTCCTAGTTGGAATCAGGAAAAAGTATTTCAATAGCTATAATAAATAGTACAAATCCAACTATAAACATTATAAATCACCTCTTATAATAATCATTATTTATAATATAAGGCTAATTAAAATAATTTTACTTTCAAATATTATTGTTTTCAATATATGAGGTTTTAAAAGTAGTGTTTTGAGAATCGTATCGTTATTAGACTGAAAATAAATCTAAAGGCTTGAATATGGACGCTTCAAAAAGTATCATTAATTTAGTAACGAGGCGATGCGGATACTATTTTTTGCTATTTGGGGTTATTTTTTATGTTAAGTATATATTTATTCTGCCATAACACCAATAAGAATAAGTAAAATAAATAAAATCGCAAAACCAATGAGAGCATATATAATAGTATATTTTAGAATTTGAAGTAATGTATCTAAAAAGGTTTTTTCTGATGGTGCTGGATTTACTGTTTGGGGCGTTAAAGCTGTTCCACATTTTAGACAAAATCTATCTTCTGGGGATATTTCTAGACCGCAATTAGGGCATTTTAAGGAATTATTTACAATAGAGTTAACATTGTTTTTAGTTTTATTTTCATTAAATTTATTATAAAGATAATAGATGATATAACCAATAATCGCTATGATAAATAATGTACAAATAATATCAGAATAAGGTGCTAAAATAGCTTTTAATTCACGTTTAAATAATGATTTTAATACACTTTCCATTGTTTACACCTACAATATTTATATTTTATTTTGCTCTATATTGGTGCAGAATTTTTTGCGTGATATCTAGTCCGTCTAAAACAGTTGTAGGATTGCCATTTATATTTAAATATGCTAGTTCAAAACTATTATCTTTATATAATTTAAATTGAGCAGTTAATTTTGCAGGTCTATTATTCCAATTACATTCGCCTGTGAATTCTACAATACGATCATTTTTATCGGAAATGAAAGATTTCCATTTGCCATTTTTGAAGAATTGATCAAAAGCTTTGCCTACAGGTGCATTAGGAGCCATATACATTGTTCCATTTTTTACGGATTGTACATATTTATCATCACCACAACCTGCAACTAATATACTCATTAAAGATAATATCATTACTAATATTATTAATCTTGGGGATTTTAATTGTTTATTCATATTAAAACTCCTTTAAAATTTATAATTATTCGCCGAATAAATCATCAAAAAGACTGCCTACGCTATCGGAAATACTGGAATCTTCTTCACCACTATCTGAAGAAATATCAGCATCTGCTGAAGGTTCAATTTGTTCTGTTGCAGTAAGTTCTGAGTTATTATCCAGATTAGAAATATGGTTTGTACCATCATCACTTGTATTAGCAGGCGTTATTTGTTCACTAGCTGTACTTAGTGGGTCAACGACATTGGTAACAAATTCTTCTGGTGTTTGGATATAGTCATTAGCAGAATCTACTGTTTGATTAATTGTATCTGTAGGATCAATTGGTGCATTGAGGTCAGGAAGAGGACTTGTATCCGTATTATGTGGTGCAGCACTAGCTGTAGAAGCAGAATGGAGCATAGAACTAGCTACAGCACCAACAGCGGCAGCTGCTGCATATTTACCTACATTTTTTAAAGTGCTATTGTCATTATTTTGATTGGTTTGATTATTTGGGTTAGAAGCAAATTGTTGATTGCCATGATTATTAGGATTTTGAGGGAAAAATGGTGCTTGAGGAGAAAAATTATTAACAGATGGCGAAGGATTATTTTGTAGAGGTGCACTTTGTTTTAATATATCCATAGCCTGATACAAATAAGCCATAGCCATATAAAATTTAGCATTTTGATTGCCGAGTAAAGAAGATTTTTGAAAGTGATTGATTGCTTTAATATAATTATGTTGAGGATTGTTTATATCCATGTATTGTTGACCAATGGCAAATTCTTGTGAAGCCATTTGCATATTATTGGGATTTGGCATATTATTAATTTGTTGAGTTTGTTGATTATGCATATAAGGTGGCATAGTATTAGAATTTGAAGTATTATAATTGATATTTGTTGGAGCCATATTTTGTTGTGGGGTAGGAATTTGTGAAAATTTAGCTCCGCAATTAGTGCAAAAAGCATTTTCACTAGGCATTTTAGCTCCACAATGAGTACAGAATTTATACATATAAAAAACTCCTTTTTATGAAATAAATTTAAATAATGGATAATTTTTTTATAAAAATACTTATTATAGAATTATTATGCTACTAAAGAGAGTAAATTCCCATGAACTAAATAGGTTGATTTTTTCATTGGTAGAGAAAATATATAAACATATTTAATCGTGATATTTGGTAATCTATAATTGTAAATAATGATAATGAATTTATTAAAAGTAATAGTGAAAAAAGAAGGTTTTAAAGTTAGTCTTTAAAGCCTTTTTTTATATTTGGCGATATGATAAAATATAAGCACGAATTTTAAAAATGGAGTGATATAAATGGCAAAAGATAGTTCATTCGACATTGTATCTCAAGTTGATATGCAAGAAATGAGCAATGCTGTTAACCAAACAGAAAAAGAAATTTCTCAGCGTTATGATTTCCGTGGTAGTATTGCAAGCATTGAATTAGAAGATAAAGCAATTAAAATTGCAGCAGAAGATGATTATAAATTAAATGCTATCATTGATATTTTACGTGCACGCATGGCAAAAAGAGGATTATCTTTACGTTCTTTAGAACTTGGCAAAATCGAAGATGCAGCAAAAGGTTCTGTTCGTCAAATGCTCACTATTAAACAGGGTATTTCTAAAGAAAATGCAAAGAAAATTATCGCTGCGATAAAAGCTACAAAATTAAAAGTTAATACACAAATGCAAGGTGAACAAGTTCGTGTTTCTGGTGCGAAAAAAGATGATTTGCAAGCAGTTATACAGACTTTAAAAGCTGGCGATTTTGGTATTGATTTACAATTCATCAATATGAGATAAAAAATTAACCACCGTTTTATGCGGTGGTTTTTTTATTTATTTCTAACAGTGAAATTTTTCATCTTTAAGGATTATGGAGTTTTAATATTTTTAGTAGCATAATAGTTGATAAAGGAGGAATAAAAATGAACATATTGAAAAAAATTTGTTTAATAGGTTTATGTGCATTTTCGGTAATATTTTGTGAAGCGATAATACCTATGCAATCAGCTTATGCTTATCAAGAAAATATTTCTCGTGGATATGAATTAATTGAAGGAACATGGCAAGGTAGAGATGGCAGTATAATGAGTATAACGGATAGAGGTTTTGGTAAAGCTCCATATAGTGTAAGAAGTGTATCCAATGATGGCAATTATACAGTTGTTACTATTAGTGTAAATGGTGGACGTAGTATAAATACTTTAACTTTTGACAATAACAATCCTAATTATATGATGTTAAATAATGTATCTACAGGATATTCAGCAGATTATGTTAGAGTTGGATAAATGAAAGATAAAACCACTATTTTAATATTTAAATAGTGGTTTTGTTTTGAGAATAAAGCAGGACTAATAATATTTATTTAGTACATAATAGTATAAAAAAATATATAAATTGTCCTTTGAGGATAAGGATTTTTTAGAGATATATAGTATAGTAAAAGCAGAAATTATAAATTATAAGGGAGGCATAATCATGAAATTTATACGTATTTGTTTATTAGTTTGTGGCTTGATGTTAGCCTTTGTCGGAGTAACATATGCAAGCTCATTTTCTGTTTCCGCAGATAAATATGGAAAAGTAGAAGGCAATGGCATAGAATTTAGTTTTCCAGAAAATAATAATACCATTCAAATTGCATTCTTAACAAAAGATAATGAAAGATATTTAATTGTAGGTAAAGATGGAGAACCTATTTATGCAGCCAAAATACCAAATGTAAAATATGTAAGAGTAAAGCAAGTATATGATACAGAAACAGGAAAATATGCTTATATTATATCGGGAAGTATAAATAGTATGGGGGATTCAGATTTGTCGCTTTTGATGGGTTATGATGAACAAAAAGAGGCATGGCAACTATATGTAAATCCAATAAATTATTATAATCCTTTAGGAAAATATGCTGAAGCAAATATATATGTAGAAAATGGAGAACTTATTTTAGCATATAGAGTGATGTCCCTACATCCAAAAGCACAAGAATATCATTTCTTCTGGGACGAAAATAGCAATTGGTTCGGCTATAAAGATTATGGAATAGTTCAACATTAATTTTTAAATTAATATATTAAGAAAAAGGCTTGATTTAATAGTTAATAAAATTATTAAGTCAAGCCTTTTATAATGGTTTATTTAATATACATATAGTTTTTTTTCATAAATGATTTAATGTTTTATATTAATAAATATTGGTATAATTAGAGATGATTTGATAATATTTTGTAGGTGAGTATAATGTCAGAAATAAAGTTATTTAGTATAAAGAATGATGTAAAACAATTGATACCGTCAGAAGTTTTATTAGAAAAAGAATTGCAAAATTTAATAGAAGATAATATGGAAAAATTCTTTGGTGTTCGATTTTTAAAAAGCGAATATGTTATAACTAATGGAAGAATGGATAGCATAGGAATTGATGAAAATAATTGTCCTGTAATTGTAGAGTATAAGCGTAGTAGTAATGAAAATATTATAAATCAAGGATTGTTTTACTTAGATTGGCTTTTAGACCATAAAGATGCTTTTCATATGTTAGTTGCCGAAAAATATGGTTATGAATATGTAAAAAATATTGATTGGTCTGCACCATGTGTTATTTGTATTGCGAGTAATTTTACACGATACGATATACATGCTATTAATCAAATGCAAAAAAATATAAAATTAGTAAAGTATAAGAAATATAGTAATGATTTGATTTTATTTGAGCATTTAAATTCACCAAAAGTAGAAAATATTGTTCATCAAAAAGATTTGATTAGTAGGAAAAATAATAATTATAAAACTTATGTAGAAAAATTAAAAACTGTTCCAGAAAAAATAAATATATTATATGATTCTATTTGTAATTATATAGAATCTCTAGGTGATGATATAGAGTCTAACCAATTAAAATATTATTTGGCATATAAAAAAGTTCAAAATATGGCATGTATTGAACTTTATAATAAATATGTTGCCATTTATTTAAAATTAAATCCTGATAAGATTAAATTAGAAGAAGGATTTACTAGGGATATGAGAAATATAGGGCATTATGGAACTGGCGATTTAGAAATAATTATTAAAGATGAACAAAGTTTTGAAAAGGCTAAAAGTTTAATAGAAAAAGCATATAATGAAATGTAAAAGCAGGTAAATAATACCTGCTTTTTTTATTTGATAATTGTTATGCGATTTTGACCATATGGATTGGCATATTCATTACCGATAGTGGCATTAAGATAATTTTGAATGTATTCGATGATTACATCTGTTTCGGATAGTTCTTCATTTTGAAGTATAGGGCTGTCTTTGAACATTGTCATACCATTGCCAGCGAATTTCAAGATATAAGAAGTTCCACCAATGGTATATTTTTTATTTAAATCTAAATCTTTACCATTTATTTTTACGTTTTGAACACGATAAGCACCATCTACTTTTATGAAATTACCTTTTTCATCAGTTATTACAGATGATGGGATTTTGCTATTAATCGTATAAGTAGCACCAGAGATTTGCATAAATCCACCAAATTCTTCAGGGTAACGGCTAGCACCCATTTCTAAAGCGTCTAAGAGCTGTTGTCCTGTGATTTCTAGGACTACACACATATTACCGAATGGAAACGTTGTCAAAATATCATTATAGGAAAAATCGCCCATAGGTAATTCATTGCGGATTGCTCCACCATTGCAGATTGCTACATCAGTATTTAAAACTATTCTATAAGCATCAGTTACAAAATCGCCAAGATTTGTTTCGCCATTTCTGATTAAGCGTATATTAGTATTAGGATCGTTAGTGGTGAGTTTTACTGTATTTGTTCCGATTATTTGATTGAGCAAAGGTGCATATTTATTCTTTTCTTCATTGATTAAGTCGGTAGTTTTTTGATTGGTTTTTGTTAAATCATTGATTAATTCAGTGGAGATTTTACCTTGTGGTGTGATGGTCAATTTACCAATATTTTGAAGTTTGGTGCCTGTTTGAGTGATGAGAACATTTTTTCCTTGTTTATTTTTAGCTATAAAAGTAGGAATAACTTCATGAGAATGACCATCAATGATAGCGTCAATACCTTGTGTATTTTGAGCTACAGCAAGGCTACTCCAGCGAGGTGTGATACCATTCATGCCTAGATGAGCTACTAAAAAGACATAATCTACGTCTAGTTTTTGCACTGTATCTACAGTATTTTGGATATTAGTATATAATTTTTTGCCAGTAGCGTCTTCATTAAAGGAATAAATAAAATTTCCCTTATCGTCTTGAAAATAAGCAGGTGTAGAAGAATTGAGTGTTTCAGGCGTTGTAACACCTATTAAAGCTATTTTTTTATCATCGAATTGGAAAATTTTGTAAGCTGGCAATAAATTTTTTCCTGTAATTGTATTTACTAAATTAGAACTATAATAACCGCAAGATAATTTGTCGTTTAAAGTGAGAAATCTATCCATACCATAATCAAATTCATGATTGCCAGGAATAGCAAAATCATAACCTATTTCATTCATGATGTTGATGATAGCTTCGCCAGTGGATAATTTGCCGATAGGAGCCCCTTGAATGGCATCACCTGCGTCAACTAAAGTAATATATGGTGTATCTTGTTGTAAATCTTCTTTGTATTGAGCTAGTTTAGTATATCCTAGATTATCTTCGATACCACAATGAACATCATTAGTGTATAAGATGATGATATCTTTTTGTATAGCCCATGCAGAATTTGGTATAAAAATAAAACAAAAAGTAAGTAAAGCAAGAAATAATTGACGAATTTTTAGTTGATAAATGTGCATAATAGAACCTCCTTTGAATAAAAAAATATATATAGATATTATATATTAGAATGATATTTTTAGGATAGTTGGGTTTAATTTGCTAAATTAATTTATTATTGTATAATGTATGCAGAAATTAATATTAGTTGGAAATCTTTTTAGAAAGGTGGATAGTTATGATTTTTTTATGGACTTTTTTTGAGATTGCAGGAACAATTGCTTTTGCTATTTCAGGTGCTTTGGTAGGAATATCAAGACGTATGGATATTTTTGGTATATTGGTATTGGCTTTAAGCACAGCTATTGGTGGCGGTATTATTCGTGATGTTTTGGTGGGAAATATTCCTCCAAATTCTTTTAAGACTTCGTTATATATAGTGCTTACAACAGTCATTACTTTTATTATCTTTTTTATTTATCGTAACCAAATTTTACGATATATGTCGAGAAGAAAACTTCGTAAAATGTATTTATTAGCAGATACTTTAGGGTTAGCTTCATTTACAGTTACAGGGACTACAATAGGCTTTAATGCTTATCCTGAATATCCACTATTTGCGATTACATTGGGATTGATAACAGCTGTAGGTGGCGGTATTATTCGTGATGTATTAGCGCAAAGAATACCTTCAGTATTACAAGAAGAAATATATGCATTGCCATCTATAATTGGAGGAATAGTATTTTACCTTATAGCGATTATAGGCGATGATTATTGGTATTTGGCATCACCTATATCCTTTTTTGTAGTATTTTTCTTGCGTATGATAGGTATTTACTATCATTTGAGTTTGCCGAAAGTGCGTTAATAATTAAAAAATAGGAGTAAAGGAAGAATATGACTTTACAACAATTAAAATACATTATAGAAATTGTAAATTGTGGTTCAATGAATTTAGCAGCTCAAAAATTATTTGTTTCTCAACCTAGTTTATCAAATGCGGTTAAAGAATTAGAGAAAGAGTTGGGTATTGAGATTTTCATTCGCACTAATAAAGGTGTAACTTTATCTTCTAGTGGACAGGAATTTTTAGGTTATGCAAGACAGATTATTGAGCAAACTGAATTATTAGAACAGCGTTATCATAAAGATAAGCCAGCACGAAGATTATTAGCTGTATCTACACAACATTATGCTTTTTCTGTGAATGCTTTTGTAAATTTAATTAAAGAATATGCTCAAGATGAATATGATTTTACATTAAGAGAAACGAAAACACATGAAATCATTGATGATGTAAAAAACATGCGTAGTGAGATTGGTGTATTGTACTTAAGTAAATTTAATGAACAAGTAATACGCAAAATACTCCAAGAAAATGATTTATGTTTTAAAGAATTATTTACGGCTAATCCACATGTATTTTTATCAGCTAAACACCCATTAGCAGGTAAGAAGATTGTTACTTTTGATGATTTAGAACCATATCCTTGTCTTTCTTTTGAGCAGGGAATTTATAATTCTTTTTATTTTGCCGAAGAGATACATTCAACAATATCTCATCGCAAAAATATTTATGTCAGTGATAGAGCGACTTTATTTAACTTAGCTATAGGCTTAAATGGTTATACTATATCTACAGGTGTATTGAGTGAAGATTTAAATGGTACAAATATAATTGCCATTCCACTTGATAGCGATGAAAAAATCTGTGTGGGTTATATTTATAATAAATATAATCATTTAAGTAAATTGGCTCAAAGCTATATAAAAAAATTAGAACATTATATAGCTTTAAGTGCAAAGTTGTAAGACTTTTATTAAACTGCAATAAAAATATTGTAAAATTTATTTAAGAAAATACTTGACTTTAGAAGTCATTTACTTTAAAATATCTTCGTATGACGTTCGATGACGGCTTCCACTAGCCCCGGAACCGTGCAAAGGACATCTATTGAGAAAAAAGATTCAATATTAAATAGTTGAAAATTGTACAGGGAGGGATATACAAGTGAAAACAACATTCATGGCAAACGCTGCTAACGTTGAACGTAAATGGTACGTAGTTGATGCAGAAGGCCAGACAGTAGGTAGATTAGCTGCTGAAGTTGCAAAAGTACTTCGCGGTAAACATAAACCAACATTCACACCACATGTTGACACTGGTGATTTTGTCATCGTAGTTAATGCTGATAAAGTGGTATTCAGCGGTAAAAAATTAACTGATAAAACTTATTTCCGTCATTCTGGATATCCAGGAGGCACAACTTTTACAACTCCTCAGAAAATGCTCGCAACACAGCCTGAGAAAGTTGTAGAAATGGCTGTTCGTGGTATGCTTCCTAAAAATAAATTAGGTGCACAGATGTACAGAAAACTTAATGTTTATGCTGGCCCAGAACATCCACATGCTGCTCAGAAACCAGAAGTTTTGGAATTAAATATTAGATAATACTTGGAAGGAGGAACAATATAATGGCAGTATCCTACTACGGCACAGGCCGCAGAAAGACTTCAGTTGCTAGAGTTCGTCTGGTTCCAGGTGAAGGCAACGTTGTAATCAATGGCCGTCATATTGATGAATATTTCGGCATTAAAACTTTAGATTTAATCGTTAAACAGCCTCTTAACTTAACTGAAACAGCTGATAAATATGATGTTATCGCTAACGTTCAGGGTGGTGGCCCTTCCGGTCAGGCTGGTGCTATTCGTCACGGTATTTCCCGTGCTTTATTAGAACTTGATGCTGAACTTCGTCCTGCTCTTAAAAAAGCTGGATTCTTAACACGTGACCCACGTGAAAAAGAACGTCGTAAATACGGTCTCAAAAAAGCTCGTAAAGCATCTCAGTTCTCCAAACGTTAATCACATACGATTATCAAAGAGAATACAAAGCTCACAATCTTTCTGGTTGTGGGCTTTTTCTTTTATTTTTTATATGTTAAGATATAAATGCTAATTTTGCAGTTTAATATAATATAAAGGGGGTGTAAATGATGGAACAAAATAAGGATAGACTTAGTATTGATGTTGCCAAGCTTTATTATAAATCAGATTATAGCCAACAACAGATAGCCAATAAATTAAATTTATCAAGACCTACAGTATCAAGATTGTTGCAATATGCAAAAGAAAAAGGTTTTGTGCAGATAAATATAGCTGACCCTATAGAAGATAACAGCTCCTTAGAAGAAGCCTTATGTGAGAAATATAATTTAGATGTGGTAAAGATTGCTTATGCGCCTTTAAATACGACAAATGAGATTAAAAAATCCATAAGTATGAAAGCAGCGGATTATTTATATGAAATAGTTAAAGATGGCGATATTATTGGTGTAAGTTGGGGAACTACTATCTATAATATGGCTTTAAATTTAAAACATAAAGCATTAAAAGGCGTGCAGATTGTACAATTAAAGGGTGGGATAAGTCATTCACAAAGCAATACATACGCTTACGAAGTAGTAGAATTATTTTCAGAAGCGTTTTCTACAGTAGGACGATATTTACCGCTTCCAGTAATGTTTGATACTGCACAGATAAAAGAATTAATTGAAAGAGATAAACATATTAAAAAGATTTTAGATTTGGGACGACAGGCTAATATTGCTGTTTTTACAGTAGGTACTGTAAAAAATGACGCTTTATTATTTAGATTGGGTTATATTGATAAAAAAGATAGAGATATTATACAAAATAGAGCAGTGGGTGATATCTGTTCAAGATTTATTGATGCTCAGGGTAATATTTGTGATAAAGAATTAGATGAACGTACAGTAGGAATAAAACTAGAGGATTTGAAAGAAAAGGAAAAACGTGTTTTAGTAGCCGGAAGTAAACGTAAAATTTCAGCAATAAAAGCAACTTTAGTTGGTGAAATTGCTAATATTTTAATTACAGATCAATATACAGCACAAGAATTATTAAAATAGAAAACTAATAAAAAACTCACATTAATTAAGATAAAATTAATGTGAGTTTTTTTATTAGTTTACATGTGTTGAAATTATGTAAAAAAAATAATGAAAATTTTTTCTAAATCTATTTACTTTTGTTCATAAAAATGTTATCATAATTTCAGAAAGAAGAGCTAGCTAGTATTTAGGAGGAAAAATTATGGATTATGCAAAAATGATAGATCATACATTATTAAAAACAGATGCTCAAAAGAAAGATTTGGATAAATTACTTTTAGAAGCTAAAAAATATAATTTTATGTCTGTATGTGTAAGTCCTATTTGGGTAAAATATGCAGCTGAGCAGTTAAAAGATACAAATGTAAAAGTTTGTACAGTTATTGGTTTTCCACAAGGTGCTACACCAACAGAGGTAAAAGTATTTGAAACTAAAAATGCTATCGAAAATGGTGCAACTGAAGTAGATATGGTTATTCCTGTGGGAGTGTTAAAAGATAAAGATTATATTGCTGTAGAAAATGACATAAGAGCTGTAGTAGAGGCTGCAAAATCAAAAGCTTTAACAAAAGTTATTATTGAAACATGTTTGTTAACTGATGAAGAAAAAATTATGGCTTGTAAATTATCTAAATCAGCAGGTGCTGATTTTGTAAAAACATCAACAGGTTTTTCTACAGCTGGTGCTACTGTTAAAGATATTAGATTAATGAGAGAAACTGTAGGTGAACAAATGGGCGTAAAGGCTTCTGGCGGAGTTCGTTCTAGAGAAGATGCTGATGCAATGATAAAGGCAGGAGCTACTCGTATTGGAACAAGTAATGGTGTAAAAATTGTGGAAGGATAATAAGGTATTTATGAGGTTATTTTTCTCTTGATAACCTCATAAAATAAATAACGAGGTGAATATTATGAATAATGAGAATAATAAGTTGATTCAATATGACGATGGGTATTTAAACAGAACACCAATTTTTCAATTTATTTTGTTATCATGTTTATTTCCATTATGGGGTGCTGCTGCAAGTTTAAACGATATATTAATTACACAATTCAAATCAGTATTTACGTTAAGTGATTTCGCTAGTGCATTAGTACAAAGTGCTTTTTATGGTGGATATTTTTTAATTTCTATACCAGCATCAATAGTTATTAGAAAAACAAGTTATAAGACAGCAATTTTATGTGGACTTTTATTTTATATTGTAGGATGTAGTTTATTTTTCCCAGCATCACATATGGCTACATATACTATGTTTTTATTTGCAGTATTTTCAATAGCAATAGGATTGGGTTTCTTAGAAACAGCTTCTAATACTTATAGTACTATGTTAGGACCACGTGATAAATCAACATTACGTTTAAATATTAGCCAAACATTTTATCCTATAGGAGCGGCATCAGGTATTTTATTAGGAAAATATTTAGTATTCCAAGATGGAGATAGTTTATCAGCTCAAATGGCTTCAATGACACCAGAACAGATTCATATTTTTCGTTTAGAAATGTTACAACACACATTAGAGCCATATCGTGTAATGATTTTCGTTTTAATAGCTGTATTTATCTTATTTTTATTAACTAAATATCCAAAATGTAAAGTAAAAACTGTAGATACTTCTAAGAAAAATAGAACAGGAATTTATGAAACATTAAAATATTTATCAAAAAATGGTAAATTTAAAAAAGGAATTTTAGCTGAATTTCTTTATGTAGGTATGCAAGTAGCTATTTGGTCATTTACAATTAGATTAGCATTAACTTTAGATCATAGCATAAATGAACGTATGGCAGCTGATTTTATGGTAATGAGTTTTGCTTGTTTCTTTATTGGTAAATTTGTAGCTAATTTCCTAATGACAAAATTTTCAGTAAATAAAGTATTAGTTGTATATTCAGTAATTGGTTGTATGTTAATTTTATATATTTCTTTTGTACCAAGTTTTACTGCTGTATATGCTGCAGTTGCAATGAGTATTTTAATGGGACCTTGTTGGGCTACTATTTATGCTGAAACTTTAAAATCTGTAGAAGAAAAATATACAGAAACTGCTGGAGCGATATTGGTAATGGCAATTATTGGTGCAGCTTGTGTGCCAGCAATTCAAGGTTTAGTGTCAGATATGTTAGGTTCAATGCAGTTATCCTTTATTGTAAACTTTTTCTGTTTTGCTTATGTAGGAGGATATTTTTATAAAAAAATGAAGAGTGAATAAAGATTATTAAAGGAGTGACATAAGGTATTATGAAAACTATAATTTTTTTAAATGGCTATGTCACAACAAACAGTTGATAAATAGCCATTTTTATAGGGGAGTAT
>URWN01000034.1 GCA_900551615.1 uncultured Clostridium sp.
CTTCCACAATTTATAAACTATTTTTTTCTTTTTTATTCTTTTTTTTACTAATTTATTCTATTTTTTTCTATTTTTTATTATTTTCAATTTTAATATTATTTATTTTTTATAATTAAATTATATTTTTAAAAATTTAAATCGCTTTATTTTGGATTTTCGTGCCTTTAATTTTTTTAATTTTTCTATTTTTTTCTTTTTTTTTCTAATTTATTCTATTTTTTTTATTTTTTCAGATTTATTTTTTTGTTTTATTTTAAAAAGTTTTCCACAAACAATTAATAAGTTGTGGAAAACTTTGTTTCTAATCTTCTTTAAGTCTAATTGGTAAAATCATATAAACGTAATCTTTATTTTCTGTTGATTTTATTAAACAAGGAGAAATACTTGTACCAAATTCAACATAAACATTTTCATCATCAATAGCTTTTAAACTATCAAGAAAATATTTTGGATTGAATCCAGCTTCTAAATTTTTTCCTTCAGTTGAAACAAATAACTCTTCCTTTGCATCACCAGTTTGATTTGTACAAGAAATTACAACTTTTCCAATGTCAACATTTATTTTAACAGGATATTTTTTCTCTTTTTCTACAGATGATGCAGAAATTAAGCTAATTCTTTCAAAACTATTTTGTAAATTATTTTTATTTACTTCAATTCTTGTCTCCCAATTATCAGGAATAACACTTTTGTAATTTAAAAATTCTCCATCTAAAATTCTTGTTACAATTTTGCAATTATCCATTTCAAATAATGCTTGATTTTTAGAAACCCCTATTTTAACAGGTTCAAAAGAATCTAATAAAATTTTATTAACTTCGTTTAAAGTTTTTCCAGGAATTACAGCACTAAAATCATTAGTTTGTTTATTTAAAAATATACTTCTTAAAGCTAATCTAAAACCATCAACTGCAACAATATTTAATTTATTTTGTTTAACTTCAAATAGACAACCTGTAAAAATTGGTCTATTTTCTTCGTTGCTTACAGCAAATATTGTTTTTCTAATCATATTTTTTAAAGTATTTTGCTCTACCTCGATAGAATTTTCAATTTCAATTTTAGGAAGTTCTGGAAATTCTTCAGGATTCATAGTTGCTAATTTGTATAAAGAGCCTTCACATTCAATTTCTAATAAATTTTTGTCATTTAAAGTTAAATAAATTTCAGTATCTGGTAGTTTTCTAATAATTTCACTAAACATTATAGCATTTACAACTGTACTACCTTGTTCTTTTACATCACATTCCATCACATATTCTATACCAATTTCTAAATCATAAGTTGTTAATTTAATTTCATTATCATTTGTTTGAATAAGTATACCTTCTAGTATAGGCATTGTTGTTTTAGAAGCTACTCCTTTAACTACGGAATTAATAGCTTTTAAAATTTTGTCTTTGTAACATACAATTTTCATTTTTGTTCCTCCCTATAAATATATAATAATATAAATAAATATTTTTAGTAGTAGTAGTATTAGGTCCTGTGGAAACTGTGGAAAACTATGTTGAAAGTTAGTACCCCTAGCAAAATGCCTGTGTATAACTCAGTGGATAACTTGTCTAATTATCCACAAGAAAAATATTCTGATGTGGAAAAATGACTTATACACACTTTATACACACGTTTTACACAGGTGGCTGTGGATATCTAACATCCCTATTCCGTAAGAACAGATTGCAAATAATTTTCCAAACAATTATTTTTCCAAACATAAATTTAAAAATAATAAATTTTATTTAGAGCTTACTTATTTTTTTCACTTGTAATTATGTTTTGCACACTTTCCACAATTAACTTTGTACTATTTTTTTCTTTAATCTCTTTTACAATTTTATTATAACCATGCATTACTGTTGAGTGGTCTCTGTTGCCGAATTCTAAGCCTATTTGAGGAAATGACATACCAGCAACTTCTCTACAAAGGTACATAGCAATTTGCCTTGGAAAAGCAATATCATTAGACCTTTTGCTACCAGTTAAGTCATCTTTATCAATGCTAAAATATTTTGCAATAGTTTCTTTTATAAAATCGCTAGAAATAACTTTTTCACTTTCGTATTTAAACTCATTTATAATATTTTCTGCTAGCTCAATTGTAATTGGACTATGTGTTAAAGAAGCTCTAGCAACGATTTTGTTGAAAACTCCCTCAAGTTCTCTTATGTTAGAATCAATTTTTGTTGCAATATCTGATAAAATTGAATCATCAATAATTATACTTTCATCTTGAGCTTTTTTTCTTAATATTGCTAAACGAGTTTCATAATCAGGACAAGAAATATCAGCCAAAAGGCCCCATTCAAATCTTGACTTAAGTCTATCCTCTAAAAATTCAATATCTCTTGGAGGCTTATCACTTGAAATGATAATTTGTCTTCTATCTTCCCTTAAGGTATTAAATGTGTGGAAGAATTCTTCTTGAATTCTGTCTTTACCAGCTATAAATTGTATATCATCAATAAGTAGAACATCTATATTACGATATTTATTTCTAAACATTTCAGTTTTACTATCTTTGATAGCGTTTATAAGTTGATTTGTAAATTTTTCAGAAGTAACATATAGAACATTAGCTTTAGGATTATTTTCTAATATTCTGTTACCAATTGCCTGCATTAAGTGAGTTTTTCCTAAACCAACACCACCGTATAAAAATAATGGATTATATGATGTACCAGGTTCATTTCCTACTGCTAATGCTGCTGCATGTGCAAATCTATTATTATTACCCACAACAAATGTTTCGAAAGTATATTTCGGATCTAATGTCTGGTGATTTGTTTCTAATTCTGCATCAGAAACATTAGAGTTTTTATCAGCAATAACATTTTGATTTGAATTTTCTTCTTTGGAAAGATCAATAACAGAAAAAGTCCATTCTTTGTTTGTAATATATCTTAAAGTATTAAAGATTAAGCTGTTGAACTTATTTTCAATAAAATCTTGTTGAAATTCAGAAGTTACAGTAAAAACAATGTGATTGTCTTTTATTGAATCAATTCCTAAAGGAGCAAACCAAGTATCAAAAGAAATTGTAGAAACTTCACCTTTGAGTAATTCTTTTAATTTGCTTAAAAGTTCATCTTTGTCTACGCCCATTTTTTCATCCTTTCTAACAAAACTTATCCACAAAGTTATCCACAGGTGTTGATAAGTTTGTAATAATTTAGTAATAAAACGCCAAAATATGCGAACATAATTTTCGTTGAAACATCAACAAAAAACGCTTATTTTTTTGTAACTCATATAATAACAAAAAAAATAATAATAAGTCAATAGTATTGTGGAAAAAAATTTAAAATTGTGGAAAATTATCAAAAAAACTGTGGATAACTCCCTAATATTACAAAAATATTACAAAAAAACATAAAATAAAAGTTTACATAGTTCTTTTTTTACTTTTTTTCAAAAACTCTTGACAAATCATAATTACTTACTGTATAATCGATATACTTACGATTATGTATGAAATTTCCAGAAATGGAATTTAATAAAATTAAGCAGTAGGAGGTGCTAAAAATGAAAAGAACATTTCAACCAAAAACAAGACAAGAAAAGAAAGAACATGGATTTATGAAAAGAATGAAAACAAGAGCAGGAAGAAACGTGTTAAAAGCAAGAAGAGCTAAAGGAAGAAAAAAATTAAGTGCTTAATTTTTTTCATTTTGCTCTTAAATAGCAAGAAGGTAAAAAAATGAAAAAAACCAAAATGTTAAAAAAAAATTATGAATTTAAAAAAGTTTTATCAAAAGGAAAATATTATTCAGGACAAAATATAGATGCTTTTATCAAAGATAATAAAAAAAATTATAATTTTCTTGGACTAGCAATAAGTGTAAAAACAGCAAAAGCAGTAAAAAGAAATAAAATAAAAAGACTAATTAGAGAAAATTATAAAGAGCAGGAAATGCAAATAAAAACTGGAAAAAGCATCGTTTTTTTATGGAAAAAGCAAGTTGATGTAAAAAACGCAACATACAAAAACATAGAAAGAGACATGAATACTATATTTGATAAGGCAAATCTAAAAATAGAGCAATAATAGGAAATATAGAAAATGAAAAAAATATTGTTAAAATGTATCAATTTTTATCAAAAAAATATTTCATTATGGCTACAAAGTAAAAATATAAATTGTAAATTTTATCCTACATGTTCAGAATATACAAAGCAAGCAATAGAAAAGTATGGGGCAGTGAAAGGTACAATTTTAGGAATACATAGAATTTTAAGATGTAATCCTTTCTCAAAAGGCGGATATGATCCGCTAAAATAGGTAGGAGGAAAGCGAATGTTTCAATTTTTTGCAAACATTTTTGGATATGTATTAAACTTTATGAATAACTTTGTTGGAAACTATGGTTTAGCAATTATTTTATTTACTGTTTTAATAAAAATAATTATGTTACCATTATCAATAAAACAACAAAGAACAATGAAAAAAAGCGCGAAACTTCAAGAACAAATCAAAGTTTTGCAATTTAAATACAAAAACGATCCAGAAAAGTTAAATAGAGAAATGATGGATTTATATAAAAAAGAAAATATGAGTCCATTTAGTGGATGTTTAAGTACAATAGTACAATTTATTTTATTAATATCAATATTTTACATGGTAAGATGTCCATTAACATACATGGAAAGAATAGACAAAACGCAAATAGATACATATGTACAACAACTAAAAGATAATGGAATGTCAATAAATCAAGCATATTCAGAAATTGATATAATAAGAGAATTAGACTATTTGAAAGAAAAATTCCCAGATGATCAAACTTTAGATAAAATAAATTTAAATATGAATTTCTGTGGATTAGACTTAAGCAAAATACCACAACAAAACCTAGGTGATTGGACAGTTTATATAATACCAATTCTTTACATAATATCAACATTTGTATCAATGAGAATAACAACATCAATGCAAAAAAAGAACAAGGAAAAAGACGGAGTTATAGATATAACAGGAAATAAAGATGAAAAAGAAGAAGAGAAAAACGAAATGGAAGATGCAATGGAACAATCAAACAAGATGATGTCATGGATGATGCCAATAATGTCTGTTTCAATATCTCTTGTAGCACCTTTAGGACTTGCATTATATTGGTTAGTTAATAACGTTTTGATGATAGGCGAAAGATTAGTTTTAGACAAAATTATAAAAGATTAAAATTTTGAATGTCAATGAGTGGAAACTTAAGATTTGGCAGACAAAATTTTTCAAATTTTGGATGACGATGAGCGAACAACCCAAGATTTGGCAGACGAAATTTTGAAAAAATTTTGGATGACGATGAGCGAACGAAGTGAGCGAAAGGAATGTAAAATATGAGTAAGAGTATTATAGCAGAAGGAAAAACTACAAATGAAGCCATTGAAAAAGGTTTAAAAGAACTAAATATTTCTAAAAACATGGTTGATATAAAAGTATTAGAAAATGAAGAAAAAAGAAGCTTTTTTAGTATTCTAGCACCAAGAATTGTCAAAGTGCAATTAACAGTAAAAGAAGAAAAAAACAATAACAGTGAAAAAAAAGATAAAAAAGAAATTGAATTATCAGTAGAAGAACAAGAAATAGCAGAAAAAAATATAGAAAAATTCTTAAAAGAATTTTTAGACAAAGTTCAAAAAGATGCTAAATATAGCATAGAAAAGACACCAACAGGTTTAAAAGTAAACATAAATAATGAAAATTTAGGATTTCTTATAGGATATAGAGGAGAAACTTTATATGCTATGCAAAACATATTATCTTCAATAGCTAGTAAAGGTATTGAAAATAGAGTAAGAGTAATATTAGACATAGAAGGATATAAGGAAAAAAGAGAAAAAGCATTAGAAGATTTAGCAGAAAAATTAGAAAAAACAGTTATAAAAACAAAAAAATCTGTTACTTTAGAGCCTATGCAAGCATATGAAAGAAAGATAATTCATACAAAATTACAAAATAGTGAAAAAGTGGAAACACGCAGTATTGGTGAAGAACCTAGAAGAAGAGTAGTTATCTCATTAAAAAGAAAATAATTTTATATAAAATCGGAGGTCAAAGGTCGGATTTTACTTGGAAAAGTAATTCTATCTTTGACTTATTTTTTTGTTAAAAAAGGAGGAAAAATAATGGATGTTATAGCCTCAATATCTACGGCTCCACGGAATTGGTGGAATAGGAATTGTTAGAATGAGTGGTGAAAAATGTTTTGATGTTTTAAACAAAATATTTAAACCTAAAAAGCAAGAAAGCGTAGAAAATATAAAGGGATATACCATAAAATATGGGCATATAGTTGAAAACAATGAAATAATTGATGAAGTATTAGTGGCATATTTTAAAGCGCCAAAAAGCTATACAACAGAAAATATGTGTGAAATAAATACACATGGGGGAAATGTAGTAATAAGAAAAATACTAGAATTATGCCTAAAAAATGGCGCAAATTTAGCGGAACCAGGCGAATTTACTAAAAGGGCATTTTTAAATGGAAGAATAGACTTACTACAAGCAGAATCCGTAATAGATGTTATAAATGCAAAATCAGAAAAAGAAGCAAAGACTGGTATAAAGCAACTTGAAGGTGTTTTATCTAAAAAAATAAAAGAAATAAAACAAGAAATATTAGATGTAATGGTTAATGTAGATGTAAGCATAGATTATCCAGAATATGATGTAGAAGACGTAACAAATAGCCAGATTTCTGAAATGTTAGATAGTGTTCAAACAAAATTAGAAATACTAGAAAAAAGCTTCGACAATGGAAAATTAATAAAAGAAGGAATAAAAACAGCAATAATAGGCAAACCAAATGCAGGAAAATCATCTTTGTTAAATGCAATTTTAAAAGAGGACAGAGCAATAGTTACGGAATATGAAGGTACAACAAGGGACACAATAGAGGAATTTGTAAATATAGATGGAGTTCCTTTAAAATTAATAGATACAGCCGGAATAAGGGATGCAAAAGATGAAGTTGAAAAAATAGGAATAAAAAAATCTAAAGAAATAGCAAATGATGCAGACCTTGTAATTGCAATATTTGACAGCTCTAAGGAATTAACAAAAGAGGACATAGAAATATTAAATATTATTAAAAACAAAAAATCAATTGTATTATTAAACAAAGCAGATTTAAATAGTGTTTTAAATGAAAATGATGAACGATTTAAAAAAATAACAGAAAATGTATTAAAAATTTCAGCATTAAATGGTGAGGGGCTAGAAAAATTATATGCATTAATATCAAAAATGTTCAGTTTAGAAGAAATAAATGTAGATAATGATGTAATTATTACAAATTTGAGACACAAAAATTTAATTTCAAAGGCAATTGAAAATGTTAAAAAAGCAAAAAAAACAGTTGAAGAAAATATGCCAATAGATATAATTGCAATTTTTATAAAAGATATTTTGGAAGATTTAGGAAATATAACAGGAGAAATTGTAACAGATGATATAATCAATGAAATATTTTCTAAGTTTTGTTTAGGAAAATAACAATATAAAATTGACACGAAAATCAAAAATAAGACATTTTAATATTAAAACTAGTATAATTCTATATAAAATATATAAAAAACAAAATAAAACGAAAATAAAGGCAATTAAATTAAGGAAAATTGATATAATATTAAATATAAACAAATATGTAAATAAAATAAGGAATAGAAAAAATAAATTTATAGAGATGAAAATAATATAAGTTAAAAATAAAACCAATAAGTTAAAAAATGTACTTAAATAGTATTGTTTTCAATAAAAAGAAACAATTTGTAGCGAACAAACATTACAGTATACATAAAATTAAATAACAAAAACACGTTAAAATAACTAAAATGTAAAATTATACAAAATTACTTAATGCTACGGAAATAAAAGTGTTCGACAAAATTCGACAAAATATATAATAAACGAATAAGTAAATATTTTTATTAATATAAAAAAAACACTATTTTCTGTTTCTTAGGGAAAGGAGAAAAAGATGAGTTATTATGCAGGAGACTATGATATAGCAGTAATTGGAGCAGGACATGCAGGGTGCGAAGCAGGGCTTGCTGCAGCAAGACTAGGAATGAAAACGTTGGTGTTTTCTATAAGCCTAGAAGCTGTTGCAAATATGCCATGTAATCCACACATAGGAGGAAGCTCAAAAGGGCATTTAGTAAGAGAAATAGACGCACTTGGGGGCGAAATGGGAAAAAACATAGACAAAACTATGATACAAATAAAAATGTTAAATACATCTAAAGGACCAGCCGTTCATTCACTAAGAGCACAGGCTGATAGAAAAAGATATCATATGGAAATGAAACATACTTTAGAAAAACAGGAAAACTTATATCTAAAACAGGGAGAAATTGTGGATATTAAGGTTGAAAATGGCAAGGTAGTGGGGATAGAAACCGCAGTTGGTGCAATATATGGTGTAAAAGCAGTAATAGTTGCCACAGGAACATATCTAAAAGGAAAAATATTTATGGGCGAATTTTCTCAAGAGAGTGGACCAGATGGTGTTTCAGCTGCAAATAAACTATCAGACTCTTTAAAACGTATAGGAGTTGATTTAGTAAGATTTAAGACAGGAACACCAGCTAGAATCAACAAGAGAAGTATAGATTTCTCTAAGATGGAAGTTCAAAAGGGTGATGAGAATATAGTTCCATTCTCATTTGAAGATGAAATAAAGGATTTAAAACAAGTTGATTGTTACCTAACATATACAAATGAAGAAACTCACAAAATAATAAGAGATAATTTACATAGATCACCTTTGTATGCAGGAGAAATAAAAGGAACAGGTCCAAGATATTGTCCATCTATAGAAGATAAAGTAGTTAGATTTAGTGATAAACCTAGACATCAGGCATTTGTTGAACCAGTAGGCTTAGATACGGATGAAATGTATATACAAGGCTTAAGCTCTTCACTACCTGAAGATGTACAAATAGCTTTATATCATACAATACCAGGACTAGAAAAAGCCGAATTTACAAGGTCAGCATATGCAATAGAATATGATTGTATAGACCCGTCAAACCTAAAACTTTCTTTGGAATATAAAGGAATAGAAGGATTGTTTATGGCAGGACAAACAAACGGAACTTCAGGCTATGAAGAAGCTGCATGTCAAGGTTTAATTGCTGGAATAAATGCTGCACAAAAAATAAAAGGAAAAGAGCCAGTAATTCTTGATAGAACACAAGGATATATAGGAGTTTTAATTGATGATATTGTTACTAAAGGAACAAATGAACCATATAGAATGATGACATCAAGAGCTGAATATAGGCTACTTTTAAGACAAGATAATGCAGATTTAAGGCTAACAGAGATAGGACATGACGTAGGACTAATCTCAGAAGAAAGATATCAGAAATTTTTAACAAAAAAAGCAAATATAGAAAAAGAAATACAAAGATTAAAAAATACAATCGTAAAACCAACAGAAGAAGTAAATAAATTGTTGATAGATTGTGGAACATCACCTCTTACAACAGGTACAAAGATGGCTGAACTTTTAAAAAGAACAGAACTAGACTATGAAAAATTAGCTTCAATAGACCCAGAAAGGCCAGAACTTACATTACAAGAAAAAGAAGAAGTGGAAATTCAGGTAAAATATGAAGGATATATAAAAATGCAAGAAGCACAAGTTGAAAAATTTAAAAAATTAGAAACAAAATTGTTGCCTGAGGATATTGATTATAAATCAATAAACGGTTTGTGTTTAGAAGCAAGACAAAAACTGGATAAATTTAGACCTCGTTCTATTGGACAAGCTTCTAGAATATCAGGGGTTTCACCTGCAGATATATCAGTACTTTTAATTTATTTACAAGTCAATAAAAATTCTAATAAATAGCATAAAGACTATAACTTAATATAGATATAATAATTAATTTTAAGGAGAAAATATGAATATAGAAGAATTTAAAAAAATAATGATATCATATGCTGAAAAAATAAATATAAAGTTTACCGAAGAACAATTAGAAAAATTTTATCAATATATGAATATGTTGTTAGAATGGAATGAAAAAATAAATTTAACAGCAATTGTGGAACCTAAGGAAGTTATTTTAAAACATTTTATAGATTCATTAACAATAAATAAGTATTTAAAAGAAAATGCTACTCTTGCAGATGTTGGCACAGGGGCTGGATTTCCAGGAATACCTCTAAAAATACTAAGACCAGATATAAAAGTTACTTTAGTAGATTCATTAAATAAAAGGATTAACTTTTTAAATGAGGTAATAGAAAAATTAAATTTAGAAGATATAGTGACAGTTCATAGTAGAATAGAGGATTTTGGAAAAAATAAAAGTTATAGAGAAAAGTTTGATTATGTTACAGCAAGAGCGGTTGCAAATCTAGCAGTTTTATCTGAATATTTAATTCCAATTGCTAAAATCGGTGGAAAATGTGTGTGCATGAAAGGAAGCAATGTGGGAGAAGAAATTACATCTGGAAAAAATGCTATAAATGTTCTTGGAGGAAAATTAGAGAGGGTTGATGAGTTTAAGTTGCCTGATTCTGATATTTCTAGAAATGTTATTGTTTTGAGCAAAGTTAAAAATACACCAGTGAGATTTCCTAGAAAGGCGGGTATGCCTTCTAAGGAGCCATTAAAATAAATATTACTGAAATAGAATCATTATAGATTTATATAGTGGTTCTTTTTTTGTTATATTATCAATAATAATTTGATAATGTATTTTTTATACTTTTGTATTGTAAATTTAAAAGACCTAATAATAATAGTTTGAATATTTTTCTCGGCTTTCCTTCATAACGTTAACAAATTCTAATGCAAATACTCTAACAAACCCCAGGAGTGGGAACCTTTAGAGTATTTGTTTAAGAATTTGTAAACTATTACGGTCACATTCGAAATATATTCAAACTATTATTATTAGGTCTTTTACTTCTTACAAAAATGAAAAATTTTCATAAAAAAATCAAAAAAACACAACAAAAATATTGACTTTTTACCAAGATTTGTATATGATAAATATAGCAACAAAAGAAACAAACAAGTAAATATTTACAATAAAAGAATGGGGGCAAAAATTGTGGGAAAAATAATATCAGTAGCAAATCAAAAAGGTGGAGTTGGAAAAACAACAACAACAATAAATTTAAGCACAATGCTAGCAAAAAAAGGAAAAAAAGTACTATTAATAGATGCAGATCCACAAGGAAATGCAACAAGTGGAGTAGGAGCAGAAAAAGAAGTAGAATATTCTACATATGACATTTTAGTATCAGATGTAGAAATGGTACAAGCGCTAGAAAAAACAATAATAAAAAATCTATTAGTATGTCCATCAAACATAAACTTAGCAGGAGCAGAAGTAGAACTAGTATCTATGATGTCAAGAGAACAAAGACTAAAAGAAAAGTTAGAAGAAGTAAAAGACAAATTTGACTATATCTTAATAGACTGCCCACCATCATTAGGATTAATAACATTAAATGCCTTCACAGCATCAGACAGTGTTTTAATACCAGTACAATGCGAATATTATGCATTAGAAGGATTAGGACAACTATTAAATACAATAAACTTAGTAAAAAAACATTTAAACAAACACTTAGAAATAGAAGGTGCACTACTTACAATGTATGATGCAAGAACAAATCTTTCAAACCAAGTAGTAAAAGAAGTAAAAAAATACTTTGGAGACAAAGTATACAAGACAGTTATACCAAGAAATGTAAGATTAAGTGAAGCACCAAGTTATGGAATGCCAATAACAGAGTATGATCCACGTTCTAAAGGGGCAAAAACATATGAAAAATTCACAAAAGAATTCTTAAAAATAAATGATGCAGAGAAAAAAGGAAAACATCTTATTTAAAAATAAATATAAAAAATAGACAAAGTATTAATATAAAACAAAAGTAAAATAAGAGAGGAAAGTGATAAAAATGCCTAAAAAAACAGGATTAGGAAAAGGATTAGACGCTTTATTTGGACCAACACCAGAAGAAGAACAAGTAAAAGAAGATGATGTATTAAAAAATCTAAAAATAACAGAAGTAGAACCAAATAGGGAACAACCAAGAAAAAACTTTAATCAAGAAGCCCTAGAAGAATTAGCCGATTCAATAAGAGAATATGGACTAATACAACCAATAATAGTAACAGAAAAAGAAGGATACTATAGTATAATTGCTGGTGAAAGAAGATGGAGAGCTTGCAAATTAGCAGGACTAGAAGAGATACCAGTAATAGTAAGAGAAGATGATGAAAAAAAGAATAAAGAAATTGCATTAATAGAAAATATACAAAGGGAAGATTTAAACCCATTTGAAAAGGCATTAGGAATCAAAAATTTAATGCAGTCATACGGACTAACACAAGAAGAAGTAGCAAAAAAATTAGGAAAAAGTAGAAGTACAATAGCAAACTCAATAAGAGTTTTAAACCTAGAGCCTAGAGTATTAGAATTTGCAAAACAAGGAAAAATATCAGAAGCACACTGTAAATTGTTACTTGCAATTACTGACCCAGAAAAACAATATTTAACAGCAGTAGATATTATAGAAAGAGGAACAACAACTAGGGAACTAGAACAAACAAATAAAAAAATAAACAAAAAAGAAGTATCAAAAGAAGAACTAAAAAAAATAAATATCTTATATAAAGATATAGAAAACACTTTCCAAGGATTTTTTGGAACAAAAGTAAAAATGGCTCCAGGAAAGAAAAAAGGAAAAATAATAATAGAATATGCGTCAAATGACGATTTAGAAAGAATATTAAATTTAATGAAATAGGAAGGTTGATTAAATGCAAGAATTAATTAATTTTTTAAGAACAGATAATTATTTGTTAATTTTAAATATTTTAATTATTGTGTTATTAATAGGTTTTATAGCTTTATTAGTAAGCAATATGAAATTAAAAGAAAAATATAAAAAATTTATGAAAAAGCTAGGGAATGGCAAAGACATAGAAGAAGATTTAAGTAATTTTATGTACAAAGTGGATAGAGTTGAAAAACAAAATGCTGAAATAATGAGCTTTTGCAAAAGTTTAGATGACGATTTTGCTAAATGTATTCAAAAGATTGGAATTGTTAGATATAGTGCTTTTAAAGATACTGGAAGTGATTTGAGCTTTGCAGTTGCTTTACTAAATGAAGAAAATTCAGGAGTAGTCTTTAATGGCATTTATTCAAGAGAAATGTCTAACATTTATGCAAAACCAGTGGAAAAGGGAAATTCTTCTTATACTTTGTCTGAGGAAGAGGCTGAAGCTATTAGAAAGGCTATTAATTCAAGTAATATATATAGGGGAAAATAGATGAAAGAAAAAATAAAAAAAGTGGAAAAAATTATAGCAAAACATGATGAATTATTTTTTATTTTAGTATTTTTACTTATGATTTCTGGATATGCACTAGATGTTGAAACTATTGTTGGAGATGAAGTATGGAATTTTCAACATATTTATAAAATGTATAGCGGATATAAAATATATGTTGATGCAAATGTTATAACTACTCCTATGTTTCATATTATAGGAGTAGCATTTTTTAAACTATTTGGGGCTAATTTTTTAATTTTTAGAATTTATAATATATTCTTATGCTTAATGCTATTTTTTGGAGTATATAAAATTTTTAAAACTTTAAATGTAGGGAAGAGAAAATCATGGTTATATACAATATTTATTTTTATAGTTGAAAATAAAATAATAGCCACATGTGCTAATTATAATACTTTAGCAATGACTTTTTGTATATATGGTATTTTAATTATTTTAAATAAAGAAAAATTTAAAAATTATATTTTGTTAGAGTCAATTTTTATAACATTAATATTATTAACAAAACAAAATATAGGAGCTTTTTATTGTGTTGGATATGTTATATATACATGTTTAAATAAAAAAGAAATTAAGAATACTTTAAAAATAATAGGAATTGCAGGAATATTTTTAACTATATTTGTTTTGATTTTATATTTTAATAAAGTTTTAGAAGGTTTTATAAGTTATGCAATATTGGGATTAAAGGAATTTTCAAGTAGAAATAGATATGTAGATATTGGATATGTTTTATATATGGTGTTTTTTACATTGTTTAACAGCCTAGCATTAGTATTTTTTAAATACAAAAATAAATGTAAAAATGAAGAACGACAAAAAAATATAAGAATATTGGCAAGTTTCTCATTTGTGTTAATATTAATTTCTTATCCAATATTTAACAGAGCACATATAAGAAAAGGAATTTTAATAGAATATATTTTGTTTTTATATATAATTAATATTATTTTTCCAAATATAAA
>URWN01000035.1 GCA_900551615.1 uncultured Clostridium sp.
AAAATGAAATGTAGAAGGGTTTTTAAAATGAAAAAAATTAGAGAAAAAATAATATTAGTATTTATTCTATTAATATTAATATTTGCAAACATAGCATCAGCAGTAAAAATATATGATAACACAAATTTAAACAAAATAGAAATTGGAAATGAATTAGAATTTACTATAGATTTTGGTACAGAAATTCAAACAGCAGATTTTTCAGTTCAATTTGATAATGAAAATTTAGAATATAATAGTGCTTCAACAGAAGATTTAAAAACAAACTATATAGCAGAACAAGATAAAATTTTATGCTGTTATTATGATTTAACAAAAATAGGAACAGATAAAATCATATTAAAATTTAAAGCAAAAGCCGAAACAAATAAAACAAATATAAAAATAACAAATATTACTGTACATACAAGAACAGAAGAAAAAACAATTCCAGATATAACAAGTGAAAATATCAAAATTATAAAACCATTTTCAGATTTAACAAATAATATAATTGAAAACAATATAATATCAAACAATCAGATCAAAAACAATACCACTGAAAATAATACAACGAACAATGGCGTAATTTCAAATAACATTAATAATATAATAAACAACAATACAGATTCAAATATAGTAGATAATAAAAATAACAAAAAAGAAGAAAATAAAACAATTTCAGTAAAACCAATACTGAAAACAGGAGTAGACTTTAAATTTGGAGAATTATTAATAATATTAATAACACTTTTAATATTTATATTAATACTAAAAAATGAACAATTACCAAAAAAGACAAAAATTATATTAGCTATTATAATTATTTTAATAGGAAGCATTACATTTTTAAGCAAATTCGTTTTCGCTACAAATGATGACAAAATACTTATAAATAAAAAAAATAAATCAATTCTAATAGTACTTTCTACATCAAACGAATCAAGAAGTATGACAATAAAAGATTTTAAAGAAAAAACACAAGCAACAAACATTGACAAAGAAATACTAGCACAGGCAATAGCAACATTTAAAAATAATGAAAAATATTCAATAAAATTATATGGTGATGAAAATAATAGTGGGAACATAAACTCTAGTGATATTTTTGAATTATTAAATGAAAAAAATATAGATACAAATGCTATTGAAGAACTTTGTAATTTCATTATAAAAAAAGCTGAATTTAAAAACTATAGTAATATTTCAACTGGATATGAAGAATTTAATGAAAATTCAATTGTAACACCAAGTACAACGCCGTTACAACCTGCACAAGATAGATACACAGAATTAAAAAATGTAGAAGAATTAAAAAATCTAAATGCCCAAATAGGAGACAAATATAAAACTTTAGGCTATTATACAGAAAATGACGGGGGAGCAGGAAGGTATGACATAATAGCAAAAGATACAAATATTAAAATAGATAATGGATTATATGTTGAATTAAATAATGGCTTAGTAGCTAAGCTTTCAGTCAGAAATGAAACTGTAAATGTAAAACAGTTTGGAGCTTTAGGAAATGGTAAAAATGACGATACACAATGCTTGAGAACAGCCTTCAATTCAGGAATTGCTAATGTAGAATTACCAAAAGGCGAATATAAAATTACAGACAAAATAAAACTAGACACACCTTCTACAAATATAATAGGAAATGCCAGTACTATTTTTACGGATAATGATTACAAACCAGAAAAATATAGTGAATTTTTATTTGTTATGCAATCAAATGACTGTAATATCAGCAATTTGAATATTGAAGCAAGAGAGACTGAAAATATTGAGAATCAATATAAAGCCCAAGTATATGTAGGAGCTACAAATATTAAAATTGTTGGATGTTCTTTCAAAGTTCCAGAAACAGCAAGCAATGAACATTCATACAGTAATATAGATTTATATACTGGATGGCATAATGTTTTAATAGATAACTGTGAACTATATTTAGCAAATGATGCTAAAGAAGGTGGTTGCATTTGGATAAGAGACTTGTTTAATAGGGGAGCAAGTGATGTAACTTTTTCAAATAACAGGTGTTATAAAAAATGTCATGATGAAATTTTAGCAGTATTTATGGGAAGTATTGAAAATGTAAATATTTTAAATAATACTTTTACAATGCCAAACAGTACTGACCCAAATACTATGTGTTTTACATTTGGATCAAATTCAAGTAAACAAGCTAAAAATATAAGATTTGAAGGAAATACAATAGATGTAAAAGCAACAATGAGTTTATTACATTCTAGAAACGCAAATAATCTAAGTATAAAAAATAATAATATAAAATTTGAAAAAGTTAATTTAATTGATAATGGAAAAACAAATACATTTATATTATATTTTCCAAAAGACAATCAAGAGAATAATTCAAAAAATGTAATAATTGAAAATAACAGTTTAGAAATAAATAATGCTACTTCTAATGACGTTACTGGAATATTATCTTCAAATGCTCAAAATATAACATTTGACAATAATAAAATAACATCAAATGCAAGAATTAATGAAGCATTTACAGGTGAAATAGAAAGCATGTTCAATAACAATACGACATTTAATGAATATGTAAGAATTCTAATAAATAAGCCTAAAAAATTCACCCAAAATCATATTATATTTAATTCAAAATTTGATACATTGGTACAATACCATTCTGGAAATTTAGATTATGACAGTAATATAAGTAACAATATAATAGAAAGTAATTATGATGAAATATCAGATGGAGGGAAATCAAATTTATTAATGTTTAATGGAGGAATTTTAAATAATCATATTGTTACATTTGAAGATAACACCATAAAATCAGAAAAAGCAAATTACAAGAGTAACTTAATTTATATTTTAAATTTAGCTGATACAACGCCACAAACAATAAAAATCATCAATAATTCAATGAGTGGTTACAAGCTTGTTTGGAAAGCACAAAATCAAGAAATACACAAGATTATTCTTGAAAATAATACATAAATATGTTAATATATACAAAGTTAAATAGGGAGAAAACATCTCCCTTTAATTTTACTTAAGTAGGAGAGTGATAAAATGTTAGAACTTGAAGAAAATATAAGACTACTAGAAGAACTAAAGGCAAAATTACAGAATTTAGGTGAGTCTCTTTGACATTGCTAAATTAGAACAAGAACTTAGCAAACTAGAAGAAACAACTGCAAATCCAGATTTCTGGACAACTAATAATGAAGAAACAAAAAAAGTATTATCAGAAATAAAAAGAATTAAAAATAAAGTTGTAAAATACAATGAACTTGAAAAGGAAATAAATGATTCTTTAGAGCTATCACAATTAGTAAAAGAAAGTTTTGAAGAAGAGCTTTTAAAAGACATAATTAAGAGTACGAAAAAGGAGCAAAGGGAATTAGAAAAGCTTGAGTTAGAAACTCTTTTATCAGGCAAATATGATGCAAATAACGCTATAGTAACAATTCATCCAGGAGCAGGAGGAACAGAATCACAAGATTGGGCAGAAATGTTATATAGAATGTACACTAGATGGGCTACTAAAAATGAATATGAAGTAAAAGAATTAGATTATCTTGAAGGGGAAGAGGCAGGAATAAAAAGCGTTACATTTGAGGTAATCGGCCAAAATGCCTATGGATACATGAAAAGTGAAAAAGGAGTACATAGACTAGTTAGAATTTCTCCATTTGATAGTGGTGGAAGAAGGCATACATCATTTGCATCAATTGAAGTATTACCAGAAATTACAGAAGATATAGAAATTAATATAAATCCAGATGATTTAAGAATAGACACATATCGTGCATCAGGAGCAGGCGGACAACATATAAATAAAACATCTTCAGCTGTAAGAATAACACATATTCCTACAAACACAGTAGTAGCATGCCAATCAGAACGTTCTCAAATTCAAAACAGAGAAACAGCTATGAAAATGCTTAAATCTAAATTATTTGATTTGAAAGAACAAGAACATAAGGAAAAAATTGAAGATTTAAAAGGTGAGCAAAGAGACATTGCATGGGGAAGTCAAATTCGTTCTTATGTATTTTGCCCATATACAATGGTTAAAGACCATAGAACAAATTATGAAGTAGGAAATGTTCAAGCTGTTATGGATGGCGATTTAGATGGATTTATGGAAAGTTATCTGAAACAAAATTTATAAAATATACATATAATATATAGAGCCATATATTTAATAATATAAGGCTCTATATATTATTTTAAAGAGGTGGTCCATATGGACACAATAGTAATGAAATTTGGAGGTAGTTCAGTTGCCAATAATGACAGATTAAAATTAGTAGCGCAAAAAATTATAGATATATATAATAAAGAAAACAACATAGTTGTAATTCTTTCAGCACAAGGTAAAACAACAGATAAATTAATAAATGAAGCTTCAACAATAATTGAAGAAAATAAAAATTTTGGGATTAAAGACCCGTCCCTTAATTCCGAAATTTTTAGAGAAATGGATATGTTACTTAGTTCTGGAGAACAAATTTCAATCTCAAAGTTAAGTATGTTACTAAATAATATGGGATATAAGGCTATTTCATTAACAGGATGGCAAGCAGGTATACTTACAGATAACACAAATCAAAATGCTATTATCAAAAACATAGATACAACAAGAATTTTACAAGAGCTAGAAAAGCGAAAAATTGTTATTATAGCAGGTTTCCAAGGTTATAATGAAAATCTAGATATTACAACATTGGGAAGAGGAGGCTCAGATACATCAGCTATTGCAATTGCTGCAGCACTAGATGCAAAAGAATGCTATATTTTTTCTGATGTTGATGGAGTTTATACTACAGATCCAAATAAAATTCCAGAAGCTAAAAAAATTCCAGCACTTTCATATAACGAGATGATGGAGATATCTAGTGAAGGTGCAAAAGTTCTTCATAATAGATGTGCTGAAATAGGTGATAAATTTAAAATTCCTATTATAACTAAATCTACTTTTAATAATAAAGCAGGTACTATTATTACTGATATTATTGAAGAAAATACAATAAAAAGTATTGTTAAGAAGGATATTTCTAGAGTTTCTATTGTTGGAAATGGCATTATTAGAAATTATAGTTTTATTAAAGAAGTTTTAGATATTATTCAAAAGAATAAATTAGAGATGTTAGAATTTAATGTTTCTGAATCTAAAATTTCTATAGATTTTAAAGGAATAATAGAGGATAATTTTTTAAATGAAATGCATAGTAAAATAATAAATATTTAAAAATTGTAGCAACAAAGATTACCATAAAATATTTACATGCTTTGTATATCATGTTATAATTATATAAAGGTTTTATAAACCTTTGCAAAAATAAAGTAACTACAACATACAAAACATTAGGAGGTATCTATATGAAAAATCGTGATTTTGAATTTTCAAAAACTCGGAAACAATTACAAAAGTACAAAAATCAAGGAAAGAAGGAATTGACTTGGAAGCTTTCAAGTAAGAAAATTCAAATTATAAAACTTATGGACTTAAGATTCGAGCCTTGGCTATATGAAATAAAAACGAGGCCACTTTATAACATACGTAGCATAAAAAGTCCTTTATTAAAGGAAATTCATTATAAAAATAAGCAAGGCCACAATATGTATGTTAGAAGATTAAATCACGACGAACAGCAGCTATTAAAAGATTTTGGCATAAAGTTCAGAGTTGTAAAATACAAGATATATCTGTATTAGTAAAAATTTTGTAGTTCTATTTTTTTGGGGGTAAGTTTTTTCTTACCCCCTGTTTTTGTTCTAAAAAAGACAACCAGTGAATATATATAAATATCAGAGAAAATAAAAATTCTTTTGAAAGGAATGTGATTTCATATGACAATTGATGAAAGAAAAACAATTAATACAGGTGTAATACAAAATTTAATATTAGAAAATAGGGGAAAGCTAAGCATATCAGGAGTAAATGACGTATTAAGCTTTGATGACCAAGTAGTAATGGTAGAAACAGAATTAGGGTTACTTACAGTCAAAGGAGAAAATATTAGGATAAATAAATTAAGTATAGATACATCAGAAGTAATTATAGAAGGAGACATATCATACCTAGCCTATAGTGACAAAGAACTCGAAAAAACAAAAGGAAACTTAATCAGCAAAATATTTAAATAAACAAAGGATTGATGAAAATGATACTAAATCAAGCAAACCTATTTTTAATATTTACAATAAATGGTATTTTAATAGGTCTATTATTTGACATATTTAGAATATTAAGAAAAAGTTTTAAAACATCAGATATAATTACATATACAGAAGACCTTATATTTTGGATTTTAACAGGTTTACTATTATTATATTCAATATTTACTTTTAGTAATGGAGAAGTCCGTTTTTACATGTTTTTAGCGGTTTTCTGTGGATGTTTAATATATATGCTACTATTCAGCAAATATTTTATAAATATAAATGTAAAAATAATTTTAATCATAAAAAAAATAATAAAAGCTATAATATCTATTATTATATTACCACTTAAAATACTAATACGATTTCTAAAAAAAATATTTTTTAAACCCATTAATTTTATGACAATAAACTTCAAAAAACTAGGCATTGACATTCAGAAAAAGTCAAAAAATATACTTAAGTTACAAAAAAATAAAAAGAAAGTTTAAAAAAATACATTTTTTTCATAAAATAAGGAGGATTTTTATAAAAAATGTAGAAATATATATTATACGTTATTTAGAGGTGGAGAAAGATACTTATGAAAAAAAGAAAATTATACAAAAAATTACTAATTTTATTAGTTTTAATATACGCAATATTTACTTTAGTAAATCAACAAAAAGTAATAAACCAATATACTTCAAATAGTAAAGAACTTGCAAGCAAAATAGAAGAACAAGAAAATTATAAAAAAGAACTTGTAGCAGAAAAAGACAATGTAAATTCAAAAGAATATATAGAACAAATGGCAAGAGAAAAGTTAGATATGTATTATCCTAACGAAAAAGTTTATGTAGATAAAGGGATGTAATTAAGCGCACATATAATAGCGCTTTTTATATTTTTTATTTAAAATACTTCCTTTTTCTGGAAAAATATGTTATAATAATAACGTAATTTATTTAATTCGAAAAAAAATCCCATAAAAAAGTAAAATAAATAATAAATATACAAATTTAATTTTTAGGAGGAATCATGATAAATTTAGAAGAAAAAACATTAACAGAGCTAAAAGAATTAGCTAAAGAAAACAATATTAAAAATATTTCAAAATTAAAAAAAGAAGATTTAATACAAGTATTAAACCAAATAGTAAATACAGAAAATACTCAAAATTCAAATATACCACATGAACAAAATACAAAAGAAGATAATCAAGAGCTATCTGGATACAAACTAACAAATGAAGGGGACGAAATTGTTGAAGGAATATTAGATGTTTTACCTGATGGATATGGATTTTTAAGAGGTGAAAATTATTTATCAAGTCCAAAAGATGTTTATATATCAGTAGTTCAAATAAGAAGATTCAAATTAGACACTGGTGATATAATAAAAGGTATAGCTAGATGTAAAGAAGGAGAAAAATTCCCTTCATTAATATTCGTTGGTGAAGTTAATGGTGAATCACCAGAAAAAGCAGCTAGGAGAAAGCGTTTTGATGAATTAACACCTATATATCCAAATGAAAGAATTAAGCTTGAAACAGAAAGCAAAGAATATGCAATGAGAATGATAGACTTAATGTCACCTATTGGAAAAGGTCAAAGAGGAATGATAGTTGCTCCACCTAAAGTTGGTAAGACGACTTTATTAAAGAAAATAGCAAATAGTATTTCTACAAACAATCCAGAAGAAAAATTAATAGTATTATTAATAGATGAAAGACCAGAAGAAGTTACAGACATGAAACGTTCTATAAATGGTGAAGTTATATATTCAACATTTGATGAATTACCAGAACATCACGTAAAGGTTGCAGAAATGGTTCTTGAAAGAGCAAAAAGGTTAGTAGAACAAGGACAAGACGTAGTTATCTTATTAGACAGCATAACAAGACTTGCTAGAGCATATAACTTAACAATTCCATCATCTGGAAGAACTTTATCAGGTGGTCTAGACCCTGCTGCATTACATAAACCTAAAAAATTCTTTGGTGCAGCAAGAAATATTGAATTTGGTGGAAGTCTTACAATTCTTGCAACTGCTTTAGTTGATACAGGAAGTAGAATGGATGATGTCATTTTTGAAGAATTTAAAGGTACTGGTAATATGGAAGTTCACTTAGATAGAAAATTATCTGAAAAACGTATCTTCCCAGCAATTGATATTAATAAATCTGGTACTAGACGTGAAGATTTATTACTTACACCAAAAGAGAAAGAAACAGTATTTGCTTTGCGTAAAGCAATGAATAGTATGCCTGTTGCTGATGTTACTGAACAAGTTATTTCTATGATGGTAAAAACTAAGAATAATCAAGAATTTTTAGATAGTATTGACACATATATTAGAAGATTTAAATAAATATAATTTTAAAAGATATTAATATAACTTATTATTAATATCTTTTTTAGTATACCAAAAATATCACATTAATGTAATAGAGGAAAGAATTATAAATATGAAAATAGATAGATTTAATGTAGTAGAATTAAAAGATGGAAATAGAGCGACAATTATAGATGTAAGAGGAAAAAAATGAGTATTTTGCAGAAGTAGTAAATGCCTATGGACAAACAGTTACAAAAAGAAATATAATAGATGAAGAAATAAAATAATATTTTAAATTTAAAAACGCACATTATACAAAAATATATATTTAATTTATAATTACTAAAACATTAAAATGAAAAAATTTAAAAATTTAATAAAATTTTAAATCTTTTTTATATTTTTTTAAGTTATATTATATGTAAGCTAGTTTATAAAAGAAAGAAAGAAAGGAGGTATTTACTTGGAAGATAAAGAATTAATCTATAAAATACAGCACGGAAATAAAGAATTATTAGAGATATTAATTGAGAAATATTATGATGATATTTATAGATTTTGTTATTATAAAACAGGAAATAGCTCACTTTCTTATGATTTAACACAGGAAACATTCTTGAAATTGATTAAATATATAGGAACTTATAAACATAGAGGAAAATTTAAAAGTTATTTAATTACAATAGCAATGAATGTATGTAACACTTATTTTGACGAGAATAAAGTGGAGTTAGAAGAATTAGATGATAATCAAACTTATAAAGAAAATGATTCTAATGAATTATCAAGAATAGAACAAAAAAATTCAATTGATAAAGCATTAAAAGAGCTACCAGAAAAACAAAAAGAAGTAATTATTTTGAAGTATTATGAAGATTTGAAAATTAAAGATATATCTAAAATACTTGATGAAAAAGTACCTACCATTAAATCAAGACTAAAGCAGGGAATAGAAAAATTAAGTAGGTATTTAGGAAAGGAGGACTTTTAATTAGATGGATAAGTGGAGAGAAATTTTAAACAAAAGAGAATTGCCAAGTATAGATGAAAATAAAAAAAGGCAATCAATAGAAATATTAAAAATGGAAATAGCAAATACAGAAATAACAGTAAAGGAAAGCTATTTTGAAAAGATAAAAAGATATATTCCTTTTATGAGTAAAATTACTTTTCTTTTCCAATTTATTCTATTATTGGTAGGAATATTAGTTATAAAATCTATGAATTTTGAGAAAACAAGGCTAATTTTATCACTTGTAATGCCAATATTAGCATTTCTTCAAATAATGGAGTTAGAGAAAAGTTTTAAATATAATATGTATGAAATTGAAATGAGTTGTAAAATGGACTTAAAAGAATCGATTTTAATTAAATTAATAATTAATACATTTATTAATTTATGTATAATGACAGTATTTGCAGTTATGACTGGAACTCATTTTGAACAGGAAAGTTATGTATTAATTCTTTATTTTTTAGTGCCATTTATGATAACCAATGTTGCTAACATTTTAACAATGCGTTTATTAAAAAATAAGTCAAACGAAATTGTAAATATGACGATAATGTTATTAATCAATGCGATTTTATTTAAAATTAATATAAAGTTTCCTAGTGTTTATGAAACTTCAAGTGTTTTAGTATGGTTAGGTTTATTAATTATAACAGTATTTTATTTTGTAAAAGCTGTTTATCAATTTTATGAAGAGGAGGATGATTATATATGGAACTTGCAATAGATAGGCTAACAAAACAATATAAAAATAAAATTGCAGTGGATAGAGTTTCTATAAAACTAAAACCAGGAGTTTATGGATTACTTGGTGCAAATGGAGCAGGAAAAACAACACTTATGAGAATGATATGTGATATTCAAAATCCAACTTCTGGTCAAATTAAATATAATGGAACAGATATAAAAAAACTAGGGGAGGATTACAGACAAGTTATTGGTTATTTACCACAAGATTTTGGATACTATCCAGATTTTACAGCTTATGATTTTTTAATGTATATTGCTGCATTAAAGGGATTATCAAAAGAAAAGGCTGAAATGAGAGTGAATGAGTTATTACAAATAGTTAATTTGGAAAATGAAAAAAAACAAAAAGTAAAGACATTTTCTGGAGGAATGAAACAAAGATTAGGAATTGCACAAGCAATGTTAAATAACCCAAAGATTCTAATTTTAGATGAGCCAACAGCAGGACTAGACCCAAAAGAAAGGGTAAAGTTTAGAAACTTAATTAGTAGTTTTTCACAAGATAAAATTGTAATATTATCAACTCATATTGTATCAGATATTGAATTTATTGCAGATGAAATTATTGTGATGAAAGCAGGTAAAAAGATATTAACAGGAACGCCAGAAGAACTTTTACAAGATTTAAGAGGCAGTGTATGGAAATGTGTTGCTTATGATAAAAAAGAAGTAGAAATGCTGAATCATAAATATTGTATTATTAATATTCATCAAGAAAATAATACAACAGAATTAAGAATTGTAAGTAGGCAAAAACCAACTGTGAATGCTGTTAATATAGAACCTAATTTAGAAGATTTATATTTAGCATATTTTCAAGATAATGAAAAATAGAAAAGAAAGGAATGAACAATATGGGAACATTAGTGAAATTTGAATTAAAGAAATTATTTAATAAAAAAATGAATATTATTGTAATCATAGTTTGTTTGTTTTTAATAACATTACTATTTTCTATGGCAGGTAAAGATTTTCTAGCAATAGATAAGAGTGGAAAATCTTATAAAGGTAAAGAGGCTATTAGTGTTAGAAAAGAACAAACGAAAGAGATTTCTGGAACTTTAACAAATGAAAAGATTATAAAAGAAATAGAAAAATTACAAGAGTTGCATAATGATCCAAATAATCTTATTACAAATAGTGATGGAGAAAAGGGTTTTAGTATTGAAATTTATAATGAATATTTAAATAATAGACTTGATTTATTAACAAATATAAACCGTGTATATGCAAATTATAATACTAGCTATATAACTGAATTATTTAATCTAAATTTAAAAGAACAGAAAGATTTTTATGAAACAAGACAACAAAGAATAGAAGAAGAATTAAATCAAAGTTATGATGGAAAAAAATATACACCTCAAGAAAAAGAATATTGGTTAGAGAAGTCTAATAACACAAAAACACCATTTGAATATGATTTTTATTATGGATATTCTAATTTGTATAACACTTATGAATTACTTATATTTGGAGTAATTGATATATGTATATGTTTAGCATCTGTTTTTGCAGGAGAGTATCAAAATGGTACAGATAAAATATTATTAACCACAAAGTATGGAAAAAGTAAAGGTGTAACTGCGAAAATAATCGCATCTTATATATTTGCAACATTAGTATTTACAATATATTTAATATTTGCAATAGGAACAATATTCTTAATGTTTGGTACAGATGGAGGAAATTTACCAATACAACTTTCTAACATATTAAGTCCATACGCACTAACATTCTTCCAGTCACTTTTATATAATATAGTGATTTCATATACAGTATTGTTTGGTATGGTGGGATTAACATTATTCTTGTCATCTAAACTGAAAAATCCTATGACAGTATTAGTAATAGATATTGCTATTATTATGTTACCAGTATTTTTGAGCATAAAGTCAGCTTTTGGAATATTAAATAAAATATTATTCTTAATGCCATATAATGCAATTTATTCAAACTTTTCTCAAATGGTATCATATAAGTTAGGAAATATTGTTATTGATTTACCTATGATGACTATAATTACTTATATTTTTATGATGGTTATAGCATTAATTTGTGCAAAGAAAACATATAGTAAACATCAGGTAGAATAAGTAATAAAATTAAATTTTATTTAAGGAGAAAATTATGCATAGTATTCAAAAATAGATAATAATTCCTCAAAAGACAATGATGATCTAGATGATTTTATATTATTTAATATGTTTTTTTATGATAAAAAATAATAATTTTCTTTTATTCAATGATAGCCTAGTTTTAGGCTATTATTTTTTTTTGCAATTATCAAGAAATATCATAAATTGTCATAAATTATCATAAAAATTGTTGTTTATAATTTAAGTAAAATTACTAATTTTTAAGAAGGTAGGGGAATAAAAGAAAAAATTGTAAAAGTTACAAATATTTTTTAATAATCAAAAATTTTATAATTATAAAAATAAATATTAAATGATAAATATAACTTTAATAAAACTAAAATTTAATCATAAGAGAAGAATAATAATAATTTTTAAAATAAAATCATTGCGAAAGCTAATTTAAAAAAACATAAAATAATAAAATAGTAAATTATAATTGGATTCACTTTAACATATCAATAAACAATAGAAGAGAGGTAGAAGTAGATATGGAAAAGTGTAAAAAAAGGAATACAGAACATTGCACAAAATCAAAGTTTTGTGCAAAAAGAGATAGGAGTAAAATATAAAACCATACATATATGGTCCTACCCACAAAATCTTGCAATTCCTTGCTATTACTAGTATTTAAGCTGTTTATTCTAACAACAAACTATATTACTTCCTTATAAAACTCTCTTAAATTTGATTCTGAAGCCTCATTATTTTTAATTATTCTTGGTTGGATTTTTTTTCATTATTGTAACCACATATTTTAAAAAAATTTATATAACTTTAGATTATTTTTATAAAAATTTCACAAATCCTCATATTTCAATATTTTGCTCAATTATTCAAACAACAAGTTATATGTCTGAAAAATAAAAACGCCTTAAAATCGATTCTCGTGCGTCGCTTTTTTAGCCTTTTTCGAGCATTTTTAATAAATGCCTAAAAATCAGCATTTCTACTAAAAATTATATAATAAACACTAGATTTATAAATTAGCATATCTAATCATAAACATATAACTTGTTTGATTAAATATAAAAATGTCTTAAAATCGATTTTAGCGTGTTATAATTGCAAAATTATATTATGGATTTGTAATCTAAAATTATATAATATTTATAAAAAATTTATTAAATTATTTTATAAAAT
>URWN01000036.1 GCA_900551615.1 uncultured Clostridium sp.
AAAAAATATCAAAATAAAGAAGACGAAATACAAGCACTTAAAAATGTAAATTTCAGAATAAAAGAAGGGGAATTTGTAAGCATAATAGGACCAAGTGGATGTGGAAAATCAACATTACTTTCAATAATAGCAGGACTAGAAGAAAAAACAGAAGGAGAAATCTACATAGAAGGAGAAAAATGCAATGGAATATCTCCTAAAATAGGATATATGCTACAAAGAGATTGTCTACTAGAATGGAGAAACATATTAAGTAATACATTATTTGGATTAGAAATAAAAGGAATAAAAACAAAAGAAAATATTGAATATGTAAAAGAACTACTAAAAAAATACAACTTATATGATTTCAAAAACAAATATCCATCAGAATTATCAGGTGGAATGAGGCAAAGGGTTGCACTAATTAGAACACTTGCGGTAAAACCTAAAATATTATTATTAGATGAAGCATTTTCTGCACTAGACTATCAAACTAGAATAATGGTAACTGAAGATATATATTCAATATTAAGAAAAGAAAAAATTACAGCACTAATTGTAACACACGATATATCAGAAGGTAGATTTCAAAGTAGACAGTATGCGAGATAAAACAATTTGAATTTGATATGAATATGTAAATTTCAAAGTTTGAAAAAATTTTGAAATTTATTTTTTGACTATTGACAAAAACAAATGTTTGATATAAAATTAATGAAAACATAAATTTTGTAAGTTGATGGAAAATTTTAAAATATTATGGTATAAATAGAGTAATTAATATAACTTATAATAATAAAAAGGGGATTGATAAATCTATGGAAGAAAAAAGATGTTTATTATGCAATAAACCATATGACTATAAATATAAAATGTTTGGAAGAGGATGCCTTGATAACATTTATGGAGAATTAGGAATACGTAAACCACCTAGATTTGTATGGAATAAGGAAGCATATTTATGTACTAAAGTTGCTTGGAAAAATCATAAATATTTCTTAAGTAAAACTAAGAAATATGATTTAACACAAAAATATATAGCACTAAATTATTTAAAGAATATGAACTTTGATGCATTGAGAAATATAGAAGAAAAAATGTTAAAGGATATAAAGAATATAACGCCTTTTTCTAAAGATACTGTAGAATTAATGAATTTTTCATTAAATGATATATATAAATTATTTAATTATTACCAAAAATTCGAAAAGATTATAAAAAATTTTCAAAATATAAATTGGAATAATATAGATGAAAAAGTTGCTAATGGTTATATAAAAAGTTTAAGTTTTATATTTGATTTAACAAAAAAGAACAATCCTATATCATATGCTGTATTTTATTCAATGCAATATATGTTTTGGCAAATTGTTGTTATAGGAGGACTATTTACTAATAAGCCTCTTTCTGCTAAATTATTGACAAATTCATTATCTATGTTTGGAAAAGAACCAAACGATTTAGTAATAGAAGATGAAGAAATAAAAAACATATTACTTAAAAGTCCGATATTTAAGAAAAAACTAGAACAATTAATAGAAAAATATGGAGAAGGAAAAAAAGAATTTATTGTCGACGAAAAATCTCCAAGAGAGGATACTTTGATTAGATTTGATGATGCTGATTTACTTTATGCTCTCCATGATGCAACATTATTAGTTAAAGGAAGAATAGACGAAAATAATAAATGGAATTTAGAAATTGAAATTAAAGACACCTATGATTTTACAGATTTCAAAGAGTTAAGAGAATATACAGATGAAGAAAACAGTAAAACGAAAGATATATTATCAACAACATTAAATAATTTAGGAGTAGCCTCTAGTAAATATGGAGTTATAAAAGTATATGATGTTGAAATAAAATTTGAAACGAAAGAAGGAGAATTTTAATGTTATAGGGTGGTGTTCATATTGATAAAAAAGGACTTAAAAGAATTTGGATTTATATTATGGATAACTATTACAGTGTTTTTGATTTTTTACATAATTATATCAAAAGTAACATTTAAGGTAGATGAAGATTATAAAAAATTAGATCTAGCACTAGAATCATACAATATAAATTATTATACTGTATATGAAGATGATGCTTTAATGAAATACAAAGTCTATAAATTAAATACAATTGGGGAAAATGAAAAATTTAGAAATAAATTGGAAAAAAGTAGTTATTGGAGTAAAAACAAATTTTATGAATATGAAATGAAAAGATTTTATGATGAAGTAGGTGAAGAAAGGACAGAATTAGATAGAGAAAACTTATATTATTATGATAATAAAGGAATTTATGCAATACTTGATTTAAAAAATGAAAAGCTATATTATTTAAAAAGTTATATTTATGGCACACATAATAATTATAGTAATATTCTAGGTGTAAAGACTGAAAATTATATTAAAAGAGAAATTTATAGTGTAAGAGAAGGAATTCAATATGATGGACTAGATTATTATGTATATGAATTTTCAAAAGAAAATGGACAGTACATAGTAAAAAAACTAGACTCTAATTCGAAATGGAGTAAAAACAGACTTGATGATAGTATACTAGATGATTTTGAATACAATAAAGAAGTGCTTGAAATAAAAAATGGATATTACCATTATGAATTAGTATGTAGAACAAGTGATGAAAACAAAAAACATAATTTTACAAAAGAAGAAGCAACAGGTTGGGAAATAGGTGTTTATGATGTTGACAAAAATATTTTATATTATTATTGGCAAAGTATGTAATAAAAATTTATTGAATAGTTACCATAATAAAGATATTCAAAAGCTAAAAAACGGGATAAAATTAATAAATATAATATTAAGTTGTGGAGGAAGAAGAATAAATGAAAAATGATAAGGGGAAAAAAGTAGATAAATTAATTCGTTCAAGTGCTGCTGAGTATTTGACATATGTAGCAGCTGCTGGAGAAAATGGAGTAGAACTTAGATATGAAGATGAAAATATTTGGTTAACTCAAAAAATGTTATCAGTATTATACGGTGTATCAACATCTGCAATTAATCAACATATAAAAAAGATATATGAAGATAATGAATTAGAAGAAAAATCAACTATTAAGAATTTCTTAATAGTTCAAGATGAGGGAAATAGAAAAATTTCAAGAAATGTAATACATTATAATCTTCAAATGATTATAGCAGTAGGATTTAAAGTAGATAATGAAAGAGCTATACAATTTAGAAAATGGGCAAATCAAATAGTAAAGGATTTTACTATTAAAGGATGGGCAATGGATGATGAAAGATTAAAGAATGACGGATCAATTTTAACTAAAAAATATTTTGAAGAACAATTAGAAAGAATACGAGAAATTAGAATGTCTGAAAGAAAATTTTATCAAAAAATTACAGATATTTATGCAACATCTATTGACTATGATAAAACAGCAAAAGCAACAATTAGATTTTTTTCATCTGTTCAAAACAAATTACATTATGCTGTTTCTGGAAACACAGCAGCGGAAATTATATATAATAGAGCAGATAGCCAAAAAGAAAATATGGGATTAACATCGTGGAAAGGAGCTCCTGATAGTAAAATTCATAAATATGATGTAGTCATTGCAAAAAATTATTTATCGGAAAAAGAAATTGGACAATTAGAGAGAATGGTATCTGCATATTTAGATTTGGCTGAAATGCAAGCAATGAGACATATTCCTATGACAATGGAAGACTGGGAAGAAAGGCTAAATGGATTTTTAACATTATGGGATCATGACGTGTTAAAGGACAATGGTAAAATATCTGCTGAAATGGCAAAAATACATGCAGAAACAGAATTTGAAAAATATAGAATAGTACAAGATAAAATATATATTTCTGATTTTGATGAATTATTATTAAAGAGCAAAAATATTAAAGATGAAAAATAATGTTAAAGGAAATAAGGAATATAATACTTTTTCTAAAGATTTTGTACAATAAAGAAGGAGTGTTCTGAAGAACTATGGAGAAAACAAAAAATAATACAAAAATACCAATTTTTAAATTTATTTTTATAATCAGCTTATTATATTATATATGCTGGATTATTTGGTCTATATATTTATTTTTTCATGGTATTGACTCAGGTTGGGCTATGCCTGCAATGAGTAATGGCGATTTAATGTATGGATTTGAAGCTTTTTTTAGTGGTATAATGATAGGCTTATTATATACAATTGAATTATTTTGGTTTATTCCACTATATCAAGTAATTTATTTAATATATGGTATTATAATCAAGAAGATTAATGATAACAAATAAAAATTTAATGACAACATACAAGTTGTTGCTAAAACTAAATTTTAAAATATAAAATTTTTGTAAAAATATTACACAAAAACAAAATATTTCATTACTTTTTATGAAATTACGTATAAGCTAAAAGTGTCCAAATTTTCAAACAAAACAAACTCCAGAATTGGACATTTTTTATAATGAAAAAAATCAACAATACCAATGCTTTTGAACAAAATAGATGACATATTTTACTAACTAGGGTAGGTGTGTGATAGTGAAAACTATCGCATAGCTACCCTTAAACTATTTATGAGCAAATGTGGACATATTTAAAAAAATAAATTTTAAAGTAAGGGAGAATTTTTATAAGAAAACGGATGTATATATAGTATAAGGAGAGTGAGTTGATATGAGTGAAACTTTCAAAATTAATATGTACTTCGACGAAAAAGGTGAAGAGTTAGAAGGATTAATAAAACATTTAATAATTAATATCTTAAAAAAAGATGTTTTTGAGCATTAAAATTTTATTCAAAATAAGATATAATAAAACTTAAATTCAAATTGTTTTTATCAAGCATAGAAGGGAGGAAAAATGCTTGAACAAATAGAAAAAACAATATACAATGTAGCGATTTATATAAGATTATCAAAAGAAGATGTAGATAGAGGATATGACGAAAGTGAAAGTATAAAAAATCAAAGAACACTGCTAACAGAATATGTACAAAAATTAGGATGGGAGTACCAATTAATACATACATATGTTGACCAAGGATTTACTGGAACAAATTTTAATAGACCAGACTTTCAAAGAATGATAAAAGATATTGAACTAGGCAAAATAAATATGGTTGTAACAAAAGATTTATCACGTTTAGGTCGTGATTATATAGAAACGGGCGAATATATAGAAAAATGGTTTCCAGAAAATAATGTAAGATATGTTTCTATAACAGATGGAATAGATACTTTTGAAACATCAAATGGCAACAATGATATTGCACCATTTAAATCAATATTAAATGATATGTATTCTAAAGATTTATCAAAGAAGATTAGAACAGCACTTCACACAATGCAAAAACAGGGGAAATGGGTAGGAGGAAAAACGCCACTTGGATACATAAAAGATTCAAATGATAAAAATAAGTTAATAATTTATGAGCCAGAAGCTCAAATTGTAAGAACTATTTTTAATATGGCATCTAATGGAAAACAAGTTGGAACTATAAGAGATCATTTAAATAGTAGCAATATTCCAACAGTCAACAAATCAAGGTATAATAAAGAAACGTTTTGGGAAAATAAAACAGTAAAGAACATACTGAAAAATAAAGTATATATAGGCACAACAGTGCAAAATAAAAGGAGTAGAATAAGTTATAAAAATAGAAAAATTAGACCAAATTCAGAAGAAAAATGGATAATTGTAGAAAATACACATGAACCAATAATAGATAAAAAAGTATTTGATTCTGTTCAAAAAATGGTAATAGTTCAAAACTACAATAGAAATGAAAAGAAAAATATGTTTTTATTAGACGGTTTACTTTTTTGTTACGAATGTAAACATAAAATAGGAGTAAGAGGAAAAAAGAATGGTAATTATTATATGGTATGTAATAATTATCGTAGAAATTCAAAATTAAAACTTTGTACATCACATGGTTTTAGTTATTCTAATTTAGAAGACACTATAATTAATTATATTAGAAATTTATTTCAAAAAATAGATAGTGAAAAAATAGAATTAGAAGTAAAAAAAGGAATGACAAAATATGATTATGGAAAAATACTTCAAAAACTAGAAAACGAGATAAAATTAATAAATAACAATATTGACCAAATGTATGTAGATAAATTAAACAATAAAATAAGTGAAGAAATGTATGAAAGGTTATTTGAGAAATTAAAAAATGAAATAAAACAAAAAGAGAATGAATACATAGAAATAAAAAAACAAAAAGAAGACTCAAAACAAGATGATACCGAAAAAATAAAAAGTGTTATACAAGAATTTTTGAGTCTAAATAGACCATCACCAGAAATTATGAAAGTAATTATCAATAGAATTGAAATTCATCAAGATAAACAAGTAGATTTATATTTCAATTTTAAGCAATTAAATAATCTAAAAGAAAGCACATAGGGCTAATTTAATATTAAATATTAGATTAGTCAAAAATAAAAATTAAAACTGTCTATTTTAAAATCAACCAGAAGCAATAAGTATGTCAGATAGAGTACTTGTATTAAGCAAAAGACCTGGAACAGTAAAAGATATACACAAAATAGATTTTGAAATAGAAAATAGAACACCAATAAATTGCAGACAAAGTCCTAAATTTAGCAAATATTTTGATTGCTTATGGAAGGAGCTTGGTGTAGATGAAAAATAAAATATCAGAAGAAAGAAAAAAATATCTAAAAAAAGTTAAAGCAAAAAAGTTGTTGGTAATAGTTACACAATTAGCAATTTTAATAGGATTTTTAGCAATTTGGGAAGCTTTAGCAAATGCAAAAGTAATAGATAGTTTTATAACAAGTCAACCAAGTAGAATATGGAATACATTTGCACACTTGACATCTAATGACTTATTAAAACATATAAAAGTTACAGTATATGAAACAATAGTAGGATTTGGGCTTGGAACTTTAATGGGAGTTGCAATTGCTATAATTTTATGGTGGTCTAAGTTTTTAGCAAAAGTATCAGAACCATTTTTAGTAGTACTAAATAGCCTTCCAAAAGTTGCATTAGGACCAATAATTATAATATGGGTAGGATCAGGAACTCCGGCAATAATTGTAATGGCAATTGCAATATCATTGATTGTAACAATAATGGAAATGTTAAATGGATATTTAAAAACAGATAAGGAAATAATCAAAATGGCAAAAACATTTAAATGTACTAAATTACAGTTATTGACTAAAATAGTAATACCAGCAAATATTGGCACATTTATAAATTCATTAAAAGTAAATATTGGACTTTCATTAGTAGGAGTAATATCAGGTGAATTCTTAGTATCTAAAGCTGGATTGGGATATTTGATAGTATATGGTGGTCAGGTATTTAAATTGGATTTAGTAATGACTAGTGTAATTATTTTAGGAATTGTGGCAGGAATTATGTATGGTGGAGTATTGCTACTTGAAAGATTTATCCGTAAATAATATTTTGTTGCAATTCATATTTAAATAATTTATTATAGTCCTTTTGATAATATATTGTTTTTTATACCTTGGTGTCGCAAACTTCATATTTAAAATATTAATATGTAGTTTGCTCCAATTCGCACTCACAATGTTCGTTTGGTCGCTTACGCGGTATTTCAAAAACAATATATTATCAAAACTTATAGTAATAATAAAAAGAATTGCAACAATATTTAGGAGGAATATTGTGAAAAGAAAAATAATAATGTTAATTGTTATATTTTTAATAATAGCAATAATTGCAGGAATAGTAACATATCAAAAAAACAACAAAAAAACAGACAGTAATTCAACAATAATAAAAATGAATGAAGTAACACGTTCGGTATTTTATGCACCACAATATGTAGCAATAAACAACGGATATTTTAAAGACTATAATATAGAAATAGACTTAACAACAGGTCAAGGAGCAGATGCAGTAATGACATCAGTATTATCAGGAGAATCCCAAATAGGATTTGCAGGACCTGAAGCATCAATATATGTTTATAATGAAGGAAAAGAAGACTATACGCAAGTATTTGCACAACTTACAAAAAGAGATGGTTCATTTTTAGTATCAAAAGAGAAAATTGATGATTTCAATTGGAATATGTTAAAAGGAAAAACTGTAATACCAGGTAGAAAAGGTGGAGTTCCATATATGACATTAGAATATGTTATTAAACAAAAGGGACTTACACCTGGAAAAGATTTAATATTGGATGATAGTATAAAATTTGACTTAATGGCAAGTGCTTTTACATCAGGAAGTGCTGATTATGTTACACTTTTTGAGCCAACAGCATCTAATATAGAAAAATTAGGAAAAGGATACATTGTTGCATCTGTTGGAAAAGAATCTGGTGAAATACCATATACTGCATATTTTGCCAAGAAAAGTTACATTGAAAATAATGAAACTACAATTCAAAACTTTACAAATGCTATTTACAAAGGACAAAAATGGGTTAAAGAACATACTGCAAAGGAAATAGCAGAAGCAATACAAAGCTTTTTCCCAGATACAGATATTGAACTTTTAGCTACTGCAATTCAAAGTTATAAAGACATAGATGCTTGGAATGAAACACCAGTTTTAAAACAAGAAAGTTTTGATAAACTACAAGAAGTTATGAGTTCAGCAGGTGAGCTTAAAGTAAAGGCTCCTTATGATAAAATTGTTAATAATAAATATGCAGAAGAAGCAATTAAATAAAATTGGTTAATATTATGAATGCCCTTTTTGAAGATGATGTCTCTAATAGACACGTCAGCAAAAGGACATTTTTTTGCTTAAAAATATTGTAATCAACAATAAAATGTGATATAGTGAACAAAAATAATATTGGTGACAAATTTAACGTTTTACCAATATCTAAAAAGTAAGGAGTGATACAAATGATAGCATTAGGAGCAGATCACGGAGGATATAAATTAAAAGAAGAAATAAAAAGATATTTAGATGAAAGCGGAATAGAATATAAAGATTATGGAACAAATTCAGAAGAAAGAACAGATTATCCAATATATGCAAAAAAAGTAGCTGAGGCAATACAAAACAAAGAATGTGATTGTGGAATATTAGTATGCAGATCAGGATATGGAATGACAGTAGTAGCAAACAAATTTAAAGGAATAAGAGCAGCATCAATACATGATCAAGAATCAGCAAAATTTGCGAAAGCAGATGATGATATAAATGTAGTAACATTAGGTGGAGACTATTTAACAATAAATGAAGCGATTTGTATAATAAGAAATTGGTTAGGTACAGAATTTAAAGGCGGAAGATATGAAGAAAGACTAAAAATGGTAGAAGAAATAGAAAAAAATAATATGAAATAATTGGAGGAATACATATGTGGGGAAACATAGCAATAGCATTTATACTGGCATTTGTGGTAACATTTGTAACTACACCATATACAATGAAAATTGCAAAAAAAATAGGGGCAATAGATATTCCAAAAGATGAAAGAAGGGCACACAAAAGATCAATACCAAAATTTGGTGGACCAGCAGTAATATTAGGATTTTTGGCATCAACAATATATTTATTAATAGTAATGAGTATAGAAAATTCTATAAACTTGTTTGGACCACAAGAATATTGGAAGAAATTATTAGGATTTTTAGCAGGAATACTGATAATAGCAGGGTTCTGTGTTGTAGATGATACAAAAACAATAAAACCAATAACAAAATTAATAGGACAAACAATAGGTGCTATTTTTGTTGTAATGTCAGGAATAAGAATAGAAGGTATAACATTACCATTTTTGAATTTCCCAGAAATGCATGAAATAACATCAATATTAATTACAATTGCATGGATAATATTTGTAACAAATGCAATAAACTTAATTGATGGGCTAGATGGATTATCATCAGGAATTTCAGTAATATCAGCTATATCATTATTAGTAATATTTGTATTAAATGGTTCATCATTAATTTCAATAGTATTAATAACTGCATTAGCAGGTGCTTTAGTGGGATTTTTACCATTTAATTTTACACCAGCAAAAACATTTTTAGGGGATACAGGATCAAACTTTTTAGGATTTTCCTTATCAGTAATTTCTATATTGGGTTCTGCAAAAACATATACAGCAGCTGTAATTGTTTTACCTCTTATTGCTTTAGGATTACCAATATTTGATACTACATGGGCAATAATTAGAAGATTAATAAAGGGAAAATCAATAAAAGCTGTATTTAAAGCTGATAAAGGACATTTACACCATAGATTGGTTGCAAAAGGATTTAGCCAAAAACAAGCAGTTTTAATTTTATATGGAATAAGTGCAATATTTGGAATGTTTGCAGTAATATTATGTGACAGTGGAATTTGGAAAGCATTATCATTCTTATTAATTATGATAGTTGCGGTTGCATTAGGGTATAAAAACTTTTCTGTTGAAAGAACAGGAAATGAACAATATGAATGTACTCAATGTAAATATATTTATAATCCAAAGTTTGGAAATGAAAAAGCAGGAATACCAAAGGGAACAAAGTTTGATGATTTACCAGAAGATTGGGTTTGCCCAGTTTGTGGTGAGGGAAAGGATATGTTCCAGATTCATGAGTAAGTTGAAAAGAATTACAATTTTGAACTGTGTCAAAATTTAATTCTTTTCCAACTTTTATATATTAATAGAAATATAAAAAAGGAGACAAAAAATGCAAGACAAAATAATGAAATTTTTAGCATATGAAGGAAAAATATCAGTAGTATGCACAAGCACAACAGAACTTGTAGAAGAAGCAAGAAAAATACATGACTTAAGCCCAGTTGCAACAGCAGCATTTGGACGATTACTAACGATTTCAGCGATAATGGGAAATGAAATGAAAGGTGCAAAAGACAAATTAACAGTTCAAATGAAAGGTAATGGACCACTTGGAACAATGCTTGTAACAGCAGATAATTTTCCAAGAGTAAAAGGATATGTAGCAAATCCAGTTGTAGATTTGCCATTAAATGATATGGGAAAATTAGATGTAGGTGGAGCAGTTGGAAATGCAGGATTTATAAATGTAATAAAAGATATTGGTTTAAAAGAACCCTATGTTGGAATATGCCCACTAGTTTCAGGTGAAATAGCAGAAGATTTTGCGGAATACTTTGCAAAATCAGAACAAAAAAATACAGCAGTTGCTTTAGGAGTTTTAGTAGATAAAAATGGAGTTAAATCAGCAGGTGGATATATAATTACACCAATGCCAGATGCAACAGATGAAGAAATATCAAAAATAGAACAATCAATATTTAAAGCAGGTGCAATTTCAAAAATGTTGGATAAAAATATGACATTATTAGAAATAGCAAAGGCGGTAACAGGCGATGAAAATGTACAACTAATTGAAGGAAATATTACACCTGTATATGAATGTGATTGTTCGAAAGAACACATGGAAGATGGACTTGCAACATTAGATAAAGATGTTCTAAAAGAAATGATTGAAGAAGATGGAAAAGCTGAATTGGTTTGCCACTTTTGCAATAAAAAATATGAATTTTCTAAGGAAGAATTAGAAGATATATTAGAAAAAAATAAAAAATAATGAAATGTTCGCTTGTTTTTTAAATATAAATGTTATATAGTAGTGAATATAGGAAATGAGAATAAACGGATGTGGTTTTATATCAATCTTCGGCAAACCACTTTTGTGGCCTCTCCATTTCCTATAAATATTATATCATATTATAAAAAAAGTCAACAAAAAAGGAGAGATAAAAAAATGGAAAACAAAGTATTAATATTTGGACACAAAAATCCAGACACAGACACAATTTGTTCAGCAATGGTAAAAGAAATTTTAAATAAAAAAAATGGATGTGAAAAATCAAAAGCAGTAAGACTTGGAAATGTAAATAAAGAAACACAATATGTGTTAAATTATTTAAAATTAGAAGCACCAGAACTAATAGAAAAAGTAGAAGAAGGACAAGAAGTAATATTAGTGGACCACAATGAATTTAATCAAAGTGTAGAAGGAATAGAAAAAGCAAAAATATTAGAAGTTGTAGATCACCACAGAATATCAAATTTTGAAACATCAGAACCATTATATTACACAGCAAAACCATTTGGATGCACATCAACAATATTATTTGAAGAATTTAAAACATCAGGGATAGAAATTGAAAAGACAGAAGCAATATTAATGGCAAGCGCAATAATTTCTGATACATTATTATTAAAATCACCAACAACAACTGATCATGACAGAAAAGCATTAGAAGAATTAGAAAAAATAGCAGATATAAATGTAGAAGAATACGGATTAGAAATGCTAAAAGCAGGAACAGATTTAGGTGATTTTTCAGCTGAAGAATTAATAAACTTAGATGCTAAAAACCTTGATAAAGATGAAACAAAATTTGTTATAGCACAAGTAAATACTGTAAGCATTGAAGATGTTCTAAAAAGACAAAATGAATTAGAAGAAGCAATGAATAATGCAATTTCTGAAAAAGGATTATCTTTGTTTGTATTAGCAATAACAGATATTTTAAACAGTAATTCTGAAATTATTGCATTGGGAACAAAAATAGATGCAGTTGAAAAAGCATTTAATACAAAATTAGAAAAAAATAGAGCTTTCTTAGAAGGTGTTGTTTCAAGAAAGAAACAATTACTACCATTTATTGATAAAAACATATAAATATTATAGATTTTAGGTACCGAAATGGTGCCTATTTTTTTGTGCAAAATTGGAAAAATTTAAATTAGAAAATAGAACCAAAACTGTTGAAAAACACAAATAGCTATGATAAAATTATAATGCAGGAACAACCTGTATGAAACAAAAGAAGGAGAGAAATAAATGAAAAAAGTATTAAAAAATACAAATGGTATTACGTTAGTGGCACTTGTAATAACAATAATTATATTGCTTATTTTGGCAACAATATCAATACAATCACTAACTAATACAGGACTATTTGAAAAAGCAAAAGAAGCAAAAGAGAAAACACAAGCAGCTGAAATAAATCAGGCAAAAACACTAAATGAATATGAAGACGAATTAAATAAATATGTTTCAGGAATGGCTCCAACACAAAAATTAGCAGATAAAGTAAAAGTAGGAGATTATGTAACATATACACCAGATACATTAGATAATAACGCAGTATCTACATTAAAAACAAATTTAAATACTTATTCAGGACAAAGTGATAGTACAATAAATCCAGAAATTAAAAGAGATGATTTAAAATGGAGAGTCTTAGATGTACAAAATGGACAAGTAAGATTAATAAGTGAAACACCAACAACTTCAAAAATAGAATTATATGGATATAACGGATATAATAATGCAGTAAAATTAATAGATGATGCATGTAGTACGTTATATACAAATAGACAATTAGCAAGTACAGTACAAAACTTAAAAATAGAAGATATAACAAAATATATGAAAA
>URWN01000037.1 GCA_900551615.1 uncultured Clostridium sp.
ACGCAATGAACAGGACGAAATCTCAAATATATATAATTACCCAAGGGGAAGGGGGCGCCACACAAACAATAATTTTACGGACTGTGAATTGTAACATAAAAAAATTAATAAAGTATTGACTTTTTATACTAAAAATTTGTTATAATAATATATATGCAAAACAAACAAAAAAATTAAAAGGTCTAAACAAAAATGACCTAAGGAAGGAAGAAAACAAAATGGATAAAATATCAAAAGCAATAGCAGAAGAATTAAACATAAAACCACAACAAGTAGAAAACACAATAAAGCTAATAGATGAAGGAAACACAATACCATTTATAGCAAGATACAGAAAAGAAGTAACAGGAGGACTAAGTGACGAAATACTAAGAACATTTGGAGAAAGACTAACATACCTAAGAAACTTAGAAACAAGAAAAGAAGAAGTAATAAAATCAATAGACGAGCAAGGAAAGCTAACAGACGAAATATTACAAGCAGTGGCAATATCAAAAACACTAGCAGAAGTAGAAGACATATACAGACCATATAAACAAAAAAAGAAAACAAGAGCAACTGTAGCAAAAGCAAAAGGACTAGAACCACTAGCACAAATAATAATAAAACAAAAAGAAAACAAGCCAATAATAGAAATAGCAAAAGAATATATAAATATAGATAAACTATCAGAAGAAGACAAAAAAAATAAAGACAAAGTTGTAGCAACAGAAGAAGATGCAATACAAGGAGCTCTAGACATTATAGCAGAAGACATATCAGACAGCGCAAAATATAGAAAAGAAATAAAAAGACAGTGCTACAGAGAAGGCATAATAAAAACAAAGGCCAAAGATGCAGAAAAAAAATCAAATTACGAAATGTATTACGATTATAGTGAAGCAATAAAAGGAATACCAAGTCACAGAATACTAGCAATAAACAGAGGAGAAAAAGAAGACTGCCTAAAAGTAACAATAGAAAAACCAGAAGATAAAATCCTAGCATATATAGAAAGAGACACAATAAAAGGAGAAACACAATTTACAAAAATGCTAAAAGACACAATACAAGACAGTTTTGAAAGATTAATAGAACCATCAATAGACAGAGAAATCCGTTCAGACCTAACAGAAAAGGCAGAAGAAAAAGCAATAAAAGTATTCGGACAAAACTCAAAACAACTATTACTAGGAGCACCAATAAAAGGAAAAACAGTAATGGGATTTGACCCAGCATACAGAACAGGATGTAAAATAGCAGTAATAGACGAAACAGGAAAAGTACTAGACTACACAACAGTATATCCAACAGAACCACAAAATGATGTAGAAGGAGCCAAAAAAGAATTACTAAAATTAATAGAAAAAGACAAAATAGACATGATAGCAATAGGAAACGGAACAGCGTCAAGAGAATCAGAAATGTTTGTATCAGACATGATAAAAGAAGCATCAAGACCAGTGCACTATGTAATTGTAAGTGAAGCAGGAGCATCTGTATACTCAGCATCAAAACTAGCAACAGAAGAATATCCAGACATAAATGTATCAATAAGGGGAGCAATCTCAATAGCAAGAAGACTACAAGACCCACTAGCAGAACTAGTAAAAATAGACCCAAAAGCAATAGGAGTAGGACAATATCAACATGACGTAAACCAAAAAAAATTAGCTGAAAGCCTAACAGGCGTAGTAGAAGACAGCGTTAACAAAGTAGGAGTAGATGTAAATACAGCAACACCATCACTACTATCATATGTATCAGGAATAAACAACACAATAGCCAAAAACATAGTAAAATACAGAGATGAAAATGGAAAACTAAAAGAAAGAAAAGAACTACTAAAAGTACCAAAACTAGGAAAAGTTGCATATGAACAATGTGCAGGATTTTTAAGAATAATAGATGGAAAAAATCCATTAGAAATAACAGCGGTTCACCCAGAAAGCTATGAAGCAACAGAGAAACTATTGAAATCCCTAGGATTTGATAAAGAAGACTTAAGAGACAAAGAAAAAACAGAAGAGCTAAGACAAAAACTAAAAACAGTAGACATAGAAAAAACAGCAAAAGAACTAGAAATAGGGGAAATGACATTAGCAGACATAATAGCAGAACTAAGTAAACCAGGAAGAGACCCACGTGAAGACATGCCAAAGCCAATACTAAGGCAAGACGTACTAAAATTAGAAGACCTAAAAGAAGGAATGATACTAACAGGAACAGTAAGAAATGTAATAGACTTTGGAGCATTTGTAGATATAGGAGTAAAATACGACGGACTTGTACATATCTCAGAAATGAGCGATAAATACATTAGAAATCCATCAGACCTAGTATCAGTGGGGGATATAGTAAAAGTAAAAGTAATAAAAATAGATATGGACAGAAAAAAAGTAGCACTATCAATGAAAGTGTAAAAAATAGGGATTGAGGTATAAGTCTTCAATTCCCTTTTTTATTTTAAAATTTTTTCAAAAAACACTTGATTTTTAAGCATTTTACTAATATAATGGCCTTATAAAAACAAGCCTTTAAAATTGGCAAAATCTTGAGGTCAGTAAAGTTTTAAAGGTTACTGACAGGATGGAGGATGATTGTATGAGAAAAGGACTACAAAAAGTTGTTAATGAAAATAATAATTATAGAATTATAGCAGTAGATGACGAAGAAGGAATTGTAGATTCACTATCAATATTCTTAAAACGTTCAGGATATGATTTTACAGGAGTTACAGATCCTATGGAAGCCATTGAAAAAGTTAGAACAGAGCATTATGATTTAATGTTACTAGACTTTATAATGACTCCTATTCATGGTGACCAAGTTGTTGAAGAAATAAGAAAATTCAATAAAGAATTATATATTCTATTATTAACAGGTCACAAAGATTTAGCTCCTCCACTAGAAACTATACGAAGACTAGACATTCAAGGATATTGTGAAAAAAGCGATAAATTTGACCAATTGCTATTATTAATAGAATCTGGTATAAAATCTATTGCGCAAATGAATGAAATTAAAAAGATTAATGAAGAATTATCTGATAAAAATGAAAAACTTGAAGAAGCATATTTATCTACTATTCAAACATTAAGATATACAGTTGAAGCAAAGGACACATATACTAGAGGTCATTCTGACCGTGTTTCTCAGTATTCTGTATTAATAGGTAAGCATCTAGGATTATCAGATAGTGACTTGCACGATTTGGAAGTTGGGGGATTATTCCATGATATTGGAAAAATAGGCATTCCAGACAGCATTTTAAGAAAAGAATCAAAACTTACTGATGATGAATATTCAGAAATCAAAAATCATCCTGCAATTGGTGCACATATTTTATCATCTGCAAAGATATTTGAAAATATTATTCCAATTGTTAAACATCATCATGAAAGATACGATGGTAATGGATATCCAAGTAGATTAAAGGGAGAAGAAATACCTTATTTTGCAAGAATAGCAGCAATTGCAGATACATTTGATGCAATGACATCAAAACGTAGTTATAGAGACTCACTTCCATTAGATGTTGTAATTAGTGAATTTAAAAGATGTAGAGGAACTCAATTTGATCCTAAGTTAGATGATCTATTCTTAGATATATTAGAAAACCATTATGATGAAATTGAAAAAATAAAAAATAATTATTAGTTGTCAAAAAAGGGCGTCCCTTTTGACAACTTTTTTCTGTCAATGGGGACGCCCCTTTTTGACAACTTCTAAAACAAAGAAAAAGGATTGAAGATTTATTCCTCAATCCTTATAAATTTATAAAGGTAAAATAATATTAAAAGTAGTACCTTGGCCTTCTACGGACTCAAAAGTAATATTACCATTAAAATGAGCCTTAATAGTAGAATAAGACATATATAAACCAAGTCCAGTACCATTTTTACCCTTTGTTGTAATCATCTCCTTAAATAACTTATCTTTAACTTTCTGAGGAAGACCACAACCATAATCCTTAACAGAAATAATCAAATTACCATCAGATTTACTCAAAATCAAATCAATATTTTTCTCAGTTTCACCATTATAGGCCTGAATAGCATTAGAAATCATATTATTAATAACTTGAACCAAACTATTAATATCACCATGAATCTTAGTAGACTTAGGAGCATTCATCTGAACATTCATATAAATTAACGCATTTTTAAGTTCATGCTTCATCAAAATATCAACTCTCTTAACAAGTTCATCAATATCAAAATAGACATTTTCAGTCTCAGATAAAGTAACAGCTTGGCCTTTAACAGCGGTAATAATATCAGACATATATTCTGTATATTCTTTAATTTTAACAATCCATTCATTCATGTCTTTGGCAATATCATGATGGTCTTGGCTATTAACCTCAGGGTCATCAATAGAAGAATCATATTCTTTAACTAAGTCAGTTAATCCCTCAGCAGCTCCAGAAATAGACATTATAGGAGTTTTTAAGTTATGAGCAATACCACCAATTAATTGTCCAAGTGAAGCAAGACGTTCTCTTTCCATTAATATATCTTGATTATTCTTAATAGTTTCCATATCTTGAATATGTTGAGTAATATCCTTAAACAAGATTAATGTTCCTAATGATGTACCATCTGAATAAATGGTATTAACTTCAACTGAGAAGATTTTATGAATTCTACTAACATGATACTCAAAAGAAATAGTCTTTTTAGAATCTTTTGTTTTTGCAATAGCATTTTTTATTTTACTATAGTTTATTTTATTTTTTTTACTAAACTCATCAAAATTTTGTCCCCTTAAAGTAGCATCTTCTATTTTGAATGTTGTTAAAAATGTTTGGTTAAAGTCGGATATAGTTCCATCATCATTTAAAACCAAATAACTATCAGACATCCTATCAACAATTTTTTGAAGAGCAATAGGAGTAAGTTTAAATAGATTAAACCTAAAAATTCCAATAGTAAAGCAAATAATAGTTACAGAAAATGCAATAGGAGTTGCATATATTGACACAGGCAAAAGTCCAGTACTACCAAGTAAATTTACAATAATAGGAGCAAGAGAACCTATTATAAGCAATATAGCTTGTCTAGAAAATAGTCCAGCATTTTTAATTGAATATCTCATTAGTATAAATAGGGATATACCAAAAATTAAAAATGTATAATAGGTATGTACATAAAACCATGGTCCATAAGCAGTAGATAAACTCATGGAATACTCCTTATAAAATAAATGATGTAAATCATTTGTCCAAAGCAATAACAATGATGTAATTGGTATAATAAATAATAATAAATAATATCTTTTAAAATCTAATCTTCCATTTTCAAAAATAATAGCCATAAAGTAAAATGCAATTGGTAAAAAACAAATACTTATATAATACAAATTAAAGAAATATTTTAAATTAATATCATATTTATTTAAGAAAATAATTTGAAGTATCATACAAGTTAACCAAAATAACATTAATCCAAATAATATAATAAATATTTTAGTCAATGGCTTTTTATTATTTTGAGTCAAAAGATTTTTTAAAAGCAAAATCAAAACACCAGATACAAATACTAATATCCATAATACAATTGAATCTGTAGTTGACATCGTTATATCACCTTCCTTAGTAATTTAATAAAATCAATTAAATATTTATTTTTAATTTTAGGCCACTTAAAACCACATTTCCTTAAATATTTAATCGTAAAATTAGATTTTAATTTTATAGTACCATTATAATTCAAATGATAATTACTGTCAAAATCATTTGCTATATTTTGTAAAGAACTCCTTTTTTCATCATTTTTCAAAATATTGATTGCCGTAGTTTTAAATTCATTTTCTGGCAATACCTTGACATTATAATCAAACTTCTTAATCAATTTTAAAAATTTACCCAAAGCAACAGTTTTATGATTATAGATATGAAAAACTCTATTTTTCTCTGAAGGATGAGTTATAATTTTATATACAGCCTGTGCCGCAGAATCTACAGGCGTAAACTCTAAAGGACTTTTTAACAAGTAATCTGGAATAATTCCTAGTTTCATAAAAGCAGCAAGCTTTGTAACAAAAGCATTTTGCAAGATATTTTCTTGGAATAAACCATCACTTAATCTAGGCATCAAATTACCCATACGTAATATATAAGCATCAACATTTTTACTAATAGCATCAAGTACAGCAGCTTCAGCTTCAAACTTACTATGAGTGTAAACATTATCAAGTAATTGACCTATATATAAAGAATCCTCGCAGAATTCAGGATTAACCAAATGTCTAATAGATTTTTTTAGTAAAACATATGATAAATCAAGTTTTTTACCAGACACGCCAGTAGTTGAAATATGATATAGTTTTTTATTAAAATCCTTACAAAAATCAATAATATATTTTACACTTGTAACATTAGTCATATAAAAATTATTGTAATTTCCAAAGTGAGCAACATTTGCGGCACTATGTATTACTAAATCAATGTTATTTACTATTTTCTGTAAATCTTCTTGAGATAGCCCAAAATTAGGTTTACAAATATCACCAGTTACAGGAATTATTCGGTTATTAATTAAATTATCATATTTATTACCAAAATAATAATTTAACTTTTGAGAAAGTTTTGTAGTTATAGACATTCCTGGCTCTTTTCTAACTATACAATATATTTTTCCATTCTCATTTTTTAAGAATTCATCCAAAATGTGTATTCCAAGAAAACCAGTAGAACCAGTAAGCAAAATGTTTTTAGGATGATATTCTTCTATTTTAGATTTCTTAGTTGTTTTATTTAATATATCTAGAGCTCCACCAGGTAAATTTTCAAACTTGTTTAATATTGGTTTAGTATTATCAGAATTTATCTTATCTTCAAGTTCAGCAACAGTAGAAAATTTAAAAATATCTGAATAAGAAACTTTATTTGTAAATTCCAATAATTCAATATTTAAGCTCATTGCAAGAAGAGAATCGCCACCAAGTTCAAAGAAATTATCGTGGATTCCAATTGGCTTTGTATTTAGCACTTTTTCAAAAATACTTACCAATTGTTTCTGAAGGTCTGTCTTAGGTGGAACATAATTTTCTTTGCTAATATTTAAAACTTCTTTAGGCATTGGTAATTTTTTTCTATCAATCTTACCATTTGGTGTATAAGGAAAATCATCTAATGCAATATAGTAAGAAGGAATCATATATCTAGGTAATCTTTTTGCTAAATATCTTCTAAGCTCATCTACTGAAATTCTCTTATTAGCAACAAAATAAGCAGATATAAATTCTCTATTATTCATATTTTGTTTTACAATAACTGTTTTTTCAATATTAGGATATTTTGAAATTAATGCTTCAATTTCACCAAGTTCTATTCTAAGACCTCTAATTTTTATTTGATTGTCTTTTCTACCAAGACATAAAATATCACCATTTTCCAAATATTTTCCTAAATCACCACTTTTATACATGGTTTTTCCACTCATAAAAGGATTATTTAAAAAGCTCTTAGAAGTCAAATCAATATTATTTAAATATCCTTTTGAAACACCATCACCAGAAATATAAATTTCACCAATAACACCAACTGGAACAGGCATCATATTATCATCCAAAATATACATTTGATCATTATAAAAAGGTTTGCCTATTGTAATAAAATCAGTATTTACCTCAGATAAAGTACAATAATAAGTTTCAGTAGGGCCATATCCATCATATATAGTAATATTACCTAAATCTTTTAACTCTCTAACTAATGTAATAGGAACTTGTTCACCTGTTAAAGTCAAATATTTTAAATTTTTTAAAGCTGGAATACTATCAATATTATTTACAAATACTTGCATTACAGAAGGTGTAGCCTGGGTTGCAGTAACTGCATTTTTAACCATTAAATCATTTAAAAGCTTAGGCATAGTTTGTTCATCTTCATTTGCAATGACAACTTTTACACCTCTTTGAAGAGGAATAAGGGCTTCATAAGAGAAGATATCAAAGCTTACTGTTGAAATAGACACAATAGCTTGATTTTTTGGTTCTTTCAAATATCCAACATAATCATTACAATAATGTGCAAAATTAACAAGTGTTTTTTGTGTTTGCAATACACCTTTAGGACGACCAGTAGAACCAGAAGTAAATATTACATAAAGCAAGTCATCCAAAGTATTAATATTTTCAATGTTCTCATTTGGAAGAGAATATATATCGTTATTATCCAAATCAATTGTTACCTTATGTTCAAAATCAATTTTGCTTTCAAGTTTTTTATTAGTAAGCAATACAGAGGCAGAACTACTAGAAAGCATATAATTAATTCTATCTTCAGGGAAACCTGGATCAATTGGGATATAAGCTCCACCAGATTTCATAACTGCAAGTATAGCAATAATCATCTCCAAAGAACGATTAACCATAACACCTACTAAAGATTCTTTCTCAACATGTTGAGTATTTCTTAAATAATAAGCTAAACTATTTGCTTTTTCATTTAACTCACGAAAAGTTAAAGATTTATCACCAAAAACTAAAGCAATATTATTTGGAGTTTTTTCAACTTGTTCCTCAAAAAGAGTAGAAAAAGTTTTATTTGGATAATCTTTTTGAGTATCATTAAAGCCATATAATATTTTCTGTTTTACATCTTCAGAAAGCATATCAATATCAGCAATTTTTATATTTATATTATTAGTAATAACATTTAGTATATTAACAAAATTTTCTGAAAGATTTTCAATAAATTCTTTGTTAAACAATTTTGTAGAAAACTCAAAAGTAAGATTAATAGTTCCATTTATAGGAACTGCCTCAAGAGACAAATCAAATTTTGAAGTTTTCGTATCAGGAATTTTATATGTAGCCTTAATACCATCAATATTTATATTTTCATAACCATTGTTTTGATAAATAAACATTACATCAAAAAGAGGATTTCTACTTGCATCTCTTTTAATATTTAACTTATCAACAAGGTCATTAAAAGGATAAAATTGATATTTAAAATCATCAACAAGATTATTCTTTAAACTTTCCAAAAACTCCAATACAGAAATAGAATTATCTACTTTATTTCGTAAAGGAAATGTATTTACAAACATACCAATAATAGATTGCGAAGCTTCTAAATCTCTTCCTACACTAGGGCTACCAATAATTATATCATCTTGGCCAGTATATTTTGAAAGTAAAATATAATAAGCACTAAGAAGAATCATATATGGAGTAACATGAAGTCTTTTTGAAAGGTCATTTATAGTATCAAAAGTTGAATTATCTAGTTTTTTATAAACTCTCATACCTTCAAAAGATTGTGTTGCAGGACGAACATTCATTGTAGGCATATTAAGAACTGGAATTTCGCCTTCAAACTGTTTTAACCAATACTTTTCAGCTTCATTATAATTTTCTTTAAATACCTTGTCATCCAAAAGGCTAGTAAAATCTTTATATGTAAATTCCAAATTTGGAAGATTTGCATCTAAATTGTTATACAATTGACAAATTTCATTTATCAAAATAGAAATAGACTTTCCATCTGAAACAATATGATGCATGTCAAGTAAAATGGCAGATTTATTATTAGTAAATTTTATAAATTTAACCCTAAATAATGGAGCTTTTTCCAAATCAAAAGGTCTTATAAAACTTCTAAAAATTTCATCAAAATTATTAAAATCTGCATTATCAAGTGTCTCTAAATTAAATTGTACATTTTCATCAATTTTTTGTACAACAGTATTTTCTTCTATTACAAAATATGTACGAAGTGATTCATGTCTTTCAATTATTTTATTAAAACATTTTTCTAATTTATCAATATCAAGAACTCCATCAACAATAATTGTACCTGGAATATTATATAAAACAGAATTATTTCCTGAAATCTTACTGCTATAATACATTCTTGTTTGAGCAGAAGAAAGTTTATAATAATCTGCAGAAGCAACATGTTTTAAAACAGGAACACTTAATTTATTCATATTTTCACTAATTAAGTCAGATAAATCCATAATAATAGGGTGATCTATAATATCTTTTACAAATATTTTAGCATTAAATCTATTTTGAACTATTGCACACAAACTAATAGCCAAAAGAGAATCACCACCAAGCTCAAAAAATGAATCATCTAAACTTAAACTATCTTGTTTTAAAAGTTCACATAATATACTAATAAGTTTTTTATCAACATCATTTCTAGGTTTAATAATTTCTCTGTTAGATGTTTTAAAAACTGGATCAGGTAACTTCTTTCTATCTATTTTTCCATTAGGAGTATGAGGAAGCATATCCATTTGCTTATAATAAGCAGGAATCATATATTTTGGAAGGAATTCACCTAAAGCTTTTTGAATTTCTAAAACATCAATTTTAGAATCAGCCGTAAAATATGCACATAAAACATCATGTGAATTTTTATCAACTTTTTTTACTACTGCGCAAGAATTTATATAAGGCAACTTATTAAGTTTATCCTCTATTTCACCGTAGTTCAACTCTAAGACCTCTAATTTTTATTTGAGAATCAGAACGTCCAAGGCAAACTAAATTACCATCTTTTTTAAAATAAGCGATATCACCAGTTTTATACATAATAGAATTATTTATAAAAGGATTGTTAACAAAAACATTATTAGTAAGGTCAGGTCTATTCAAATAACCGCTTACTTACACCATCTCCGGCAATAAACAAATCACCACTTACACCATATGGCAAAGGCATATTATTTTTATCCAAAACATAACATTGTGTATTTATAATAGGTTTCCCAATAGAGATATTTTGTTCATTAGTAACATCTTGAAGTGTAGACCATACAGCAGTTTCAGTAGGACCATACATATTATAAATTTTAGCATTAGAAAGTTTTCTTAAATTTTCTAACAAAGCAGAAGGAAATGGTTCACCACCAATTAACAAATGAGTAACATTTTTCAAAAAATCAGTGCTACTTCCAGAGCTAATAAAAGTTTGCATTCTAGAAGGAGTAGTTTGAATAATATTTACATCATTTTTTAAGCACAAAGTATTAAATAAATCAATGTTAGTTTGTTCTTGTTCATTTGCAATTACAACAGTAAGCCCATTTACAAGAGGCATAAGACTTTCTAATACAAATATATCAAAAGAAATAGTTGTAATAGAAACAATAATATCCTTATTAGTAAAAGCAAATTCCTTCATCATACCAAAAATAAAGTTAACAACATTTCTGTTTTTTAGCATAACGCCTTTTGGAAGACCAGTAGAACCAGATGTAAAAATTATATAAATTAAATCTTCAGGTTCATTTATATTTTCAATATTCTTATTTGGCAAGTTATATATATTACTGTTTTCTAAATCAATTGCAAGTTTATTATCAAAGTTTACAGTATCTTTTAAATGATTAGAAGTAAGCAACAACTTAGCATTTCCATTTTCCAACATATATTTTATACGTTCTTTAGGAAAGTTAGGGTCAATAGGAGTATAAGTTCCACCAGCCTTTAAAACTGCTAAAATTGCAACAAACATTTCAAGAGAACGGTTAATCATTATACCAACTAAATCATTACGTTTGATATTATATTTATTTCTAAGTAAAAAAGCTAAACTATTTGCTTTTTCATTTAATTGTCTATATGTAAGCTTATCATTACCAAAAACTACAGCAATACTATAAGGAGTTTTTTCAACTTGTTTTTCAAATAACTGAGAAATCATACAATCACGTGGATAATTGCTATTAGTATTATTAAAAACATTCAAAATAGTATTTTTCTCTTCAGGAGTAACAATATCAATATCACAAGAATTTATATCATTATTAGCCAAAATTTGTTTAACCATATTAACAATACGATTTTGAATACAAATAACATCATCATCAGAATATTTATCAATCAAATAATCATAATCAATAAATAAACTACCAGTATCGTTTATATCATAAATATGAACATTAAAATCGTTAGCACAATAATTGTTAAAAATCCAATCAGTTTTATAGTTCCCTAATTCACTATCAAATGCTTTAGTAACTTGATAAGAAATCAAAATATTATATAAATTAGGAATGTTACTATGTTCTTTACGAATATCCTCTAAAATAGAATTATACGAATATTTTTGATGTCTCAAAATCCCCATCATTTTGGAAGCAACCGTACTTGCTAAATTTTTAAAAGAACCATCATTAACATTTTCAAATCTGATAGGTACTGTATTAATAAACATACCTGTAGTGTGTTTTTCTTTGAAATTAGAACGGTTTAAAATAGGCGTACCGATAACAAAATCATCTATATTAGACACACGTCCAATATAAATAGAAAATATTGCCATAAAGAAATTAAAAGTAGAAATTTTATTTTCTCTACAAAAATTATTGATTTTAGACACAATATCCTTGTCAAGTTCAAAACTTAATCTTTTAGCTTTATAAGATATGTTTTTTACTCCATTAATTGAACCAGGAATAATTGCTTGTTCTGGTATTGTACTAAAAGTTTGACTCCAGAAATATTTATCATTTGTGAATTTTTTACTGTTTATATATTCTTTTTCAGAATTAATATAGTCCAAATAAGAAAAAGTATCTGGATTAAAAATTTCATTATTTTTAATAGAATTATAATTTTTTATAATTTCTTGAATTACTAAACCAAGAGCCCATGAATCAGCAATCAAGTGATTTACAGTCAAAATAATACAAGCAAAATTACCTTTAGATATAGCAATTTTAAATCTAAATAAATCAGAATTAATAATATCAAATTTATATTCTGCTTCTGTTTTTTCTAATTGTATTACTTCAGACTCAGCATTAACATATTCAACATCAATATTGAATTTTTTATAGTCTGATATATATTGTTTTACAACGTTATTATCTAAAACAACATGAATTCTAAAACTATCATTTTGCCTAACAACATTATTAATAGCTTGTTTTAATATATTTTCATCAACTTGTCCATATAGAGTTCCTGAAACACAGATGTTATTTACTGTTGTTCCTGCATAAAATTGTTCTGTATACCAAATTGATTTTTGTGGATTTGTTAATTCAAAAAGTTCTTTATTTTCCATATATATTACCCCTTCTAAGATACGTATAATAATTAAAAGAATTATACTATTAAAAAATATAATTTGCAAGCATTTTAATAGTAAAAAAATGGGAAAATTTAAACAAAAAGTTACAGTTCACAGCCAATAAAATTATTGTTTGTGTGGCACCCTCTTCACCTTGGGAAATTATATATATTTGAGATTTCGTCATGTTCATTGTGTTCAAAAAGAAAATCTAACATAAAAAACTGGAGCCTCTCTCACTCAGGCCAAAAATGTATATATGTATATGATTTTAAACTTTTCGAATGTGATTGGAGCAATATT
>URWN01000038.1 GCA_900551615.1 uncultured Clostridium sp.
TAAGAATTTGTAAAACTATTTCGGTTACATTCAAAAATATATTCAAACTATCATCTTTAGGTATAAACCGCATTATTCTTGCTAAACTGCAACAAGACTGTCCCTTAATCCCTAAAAAAGGGGATTTTAAGGAACGTCCCTAAATCCCGCAAAAATAATAACAATAACAGAAAAACAAATTAAAGCAACTCCGCCAGACTTATTATTTTGAGTTTTAATTTCATACAAAGCATAAAAAATAGACTTTAATAAAACAAAAACACTAAATATTAAAAACAAAAAATGATAAAAAATATCAACCACAAAACACACCTCAAATCTTAAGTTTTATTCAATAAAAATCCAGAATTCACAGTAGTATTAATATTGACTTTAAAAGTAGAATTTACGTAATTATCAACCCAATTATAATTTTTAAATTCCTTATTAGTATAAAAACTAGACAAAGCATATTTACCAATGCCATTTATATCACTTTTAAAGTCTATAGATGTTTTATATAAATAATCTAATAATACATTTTCTAAATAATTATTACAAGAATTAGAAATAGAATTAAGAACATTAGAACTTAAATAACTATCATTTTCATCCATTGAAAAAATTTTAGCATTAAAAGAACCATCTATTTTAATATAAGGAGAATTATTTACAATATCAACTTTAATTTTAGTATCACCTTTTGGGGTAAGTAAAAGGTCTATTTTAGAGCCTGTATCTTCAGGTTTTGGAATAGATATAATAAAACTATTAATATTGTTTTTTAAAATATGAAAGCAAACGGTTTCAATAGCATCAAGTTCTCCAACTAATTTGTCATGTTTAAATGCAGCCATTCCAATATTTTCAGTTGAACGCACACCTGATATAGGAGATGAGCCGGATTTTATGTTAGAATCAGTTGAAACGTTAGATTGTGAACCTGTTGAAGAGACTGAACTTACGCCACCTAAAATAGTATAAGGTTCGCAACTATTGCAAACTAACGCATTATAAAAATTACCAATACTAGCATTAGATACATACCCTGTATAATGACCAGAATTAGGAAAAATATCGTAATATCTGGTAATTGAAGTTTCTAGGCTTGGCTTGGAATTTTTAATATATTCATTAGCACTACATGTTGTTACAATTATGTTTGATGTTGGCCTTACTTGAACATCGTTCATTAAAGTATAAATGTGATTAGAAATTCCATTTTTTGCAATGTTTTCTGAAAATACAATGTTTCTACAATGTGATAAATCAATTTTTTTTGCTAGATAACTATTCATTATATTTATTGCATTTGGGATAGAACTGCAATCAACTGTGTCTTGAAAAATTTTTGCTTCTTGATTTGTTCCTTCACTTGTTGAAGGTAGGTTGACAAATTGAAATGTTACTTTTATTTCTTTGGAGTCAGAAGAATCAATACCTAAGGCAACTACAAATGCTAAATTTTCTATATTTAAAGCTTTGTAAGAGTAAGAAAAAGAGATAAAGAAAATTATAAGCAAAATAATAATAAAAATTTTTATAAAAATTTTTTTCAACTTAATCACCAACCTTTTTGTAACTTTTTAAATTCGACAAAATTAAAATAGCTAACCCTAAAACAATAATTGCAATACTTAAAAATCTATAAATATAAATTTCAAAAAAACTAGAAATAGCGTAGTTTTTAGGCAATAAAGCAATTCCATATGTTAGTATACAAAAAATGTAAATTAATTGAGAAGAATCTGATAAATTAAACATTTTTGCAAATATATAAGTAGAAAATTTAAAAGATATACTTAAATAACAGCAAAATGAGATTGTCCAAATAAGTAAAAACAATGATTCAAAACGTTGAAAAAAGTTACCAAACTCAATATATCTACTTACAGAAAATAGGGGCATTATTTCATCTGTACTAATGTAAACAGAAAACATAAAAAGCAATGTTGCTACACAGATAAATATAAATAATCCAGATAAAATAATTGATAAAATACAAATTTTCTTAAATTTTTCAGGCTCTTTTAAAAGTGGTGGTAAAAAGTACATATATGAAATTCCAGCAAAAGAGCCTATGTTAGAAAGACCTAAAATAAAAGTACTTTTAAATCCATCTCCAAGTATTGGAAAAATTTTTTGGAATGAAAAATTGTTTAGATTTCCAATAAATAAAAGCAAGATGCTTACTAAAATAACAGGAAATATTAAAGCAGTTGTTTTTATTGTGGAATTAAATCCTAAACTATTAGAAATACCAATAGCAATAACAAACATTAATATAATGTAAAGTATATTTGTATAAGGATAATAAACAACTTTTAGACCTTCACAAAAATTTCGGAGTAAAAGTGAAGAGGTAATTGTAAAATAAGCAATAAATATAAATCCAACAATATTTTTAAAAATGCTACCGCCTAAGTATTTAGATATATCAATAATATCTAGGCCAGGGAATTTCTTAAATAAAGTGTAAATTAGAAATCCTATAAATAAACAAATTGAAGTTACATATATGATGTTTAAAAGGGCACTTGATTTTGTTTCATTTATAAAAGTTCTTGATAATGAAATTACAGTAAAAGGTGCTAATGTTGATAGTATAAGTGCAATTGCTTCAATAGTTCCAATTTTTGATTTTGACATATATGAACCTCCTTTTTTAAAATGACATATCTTGTTAAAAATTAAAATCGCCATTTCATAGATATTTTATTTTGCTTTTTTTCACGTTTTGAAGCTAAATAAGTTGCTCTATATTCTCTTTTCCATATAGGTGGAAGCATGAATCTATTATTTTTGGAGTCAATAAATGGAGCATATGGTGCAGTATAAGAAACACCGAAAGTTTCTAAATCACATAATTCTGCTAAATATATAAAAATACCAATACCGATACCTAAAAATCCTGCAAGAAAACCTAATAATATAAATCCAAACCTAAAATATCTTAAGTGAAAACTAAAACTGAAATCAGGAATTGCAAATGAACTTATACCAGTTATAGCAACAATTATAATCAATATAGGACTTACAATACCAGCACTTACAGCAGCTTGACCTAATACTAAAGCACCAACGATTCCAAGTGTAGGACCAATAGGAGAAGGAACTCTTAAACCAGCTTCTCTAATAATTTCAAATGAAATTTCCATTATCAAAACTTCTAAAATTATTGGAAAAGGAACACTTTGCATAGAAGATAATATTGAATATAACAACTCGGTAGGTATTATTTCTCGGTGAAAATTAGTTATAGCAATATACAAACCAGGTAGTAGTAATGCAAAAAAGGCTGATATAATTCTAATTATTTTTAAAAAATTACCAAATTTTGTTTTTAGATTTGTATCTTCTGGTGAAGACAAAAAGTCAATTAGAACAGCAGGAAGTATTAAAGCATAAGGAGAGCCATTAACAATTATAACAACTCGACCTTGCAAAAGGGCTTTTACAGCATTATCAGGCCTTTCAGATACAAGTATTTTTGGAATTTCTAAAACATTAGTATCAGTTAATAATTGTTCTAATTCACCAGCTGAAAGCAAAGAATCTATTTCTAGATTGTTAAGTCTATATTTGGCTTCTGCAACTAAATCGTCATTTGTTATGTTTTGTATATAGCAAACAGCACAATTTGTTTTAGTGATTTTACCAACTTTAATATTTTCTATTGTTAAATTCTCATTATTTGTAAATCTTCTTAAAAGAGAGGTATTTGTACGTAAATTTTCAACAAAAGCTTCATGAGGACCTTTAACAACAATTTCATTTTCAGGTTTAGAAATACTTCTTTGTTTAAAACCTTTAACATCAATATCAAAACAAACAGATAAAGTATCAACAAATAATGCACAATTACCAGAATTTATGCCAGAAAAAATATCATCAAATGAACTTTGTTGTGTTATACTATTTTGAGGAATTAAACAGCTTTCAATATAGTCTGCTAAATTAAACTTTTTGACTTTTCTAATAGTAACATTATTTGTGGTTGATTCAGAAATAATTCTGTTTTGTTCACCATTAAAAAGGTTATTTCTATTTCTTAACATTAAAGATTCCAAAACAAAATCATTTAAAATTTGAGAATCGACCATACCGTCAATATAAAGAAGAAATGCTTTATATTGGTTACCTCTTGCATTTAATATAAATTCACGAACAATTATGTCACTGTTGATTAAGGTATTATATTTAGTTTTTACATATTCTAAATTTTCATTTATATTTGGAAATACATTTTCTTTCTTTTCAGGTGTTTGCTTGCTATTTTGAATAGTAGTAGATTCAGGATTTTCTGAATCAGTTGGTAATGTGAATTGATATATTTCTTTTGGCGTGTATCCAAATGCGTTATTAATAAAATCTTTAATTTTCATAATATTAGTAGTATTGTCAAAAAAAATGTAAATATACTTTTTTTTAGTAACAAAAAATGATATAATAAAAATATCTATGCACGAAAGAGAGCTGATGAAAAATGGGTTCAAAAATATTAAAATTTATAAAAACGATAATAATGCTATTTTTTATAGGAATATTGGCTATAATTGGATTTATAATATATGACGAAATAAAAGAGACTGATATTGATTCAGAAGTACAGGACTTTACATCAAACATAACCATATCTGATAAAGGAACAAAGGTAAATGAAATAAAGACACCACAAATATTGCAAAGTACTACAGAAACAATAACTACAGAAGATGAACAAGTTGATTATACAAGTTCAAATATAAATAAGTATTTTTATAACCAATTAGATAAATATTCAAAAATAATTTATAATGCATTAGATGAAAATAAAGAAAATATGAAAAGTGGAACATATGAAATAAACTTAGGAACAGAATTTTCTGATGTTCTTTCAAATGCTAATGGACAAAATGAATTAGGAGATTATTATCAAACTGCAATAGAGGCATATTCATATGATAATCCTGATGTTTTTTACATAGATTTTCAAAAATTATATTTGAATATAGAAACAACAACGAGAGGAACAAAAAAAACATATAAAGTGTTTTTAAATTCAGGAAATAGTCAAAATTATTTGGAAAGCCAATTCCAAACAAAGGAAAGTGTTGATACAGCGTTAAATGAAATTCAAAAAATAAGATCATATTTTGTTCAAAATAAAAGGCAAGATACATATCAAAATATAAAATTAGTACATGATTATTTAGTAGAAACAATAGATTATGACCAAAGTACCTCAAGGACTAATACTTATAATTTATATGGAGCACTTGTGGAAAAAAATTGTGTATGTGAGGGATATGCTAAAGCTTTTAAATATTTAATGGATGGATTAAATATTCCATGTACAATAGTTGCAGGAAATGGAACTAATTCTGAAGGAGTAACTGAAAGTCATGCTTGGAATTATGTACAATTAAATGGAAATTGGTATGCAGTAGATGTTACATGGGATGATCCAATATTAGTAGGTGGAGGAATATTAACTAATTCTTCAAAATATAAGTATTTTTTGGAGGGTGCAAGTGAATTTAATACATCTCATGTTTCAGACGGACAATTTACAGAGGGTGGAAAAATTTTTTCATATCCAGAATTAAGTGAGCAAAATTATTAAAGAAATTAAAGGAGTAGAAAGATGTCTTTAAAAGATAAAATACCAAATAAAATACCTAATCTATCAAAGTTAGGATTAAATAAAATAAAAGTATATGCATTTGTTGGACCATCAGGAACAGGTAAAAGTTATAGAGCTCAGATGGTAGCTAGTGAAAAAAATGTAAATTACATAATTGATGATGGTTTATTAATAAAAGATAATGAAGTAATAGCTGGTGAATCTGCTAAAAAGGCACCAACAAAAATAGAAACAGTAAAACATGCTTTATTTTATACTGATGAAGAAAAACAAGAAATAATAAAAGCATTTAAAAAGTATAAACCAGAAAGCATTTTAATACTTGGAACATCGGATGGGATGGTTCAAAAAATAGCTGCAAATTTAGGGTTGCCAGAAATATGTGATACAACATATATTTCTGATGTTGCAACACAAGAAGAAATGGAAACTGCAAGAAGAATAAGAGTTACAGAAGGAAAACATGTAATACCAGTTCCAACATTTGAAATAAAAAAAGATTTTTCGGGATATTTATTAGACCCATTACAAATTTTTAAAACAAAAGGAAGAGGGAAAGAACCATATATTTCGGAAAAATCTATTATAAGACCAACTTTTAGCTATATGGGAAATTTTACAATTTCTGATACAGTTTTTAGACAAATAATAGAGTATTTAGCATCTAAAACTATTGAGATTCACAAGGTTCAAAAGATTAGAGTTGATAATTTTGGTGAAGGTGTTAAGTTATATATGGAAGTTACTGTTGTTTATGGCTTTAATGTTGTTGATGGAATAAATGAATTTAAAGCTAAGGCAAAAAAAGAAATTGAAAAATTAACTGCTATGAATGTTGAGGAGTTTGAGGTTGTGGCTAAGAATGTTTATATTCCACAGGAAAATATGTAGATTGCTCCAGTTCGCACTTACTTTCGTTCGTTTGGTCGCTTACGTGGTATTTCAAAAGCAATATATATCAAATAAAAAATTATAATTAAAGAAAGGAATTTTAAAATGAAAAATGTCTTAAAAGCAATAGAAAGAGGAATTGTTAAAGGTGCAATTTGGATTTATTGTAAAGTTGTATATAGATTTAAATTAGTAGGAAAAGAAAATATACCAAAAGAAGGACCAGTAATTATTTGTGGAAATCATAGAAGTTTTTTAGATCCACCATTAATAGAAGTTACAACTGGTAGATATACTAGATTTTTAGCTAAAGAGGAATTAACAAAAAATAAATTTTTAGCTTACTTGGGGTATGTATTTGATGCAATATTAGTTAAGAGAGATTCAAAAGAAGTTATTGCTTTAAAAGAATCTTTGAAGACTTTGAAAAATGGCAACTGTTTAGCTTTGTTTCCAGAGGGGACTAGAAATGGTTTAGCAAAGGGAGAAAAAGTTAAAGATGGTGCTGCATTTTTTGCGGTAAGAAGCGGGGCACCTGTTATACCTTGTGGAATTAAAGGTGGAGAAAAAGGCAATAGAAAGGTAACAATTACATATGGAAAACCACTAGACTTTAGTGAGTATAAAGGTAGTAAAGACAAAGAAGTACTTGATAAAGTTACTGAAGAGATTATGAGGAATATTATTGAGCTTACAAAGTAAAAATATGGTATATAAGATAAAAAATTTATATAATTTTATTGGCTGTGAACTATAACAATTCAAACTGTTGACATAATTTAAAATTTAAAATTCATTGACAAATTTTTAATTTAGTAGTATAATTTTAAAGTTAACAGAGAAAAAAATAAAATAATGTAAAAAATAAATAAAGAAGGGGTAATAAAAATGAACAACAAAAATATAAGAAACATAGCAATAATAGCACACGTTGACCATGGAAAAACAACACTAGTAGATGCATTATTAAAACAAAGTCATGTATTCAGAGAAAATGAACAAGTACAAGAAAGAGTAATGGACTCAAACGACCAAGAAAAAGAAAGAGGAATAACAATACTTTCTAAAAACACATCAGTAATGCATGGAGACATCAAAATAAACATAGTAGATACGCCAGGACATGCTGACTTCGGAGGAGAAGTAGAAAGAGTTTTAAAAACAGTTGATGGTGTTTTATTATTAGTTGATGCCTTTGAAGGAGCAATGCCTCAAACAAGAGAAGTTCTAAAAAAATCATTGGCATTAGGATTAAAACCAATAGTAGTAATAAACAAAATAGATAGACCAGGAGCACAACCAGAAAAAGTTGTAGACCAAGTTATTGAATTATTTATCGAATTAAATGCTACAGATGAACAATTAGATTTCCCAGTTGTATATGCATCAGCTAAAAATGGAATTGCTAAAATGGATTTAGCAGATGAAACAACAGATTTATCATGTTTATTTGAAACAATAATAAATACAATAGAACCACCAAAATGTGAAATTGAAGGGCCAGCACAAATGCTAGTATCAAATATAGATTATGATGATTATGTTGGAAGAATTGGTATAGGAAGACTAGAAAGAGGAAAAATGAAAGTCGGAATGCCAGTTAGTATTTGTGGAAAAGAAGATAAAATAACGCAAGGAAGAATTGCAAAATTATATACACACGTTGGACTTAAAAAAGTTGAAGTTGAAGAAGTTGAAGCAGGGGATATAATAGAATTTGCAGGACTATCAGACATCAACATAGGTGATACAGTATGTGATTTTGAACATCCAGAAAAAATACCATTTGTAGACATAGATGAACCAACAGTAACAATGACATTTAGTGTAAACAATGGACCATTTGCTGGAAAAGAAGGACAATTTATAACATCAAGGCATATAAGAGATAGATTATATAAAGAATTAGAAAGAAATGTATCATTAAGAGTAAAAGATGGAGAAACACCAGACTCATTTGAAGTATCTGGTAGAGGTGAATTACATTTATCAGTATTAATAGAAACAATGAGAAGAGAAGGATTTGAATTATTAGTTTCAAGACCAAAAGTTATTTTTAAAGAAATTAATGGAGTTAAATGTGAACCAATCGAATTATTAGTTGTAAATGTACCAGATGATTGTGTAGGAAATGTTATAGAAAAATTAGGAAGAAGAAAAGCAGAAATGGTTAACATGGAACCTGCAGAAGCTGGACATACAAAAATTGAATTTAGAATTCCAGCAAGAGGAATAATTGGATATAGAACAGAATTCCTTACAGATACAAAAGGTGAAGGAACAATGAACCATATATTTGACGCATATGAACCATATAAAGGAGATATTCAAGCACGTGTTAGAGGAACAATAGTTGCATTTGAACCAGGTAAATCAGTAACATATGGATTATATAATGCTCAAGACAAAGGTGATTTATTTATAGGACCAGGTGTAGATGTTTACGAAGGAATGATTGTTGGACTAAACTCTAGAGGTGAAGACTTAGCAATAAATGTATGTAAAGAAAAACATTTGACAAACACTAGAGCATCAGGTTCAGATGAAGCATTAAGATTAGTTCCACCAATTCAAATGTCACTTGAAAAAGCAATAGAATTTATTCAAGATGATGAATTAGTAGAAGTAACACCAAAATCTATTAGATTAAGAAAGAAAATATTAGACTCTAAAGAAAGAGAAAGAGCTAATAGAAATAAATAAATGAAACGAGTGGGACAGTGCAAATTTGTCTCACTTATTTGTTGAAATTTGTCGAAATAATAAATTTGATATTATGCGACATAATATGACAAAAATATGAGACAAAATAGGACTGTCCCTCTTGTCTCAAAAAGGAGCAAAAAATGAATAAGCAAGAGTTAGAAAAAATAAAACAAAAAGCTTTAGAAGAACATATACCAATAATAATGGATGATACTTTAGAGGTAATAGAAAAAGAATTAAAGTTAAATCCTCCAAAAAAAATATTAGAAATAGGTGCAGCAGTTGGATATTCAGCAATGTGTTTTTCTGAATTCTTATCAGAAGGAGGAAAAATAGATACAATTGAAAGAGATGAAGAAAGAATACAAGAGGCAAAAGAAAATTTTAAAAAAGTTGGAGTAGAGGACAAAATTCATCTTTATGAAGGTGATGCTTTAGAAATATTACCTACTTTAAATGGAAAATATGATATGGTATTTATAGATGCAGCAAAGGGAAAATATCCATTTTTCTTAAAGGAATCTTTAAGAATGATAAATGATAATGGCATCATTTTTGCGGATAATATTTTGTACAAAGGTTATGTTATGAGCGATTATAATAAACATAAGCAACGTACAGCAGTGAGAAATTTAAGAGAATATATAAAGGAAGTTTCTGAAAATCCAAATCTTGAAACAGAAATTTTGGAAGTAGGAGATGGCTTAGCAATAAGTAAAATAAAATAAAGAAGTAAGATGGTTATCTTACTTCTTTATTTTCGGTATGTTTTTTTTCAATTTCATTTAATAAACGTAATTTTTGTCTGATTTCCTTAAAATCTATATCAAGTAACTGCTCTAATTCGTATTGTTCTTCTCTAAATCTTTTATAAGTAATAGGATTAGAGTTACCTTTTAAATGTGAATGGTCAGTTTTTTCTGAGTTATAAAAATGATAAAAACGATTTTCAAAAGGAATTTCAATCAATGTTGGGTTCCCAAAAGCGTCAATAAAAGGACTTATTTCATAATATATAGGAACTCTATTTGGCGATAAATCATTTAATAATCTAGATCTAGGCTTATATTTTTTATGAGCAATTTCACCAGAAGTTTTAGAAATAGATTCCATTTCTAAAGTCCTTACTTGAGTTTCGTATTTAAAATCTTTATTTTTTTTATGTTCCATTAAAATATGCTCAGATTGATAACCATTATCTTTAGGGTGTGCTATGTAATCTTTTGTTACATATTCTTTGTCTGAATTGGCTTTATTTGGTTCAAGATCTTTTTTCATTCTAAAGTTAGTTTGAATCCTAAAATCATATAAAGCTTTAGAAACTTGATCACACATATCTTTAAGTATAGATTCATCTGTACTTCCATTATACTCAGAAATAATGATTCTTTCTGCCATTATATCATTTATATAAGGATCTTTACCTTTTAATATATTTTCATTTAATTTATTAATGTAACTATCATATGATTTTATTCTAATTTTTATATTAAAAACCAATCCAGGAAATCTTTTCTGAAGATATGCTCTTTCTAATATAGAGTATTTTTTAATTTCATCTACGTAATCATTTGTGTATAAATTATATCTATTTAACAAGTCTTGATAATCATGCCTATTTTTTAAAGCAGATAAATCAGTTTCTTCTATTGGAAATTGAAATAGTAAATGTTGTTCTTCTTGTGATGAAGGCTTTAATTGGATGTTTAAATATTTATAATCATCTGATAATTCAATTAATACATTTTCAGGAATATTTAATAAACTTAATTTTGACAATAATAAATTGGTTTTATTTGATTTATTAGAAGAGGTATTATTGGTATTAAGTGTATCAATTTTTAATGCATTTTTAAAATTATTATCCATAAAAAATCACTCCTTTATAAGTATATAAAATGTAAATTTAATTATACCAAAAAATAGTAATAAAATCAACAAATTTTTGGTAAACTATCTAAAATATTTAAACTGTGAATAGTAACTAATGAACCTTGCAAATGAAACTATATGTAACTTTGTATTGACAAAATGATGATAAAGAGTGTATATTAAATAAAGAATAAATATTGAAGGGCAGAGAGAAAAAATGAAAAAAATAGAATTATTAGCACCAGCAGGGTCATTTGAAAAAGCAAAAACAGCATTTAAATACGGAGCAGACGCAGTATACTGTGGAACATCATCATTATCATTAAGAACAAGAGCAGACATGGATAATAACGATTTAATAAAAACAATAGAATATGCACACAGTATAGGAAAAAGAGTACATGTAACATTAAATATATTTGCATGGGACGATAAATATGAAGAAATAATAGAAATGGCAAAAATATTAAATGAGGTAAAACCAGATGCAATAATAGCAGCAGATGGAGGAGTAATAGAAACATTAAAACAATATGCACCAAATGTACCAATACATGTAAGCACACAAGCAAATATAGTAAGCTTACATGATGCAAATTTCTGGTACAAAAATGGAGCAAAAAGAGTCATAATGGCAAGAGAAATAAACAAAGAACAATTAAAATATATAATGGAAAACAAACCAGAAGATTTAGAAGTAGAAATGTTTGGACATGGTTCAATATGTTTTGCATTTTCAGGAAGATGTTTCTTAAGTGATTTTATGTGTGGAAGAAGTGCAAATTTAGGGGATTGTGCGCAAAGTTGCAGATGGTCGTATAATTTATATGCAGAAGAAAAAAACAATCCAGGACAACTATATCCGATAGAAGAAAGTGAATATGGAACAAGTATATTTTCATCAAAAGATTTATGCTTAATAAAGGAAATTCCTGAAATAATAAATATGGGAATAGATAGCTTAAAAATAGAAGGAAGACTAAAAACAGAATATTACATAGCAAGTGTAATTAATGTATATAGAAATGCAATAGATGATTATATGAAAGACCCACAAAATTATGATTATAAAAAATATATGGATGAAATAGAAAAAGTAAAAACAAGAGAATTTACAACATTTTATTTTAATGATAGAAAAAATAAAGATATTCAAGATTTAAGTGGAAGACAATATAATGATAAATATGAATTTGGTGGAAAAATATTAAAATATGAAAATGAAAAATCAACAATAGAAATTAAAAATAAATTAATAGTTGGAGATACAATAGAAATAATAATTCCAAATAAATTACAACCAGAGACATTTAAAATAGAAAAATTGTGGGATTATGAAACAGGAGAAGAAATAGATAGTGTAAGTCCAGGAGTTAAAGGACAAAAAGTATTTATGAAATTACCAATTAAATGTGAAGAAGGTTGGATATTAAGAAGAAAAAAGTTGTCAAAAGGGACGCCCCTTTTTGACAAGTAAAATTCTAAAATAATTATATAATATATAA
>URWN01000039.1 GCA_900551615.1 uncultured Clostridium sp.
TACGCGGTGGCGATTTATGGGACGGCGAGGGAGCTGGTTTGTTCTATTTCAACCGTAATAATGGCAATAGCGGTTACAACGGTGGGTTCCGCTCAGTGCTTGTCGCTCAGTAGCACTTTGAAATTTCCTTGTGCCTAAGGCCCTTTTATTCGGCACTTAATATAACAAGGAGAGCAGAAAAATACGGGCAATTCAATTGCAAAATTTAACATAGAATTTTGGGGTGCGTAAGCACCCCCGAAAACTTAAATTAGAATTATTACAATTTAAATAATAATAAATATAATTAAGTAACTAATTTGGCAAAAAATTAGGGATTAAACTGTAACTACTCTTACTTCCCAGCAGTGAACAATCCGTTCAGCAAACGCGGTGGCAATTTATGGAACGGCGAGGGAGCTGGTTTGTTCTATTTCAACCGTAATAATGGCAATAGCAATTACAACAATGGGTTCCGCTCAGTGCTTGTCGCTCAGTAGCACTTCGATACACAAAGAAACATAAAGGTTTCTATCCCAGATGGGTTTTCTTCAAGGAGAAAGCCGAGAGGATTTGTATCAAAGAAGTTTGATTCCTTTGGTATAAGCGTTGTTCTTATATCATAAACACATAAACAGTATTCTTTTTTGAGTAGTAAAATGGCAAAAATCAAAGAATATATAAAAAACGTCTTGAATATAAAATTCAAGACGTTTTTTTAGAATCATTTTCAATTAAATTAATTAAATCATTTTCAACATATTCATAAGATTTATCATTAACTAAAAAATTACAATTATTTAAAATTTTACGTTGTAATTTAAAAGAATTACAATGCTGAGTATGACCAAGCCAAGAGTTTAAACTTTGCATAGTATTATAGATATTTAATTGTCCAGAAGAGTAAAGATGGTTCCACTGTTTAACATGTTTTTTAATCTTCTTTTTGCTATTTACTCTTAGTAATTTATGAGTTGTAAAAATTCTATAACCGCAAAAATTAACACCCATTTTATATGGATAATATCTAGACTTATTATTTAGAGATAATTTTAAATTATCATTTAAAAATTTTTCTATAATTGATTTTAATTTTTTACATTCTTCTTTAGTCTTTAAAAGTAAAATAAAGTCATCCATATATCGAACATAATATTTAACTTTTAAAACACGTTTCACATATTGGTCTAATTCATTGAGATAAATATTAGCAAAAAATTGACTTGTATAATTACCAATTGGTATTCCGACAGATTCAGAGGACTCACGACTATCAAAAATTAGTAATTTAGTAAAAGCGAGAAGCTCCTTGTCAGCAATAGATTTTTTTAAAATATTAAATAAAATATAAGGATTTATATTATAAAAAAATTTAGCAATATCACATTTTAGCACCCAAAAATCACCATAATTTCTTTTATAAATTCTCATGTATTTTTCTATTTGTGAAACAGCTTTATGAGTTCCACGGTCAGAAATACATGCAAAAGTAGAAAAAATTAGTTTAGGCACAAAATAAGGTTTTATAAATTCTTCTATATACCATTGGTGAACAATTCTATCAATATAAGGCAGAGCTTTTATGGTTCTTTGTTTAGGTTCATAAATTACAAATTCATGATATTTACCTAAATGATATTTTTTATTTTTAATATTGTTTAGCAAATTTGTAATATTGTTTTCTAAATTAAATTCAAATGTTATAATTTCACTTTTGTAAGCTTTGTGTACTCTGGCTCTTTTATGTGCTTCCATAAGTTTTTGAAAAGTAAGATTTTTATAAAAACAATTTTTTATCTTTTTTGGCATGAATTGATCCAACCTCCTAGCATATTACAAATATTTGTTATTAAATTACTCCAAGATTGATAATTTTGCATTGAAATATATTTGTATTTATAGGATAATCTAATATGTACCTTCATAATATGTAAATTTGTATCAAGCTCATTAAGATATTTTAATTTATCTTGCTTGTGAAAGGCTTTAATTGCATATATTAATAATCTTAAACCAGTATATAACGTACTTTTACATTCTTTAACTAATGCAAAAGTTTCAGATTTTGGATATTTTCTTAAAATATTATTAGTATACTCAATTAATTCCATGTATTTTTGATAAATAACTAAATTATTTTTATTCTTTTCCATTTTTTACGTAATCTCCTAATAATAATTTACTTTCTTCTGAAATTTTATCAATAAAATCATAAGCAGCGCTTATAGATAAATCATAGGCTTTTACAGAAGATATCTTTTCTAAAAATACTTTTAAGTTTTTGTTAAGAACAAAATCTTTAGGAGAGTATAAAGAATTATCAGAAGCGTCTATAATTTTGAAAGATAAATTAGCTGTTTTAAATAAATTAGAATATTTTTCAAGTTGAGAGGTAGGAAAGCCACATTTCATAATTGCAGAATTTAAATTTGTAAGTTTTAAATTAAATAATGATGAAATTAATTTTGCATCTTCATCAAGGAAAATATAAAATATTCCTGATTTAAATAAGTATAGTTGTGTAGAATCTTGTACTTTTAAAGCTACATATGTTTGATATAATTTACTCATTTTGAATATTCCTTTCTATATTAAATTTTGTGAAATAATTATATATCATAATTTTGAAAAAAATAACCACTAAAAGTAGTTGAAAAAATATACTGTTTTAAGTGATTAAAATAATTAAGTGCTAGACGTATAATATAACAAAAAAAGGTGAGAAAAAAATGATGTCTTGTTTAGGTAGATTGTATAGAAAAGAAAAATTGATAAGTAGAACGTTAGATATAGACGAAGAACTGTATTATAAGTTAGAATTTTTATCAAATGAAAGATACGATGCATCTATTAGTAAATTAGTAAATATATCAATTGAAGAATTGGTAAGAACAGAAAATGTGCAAATATACAAAAGAAAAAACAACTCATATGTATCAAGATCATTTTTATTAAGGGAGAGTGTGTTAGACGGTTTGTATGAATTAAAAAGTAAATATAGAATACCAATATATTTATTAGTTAATATAGCTATTAGAAATGTATTAATAGATGAAGATTTATTATAAAAAATATTGCTAAAGTATTAATATTAATGTTATAATATTGTATAGGAGAGAAAAATGAGGAATAAAATTGCAAATCTTGTAACATGGATAATTATAATTGTAATATTAGTAATTGCATTTAATTTTTATAAAGAAAACAATTTTAATGACTTTGTAAGAAGTGAAATGAATTTGCATACATCAGAATTTAGGAGAGATAACAAAGTAAAATATCAAAATTCAAATAGCTATAAAATAATATCAAACATTAAAAATGATGCTACTTTTTATAAAAAGGTAAAAGTGCAAAAAAATATGCCATATAAAGTTACATGTATGGTTAAAACAGAAAATGTCATTCCAGAAAATGATTTGTCAGGAGTAGGTGCACAAATATCAATAATAGGTACAACTGAAAAATCAGTGGCTATAACAGGGACACAGGATTGGCAAAAAATAGAAATGATATTTAATTCTAAGGATAGAGAAGAAGTAGAAATTGGCTTTAGACTTGGTGGATATTTAGGTCAATGTACAGGTATAGCATGGTTTAGTGATTTTACATTTGAAGAAGGAACATTAAGTCAAAATAACAATTGGAAATTTGCTTGCTTCATATTTGAAAATACAGATGTTGTAGTAAACGGAAAAGAAATAAAACTATCAATGACTACTGCAGATGTTGTAGATATTAGAAATACAATAAAAAGATTTGGAAATACAGTAAAAGAAATGTCTAAAAATAAAATGACTGCAAACTATGATACTTATATTATACAAGAACCAATAAAAAAATTGACATATGATAAAGAATTCGGATATTATGTTGCGGCTGAGGATGTCGAAAATTCAATAAAAGATATTGTTAAACAAAATGGATATGATCATATATTTGTTATTATTAGACTTGGAAATGAAGAATATAAAGACGATATTCAAATAAATGATTGGATAGGATTGCGGTTCTATGGATTATTATGGAATAGGCTATTCTAACATAAGATTACCGAATTCATCAAAAAGTTATATGTATAAGTATGATTCTAGAATAAATACATTTCCGGAAGAAGTTTTTTTACATGAATTTTTACATTCATTAGAGAGAACATCACAAGAATATGGATATCAAATACCTGAATTACATGATTATGAAAAATATGGATACGAAAGCCAGAATTTGACTGGATTAAAAGATTGGTATCAAGATTATATGAACAAAAATATCAAATCATCTGAAGGATTAATAGGATTATCTGAAGAGGTTTATAATTTAAAACCAGCTAAAGATTTAGATTTTAAATATTCATATTCAATAGATGAATTTCATGAACCACAAAATGTAATAGAACAAATTAGGCAATTATTTAGGAATGTTATAAACAATGTTAAGTATATTAGTACGTTAGCTAAAGAAAACACAAATTAAAAATAGAAAGTAATAGTTAATAGAAAAGAGAGGAAAAAATGAAAGTATCAGATTTTAATTACAATTTACCAGAAGAATTGATAGCACAAGTACCATTAGAAAAAAGAGATGAATCAAGATTAATGGTTTTAGATAAAGAAAAGCAAACAATAGAAAATAAAGTTTTTAAAGATATTATAGATTATTTAGAACCAGGAGATTGCTTAGTTAGAAACAATACAAAAGTTATACCAGCAAGAATATATGGAAAAAAAGAAACAGGAGCACATGTTGAATTTTTACTATTAAATAATATTGAAGGAGACATTTGGGAAAGTATAGTTAGACCTGGAAACAAATTACATATAGGTACAAAGGTAATTTTTGGAGAAGGGTTACTAGAAGCGGAAATATTGGATATAATGCCAGGTGGAACACGAAAGGTAAAATTTCATTACAATGGAATATTTAATGAGATATTAGATCAAATAGGATTAATGCCATTACCACCATATATACATGAAGAATTAAAAGATAATGATAGATATCAAACAGTGTATGCAAAATATGAAGGTTCAGCAGCAGCGCCAACAGCTGGACTACATTTTACACCAGAATTATTAAAGAAAATAGAAGAAAAAGGCGTAAAAATAGCAAATGTAACATTGCATGTAGGAATAGGAACATTTAGACCAGTAAAAGAAGATGAAGTAGAAAAACATGAAATGCATTCAGAACATTTTTATATAAAGCAAGAAGATTGTGATAAAATAAATGAGACAAAAAAAGCTGGAAAAAAAGTAATATCTGTAGGTACAACATCATGTAGAGTTCTTGAGACAATAGCGGACGAAACGACTGGAATGGTGAAACCAACAGAAGGAGATACACAAATATTTATATATCCAGGTTATAAGTTTAAATGTATAGATGGATTAATAACAAATTTCCATTTACCACAATCAACATTATTGATGCTTGTATCAGCATTGGCTGGAAAAGATTATATAATGAAAGCATATAATCAAGCAGTAGAAGAGAAATATCGTTTCTTCAGTTTTGGAGATGCAATGTTTATCAGGAATTGAGGGGATTGAGGGACGTTCCTTGAATTCCCTCTTTCGAGGGAATTCGGGACACTCCTTAGAATACCCTAAATATATAAAATATGGATTTAAGGAGTGTCCCAAAATCCCTTTAAAAAGGGATTTTAAGGAACGTCCCTAAATCTCAGGAGGGAAAAATGAAACACGCAGTAACATATGAATTATTACATGAATGTAAACAAACAGGAGCAAGAAGAGGAGTAATACATACTCCACATGGAGATATACAAACACCAATATTTATGCCAGTAGGAACACAAGCAACAGTAAAATCAATGACACCAGAAGAACTAAAAGAAGAAGTAAAAGCTCAAATAATATTATCAAATACATATCACTTATATTTAAGACCTGGACAAGATATTGTCAAAGAAGCAGGTGGACTTCACAAATTTATGAATTGGGATAGGCCAATATTAACAGATAGTGGAGGATTCCAAGTATTTAGTTTAGGAGATTTAAGAACAATTTCTGAAGAAGGAGTTGAATTTAAATCACATTTAGATGGAAGTAAACATATATTTACACCTGAATCTGTAATGAAAACAGAAGAAGATTTAGGAGCAGATATAATAATGGCATTTGATGAGTGTTGTCCATATCCATCAACATATGAATACACAAAAAATTCTATGGAAAGAACAACAAGATGGGCTAAAAGATGTAAAGATGCACATGTAACAGTGGATAAACAAGCACTATTTGGAATTATTCAAGGTGGCTTTTATAAAGATTTAAGAGATAAGAGCTTAGAAGATTTAGTAGCATTAGATTTGCCTGGATATGCTATAGGAGGAATAAGCGTTGGGGAACCAAAAGATGAGTTTTTGGATATATTGTATTACACAGCACCTAAAATGCCAAAGGATAAACCTAGATATTTAATGGGAGTTGGAACACCAGATTATTTAATAGAAGCAGCAATTTCTGGAATAGATATGTGTGATTGTGTATTACCAACGAGAATTGCAAGAAATGGAACAGCATTAACATCACGTGGAAAAGTTGTTGTAAGAAATGCAACATATGAAAGAGATTGGGGTCCGTTAGACCCAGAATGCGATTGTTATACATGTAGAAACTATACAAGAGCCTATATAAGACATTTAGTAAAAGCAAATGAAATATTAGGAGTAAGATTATTATCAATTCATAACCTAAGATTCTTGACTAATTTGATGGAAAGAGTTAGAATAGAAATAGAGCATGATAATTTATTAACATTTAAAAATGAATTTTATAAAAAATATGGGTATATTCAATAATTTGAATAGCTATACTCAAGAAAAAGGAGAAAATAGAATGAATTTAATTGATGAAAGTTTTGAACCAAGAAAAAAGGATAATTCGAAAAAGTTTGCACGTATAATTTTAATAATAATTTCAATTTTAATAATTTCTATAATTGCTATATTTGCAGCTATAGTTTATATTAGAGAAAGTACTTTAAAACTTTATATAGATGGAAATAATAATGAAAAAGTAAAACAAATGATGATTATAGAAGATGATGGAACTATATATTTTCCGATAAAAGATGTAGCATCATATTTGGGCTATCAAAGCTATAATGGAGAGTATACTGATAAATCGGAAGAAGCAAGTAAATGTTATATAGAAAATGACAATGAAATTGCAAACTTTACATTAAATTCAAATAAGATATATAAATTAACATTATCAAATAAAGATGCTAATTATGATTACTATTATGCTAAAAAACCAGTAAAAGCAATAAATGGAAAATTATATGTAACATCAGATGCATTAGAAAATGCATTTAATTTATCATTTACATATGACGAAGATAAAAAAAGGGTATATATTTATACAATGCCATATTTGATTAGTTCATATGAATCTAAAGTCCTAGATTATGGATATGAAAAAATAAGTGATAATTATACAAATGAAAAGTCAATTCTTAATGGTCTGTTAATTGTTACAAAAAATCAAGATAAAACGTATGCTGTTATTGATACAAAAGGAAATGTTATAATAGAACCTAAATATGATAATATAGAATATCTACCAAACTCTAGTGATTTTTTAGTACAAAGTAATAATAAAGTAGGAATTATTTCTGCAAAAAAAGAAACAAAAATACAATTATTATATGATAGTCTAGAATTAGTAGATAGTGATTCAGGATTATATATAGCTAAGAGAGATAATAAATACGGAGTTATAGATTCAAAGGGAAATATAAAAGTTTATATTGAATATGATGAAATAGGAATAGATAATTCTAAATTTGAACAAAATAATATAAAAAATAAATATTTGTTAGATAATGGAATGATTCCAGCACGAAAAGATAAATATTGGGGAGCATTTGACAAAAATGGAAAAGTTGTTTTGGATTTTGTGTATGATAGTTTTGGATATATAGCATCAAGTAATAAAGATGCAATAAATTTACTTTTAATACCAAATTATAATATGATGGTAGTATGCCAAAATAAAAAGTATGCGTTAGTAAATTCAGATGGAAAAATAATAATACAACCTATACTTGATGATGTATATATGACAATAAATTCAGGAAAAAAATACTATTATATGAATTTTAATGATAAAAAAATAGATATAGAAGAATTTTTAGATCAACAGGGTCCAAATAGTAATAAGAATAACAATGAAGACACAACAACTGAAAATACAACAGATGTAAATACAATTGAAAAGAATAATGTAAATAATACTGAAGTATCAGAAACAACAAGTGATACAAATTCTCAAAGTGATAAAACAATTGAAACAACGGGAACAGATGGAAATTAAAATAATTTAATAAGGAATAATTTAACACATGTTTGAATATACATATATATAGTAAACCAAAGAAACAAGGAGAAAATATATGTTTAATGTAACAGTGTTAAAAATGAGGGATATAGTAAAATATCTTGTAGGGTTTATGATAATAATTGGAATTATTGTATATGCTACAAGATTTTTTGCGTATAAGGCAGAGAATAAAGAAGATAAAATAAAAAGCAGTTGGTTAGAAAAAACTAAAATAGAAGAAAAAAACGATAAAAGTGAAAATGATAAAAGTAAAAATGTAAAAGTGCAGTCGATTTTAATGTGGAACTTAACAAGTTGTTTAGATAAAACAATACCTGCAATGGCAAGTACAAATGAAGAATATAACAAAATCGAAAAGGAAAATAAAGAGATAAATAGCAAGGTTGGTAGTAAGAATTATTTAGAAGAATTTTTAAAAACAGAAATAAGTAGTATAAAAGGAATAGAAGAGGCTGAAAAAGAAAATGCAGACAAAACATCAGTAGCTTCAAATAGTGATTCAAGCAAAGAAGATTCTAATGATTCAAATTCAAATGAAGACAATAAGCAAGAATCAGAAAAAATTACATTAGCAAGTCAAGATAGTGTAAAAACAGAAGTAGTAACACCAAATCCTATATCTGAAAATGCTAATGTGCAATATGAAAAAGTAAAAATAAAAAATCAAACAACATATAATTTGACAGAAGATATATTAAATCCAAATATTAGTATAGATAATAAAAATGTTTTAATATTTCATACTCATAGTTGTGAAAGCTATACGTCAAGTGAAAAATATTCATATTCTCAAACAGGAAATTATAGAACAACAGATATGAACTTTACTGTAACAAGAGTTGGTACAGAACTTGAAAATTATTTAAAACAGTATAATATAAATGTTATACATGACAAATCTTATCATGATTATCCATCATATACAGGATCGTATACTCGTTCATTAAAAACAGTTGAAAATATATTAAAGACAACACCATCAGACATAATAATTGATTTACATAGAGATGCAGTTGGCTCTAGACCAGATTATGCTCCAACTGTAAAAATAGGAGATGATTATGCTGCTCAGATAATGTTTGTCATAGGAACTAATGAGGGAGGCTTATGGCATCCAAATTGGCAACAAAATTTAAAATTTGCTGTTAAAGTGCAACAAAAGGCGGAAGAAATGTATCCAGGATTATTTAAGCCTATTATGCTAACTAAATCTAGATATAATCAACATACAGGAAAGTATGCTAATATAATTGAAGTTGGAGCTACAGGAAATACTTTAGAACAATGTTTAACTAGTATGAAGTATCTTTCTGCTGTTATGAATGAAGTTATGAAATGAAAATTTAGGGATTGAGGGATGGACCTTCAATTCCTATTTTTATTGGATGTGAACTGTAACCCTTAATCATTCATTAATTCTAAAAAATTTTAAAAAAGTGTTGACAAAAAAATATGGTAATCATATAATGTAATTACATATGAATAATTATTCATATAATCAAATGAAAAAAGGGGGAAAATTGGGCAAAATGTCCAAAAAGAACCGTCCCTTTTGGACATGGAGGTAAAGTATGGAAGAAAATTTTTCAGAATGTAATGTATTACATGAAGAGACAGTAAAAAAAGTAAAACAAAAAATGCCAGAAGATGGCTTTATATATGATTTAGCAGAATTGTTTAAAGTGTTTGCAGATTCTACAAGAATGAAAATAATATATGCATTACTAGAAGAGGAGTTATGTGTATGTGACATAGCAAATATTTGTCGGAACTACACAATCTGCAATATCACACCAATTAAGGTTGTTAAAACAATCAAAATTAGTAAAATTCAGAAGAGAAGGAAAAATAATATTTTACAGTTTGGATGATGACCATATTGCTCAAATTGTAAAGAAAGGAAGTGAACATATTGAAGAGTTATAAATATACATTAGAAGGATTAGATTGTGCAGCATGTGCAAAAAAAGTAGAAGATGAAATAGCAAATACAGAAGGGTATGAGGATGTTGTTGTGAATTTTTCAACATTAAAATTAACATTTAAAACAGATAAAACAAGTCCTAAAAAAGAAATAATAAAACTAGTTCAAAAACTAGAACCAGAAGTTGAGGTTTTAGAAGATGGCGAAGAAAAGCATGATAAAGAAGAACATAATGGAAATGATATAGCAAGAATTATTATTGGAATTGCAATATATCTAATAGCATTAGTAGGACATTTTAATGTAGTAATTACAAATACTTTAACAATAATTGCATTTATTATATTACTATATAAAACGGCAAAAAAAGGATTTAAACAATTATTTAAAAATAGAGTTCTAGATGAAAATATGCTTATAGTTGTGTCTGCAATTGGTGCGTATGCAGTTGGAAAAAATTCAGAAGGATTAATGGTAATTACACTATATGAAATAGGAAAAATATTAGAATCAAAAGCAGTTAATAAGACAAGAAAATCAATATCTGATTTAATGAATATAAAACCAGAATATGCAAATTTAAAACAGGGTGAAGAGTTTAAACAAGTAGCTCCAGAAGAGGTCAAGATAGGTGATATAATTGTTGTAAAAACAGGTGATAAAATTCCATTAGATGGTGTTATTGTAAAAGGAAATGCACAAATAGATAATTCCGCATTAACAGGCGAAAGCAAATTATTAGAAGTCTCAGAAAATAGTAAAGTATTATCTGGAAGCATAAATACAAATGGATTAATAGAAATAAAAGTAGAACAAACATATGAAAATAGTACAGTAAGTCAAATCTTAAATTTAGTAGAAAATGCAACAGATAAAAAAGCGAAAACTGAGACATTTGTATCAAAAGCAGCTAAAATCTATACACCAGTTGTAATAGGATTAGCACTTTTAGTAGCAATATTTATGCCATTAATAATATCAGGTGTTAGCTATAAAGAAAGTGTTTATAAAGCATTAATCTTTTTAGTAATATCATGTCCATGTTCAATAGCAATATCAGTTCCTTTAAGCTATTTTTCAGGAATAGGTAAGGCTTCTAAAAAAGGAATACTTATTAAGGGTAGTGATTATTTAGATGGAATAAAAGATATAAAAGAAATTATTTTTGACAAAACAGGAACAATTACAACAGGAAAATTTGCAGTATCACAAATAGATGTAATTGACACAAATTATACTGAGCAAGATGTATTGAAATACTTTGCAATGGGAGAAAAAAATTCAAATCATCCAATTGCAAAATCAATATTAAATAAGTATGAAACAATTTTTAAAGAAAATACAAACATAGAAAATGTTGAAAACTTTGAAGAAGTCTCTGGAAAAGGAATTCAATATCAATATGAAGGAAAAATTGTGAAAATAGGAAATACAGAATTTACAGATGCAGAAAAAGAAAACATTGTAGGAACAGTTTTATATTTAAATATAGATGGAAATGTTATTGGTAGAATAGTATTAACAGATGAAGTAAAACCAAAAACAAAAGAAACAATGCAGAAATTACATGCTTTAGGTGTTAATACAAAAATGTTTACTGGTGACAAAAAGGAAATAGCAGAAAAAATTGCAAAAGAAGTAGGAATAAAAGCTGTAAAATCAGAGATGTTACCACAAGATAAATACAATGAATTAGATACAATAATTTCAAAAAGAGAAGAACATCAAAAAGTTGCATTTGTTGGTGATGGTATAAATGACAGTCCGGTATTAGCTAGGGCTGATATAGGAATATCAATGGGAGGAATTGGATCAAGCTCAGCAATAGAAGCATCAGATGTTGTAATAATGACAGATGAACTTTCTAAAATAGTTGATGCAATTGATATTTCTAAAAAGACAAATAAAATTATTAAACAAAATTTAATATTTTCAATAGGTGTTAAAATATTGACATTAGTTTTAAGTTTATTTGGCATTGCAGATATGTGGCAAGCTGTGTTTGCTGATGTTGGTGTTACACTAATTACAATATTTAATACACTTAGAATTTTAAGGTAAAAAATGGGACAGTATTTGTCTCATTTTTTGTTATGGCTATTATTCTTACTGAATTAGAATTTTTTTGTTACAGTTCACAGCCAATAAAATTATTATTTGTGTGGTACCCCCTTCCCCTTGGGTAATTATATATATTTGAGATTTCGTCCGTTTGATTGAAGTGAAAAATAGAAAATCTTAAATAAAAAACTGAGGAATGCTCACGGAAAAAATG
>URWN01000040.1 GCA_900551615.1 uncultured Clostridium sp.
TGAGAGAGGCTCCAGTTTTTTATGTTAGATTTTCTTTTTGAACGCAATGAACAGGGCGAAATCTCAAATATATATAATTACCCAAGTGGAAGAGGGTGCCACACAAATAATAATTTTATTGGCTGTGAACTGTAACGTCAGTTTTAAGATTAAGAAAAAAATTGTTAAAAATTATGGACTGTTTATATTTTTTGTGCTATTATTGTTTATGTACATAACAAATGAAAATTTTTAGGAGGGATTTTTATGACAAAAATAGTAAAAAAATTAGCTATACTTTTAGTAATTATTACAATAGCACTAATTAGTTTTAACCAAGTAAAAGCTGTAGATTTAAATTTAACAGAAAATACATCTTCATCAAACTCTACATTAAGTAGTGATGATGAGGATGATGAAGAAGAAGATAATTCTTATACAACAACAAATTCAAGTAGAAGTTCAACTACAAATTCTTCAACTAGTAATAATTCTATAATTACTACTCCTTCTGCTACTGTGAAAACAACTGGTTCTACAGAATCAGGATTAGGAATTACTAATATTTTAAATATCTTTTTAATTGTTGTAGGTATTTTATTAATTTTATTAGCTATTGCAATATTAATTAAATTAAAAAATTAATTTTCAAAAGTTGCCATTAGGTTAAAACAACCTTTTGACAACTTTTTTAGTAATTTTTTTCATGTATATTTTGTCCAAATTTTAAGATAATATTAATAGATTTAAAAAATCAAATTATACTTTTAAAATTTTAAAGGAGGAAATTTACATGAACAAGAAATTTTTTGTTTCTTTAGCTATTACTTTATTTACTGTATTTTCTTTTTCAATTTGTCTTGCTAATGATGGTAAAACAACTTTTGGAACTGCAACTAATGATGTAAGAAATTTTGTTGGTGGAATTGAAGATAAAGTTGAAAATGGTGCTAGAGATATTTCTAATACTTCTAAAAATATTACTAGTAAAACTGAAAATACTATGACTAGAAATAATTCTAATACTGGTTATAGTGCTACAAGAACTAATGCTACTGTAATGGGTATGTCTCAAAATGCTTGGACCTGGCTTATTATGGGCATTGCTGCTATTGCTATAATTGCTGTTGTTTGGTATTATTCAATGCAATTTACTAATACTGGACGTAAAGGTAATAACAATAATGATGATGATGAATAATATTTAGTAGGATTTATTTGCAGTTTTTCTTTATTCGTGTTATACTCTTGTTATATAAATCAAGTACACATTTGTATTGTTAGATTAGATTTTAAAATTGTGATAAATAAATTATTATATAGAATTGAGGTACACATGATGTCTAATGATAAATTAATTGCAAAGAATCCTACTGCTTTTCATAATTATAATATAGAAAACAAATTAGAAGCAGGTATTGTACTTTCTGGTACTGAAATTAAATCTATAAGAAATGGAAAAGCAAATTTAAAAGATAGTTATGCTATTATTAAAAATAATGAAGTATATATAGTTGACTTACATATTAGTCCTTATGAACATGGTAATATTTTTAATAAAGATCCTTTACGTGATAGAAAGCTATTGCTAAATAGACGAGAAATTAATAAATTAATTGTTATGACTAAACAAAAAGGTTATAGCCTTGTTCCTTTAAATATGTATTTTAAAGGTAGTTTGGTTAAAATTGAATTAGGCGTAGGAAAAGGTAAAAAACTTTATGATAAGCGTGAAGATATAGCAAAAAAAGATGCGGAAAGAAGAATGAGACAACATGCTAAAAATCAGATATAGTTTAAAACTGTATCTGATTTTTCTATTACTGTATTTCACCTATTAAATCATAATTGCTTACATCTATAATCTTGCAATTTACAAAGTTATTTAAAACTTTGTTTTCATTTAAATTCTTATCTTTTTTAATATATACTAGTCCATCTTCTTCTGGGACATCTTGCATTGTTCTACCAATTAAATATTTTTTATCAAAAGATATGTCTTCAACTAAAATTTTATATGTTTTACCAATTTTTTCTTCTAATATTTGTTTTGATATTTCTTGTTGTGCTTCCATTATTTTATTATATCTTGCTTTTTTAGTGTTTCCATGTATTTGATTTAGTAATTTTGCTGCTGGTGTTCCCTCTTCTTTTGAATACATAAATGTTCCTAATTTATCAAATTTAGTATCTTTTACAAATTCCAAAAGTTCTTCAAAATTTTCTTTTGTTTCGCCTGGGAATCCAACTATTAAACTTGTTCTTAATGTCACATTTGGAATTTTATTTCTTATTTTTTCTAATATTTTTATTATGTTTTCTTTGCTTGTTTTTCTGTTCATTTTCTTTAATATTGGGTCTGAAATATGTTGGATTGGGATGTCAAAATATTTTGCAATTTTATCATTATTTGCAACTGTTTCTATTAATTTGTCTGTTATTCCTTCCGGATAAGAATATAAGAATCTAATCCATTCTATTCCTTTTATTTTGCTTAGTTTTTCTAGTAATTCTGCAAGTTTGCTTTCTCCATATATGTCTACACCATATTTTGTTGTATCTTGTGCTATTACAATTAATTCTTTTATTCCTTTTCTAGCTAGCATTTCTGCTTCATCTAATATTTCTTCCATTTTTCTGCTTACAAATGGACCTCTTATGTATGGAATCGCACAATATGTACATTTGTTACTACATCCCTCACCTATTTTTAAATATGCATAGTTTTTTCCAGTTGTTACAACTCTTTCCATAAATTCATTATATGTTGGCATTGGAAATGGCTTTATTTCAGATATTTTTGTACTTGTTTTTATTTTGGATTTTTCAACAATATCTCTTTTTATTAAGTCTTCTATTTTGTTCCATAATTGATTGTATTCATCTATTTTTATAAATAAATCAACTTCTGGTAATGCTTTAATTAAATCATCATAATATCTTTGTACTAAACATCCCATTGCTATTAAATATTTGCATCTTTTCTTTTTATATTCTGCCATTTCTAAAATAGTATTTATAGCTTCTTCTTTTGCTGATTCTATAAATCCACATGTGTTTATTACTAATATATCTGCTTCTTCAGGGTTGTTTACTATTTTATAATTATTGTCTTTAAATAGTCCAATTGCAACTTCTGTATCTATTAAGTTTTTACTGCATCCTAGCGATATAAATCCTACGTTCATTTTTTGCTCCTTCCCAATGCTTTATTTGTTTGCTAAATCTATATGTACTTTATTCTTTATGGCTACATATATGTTTTCTTGTCATTTCCATTAAATCTAGTTTGGTAAATCCTTCTACTTGTGTTTTTGTTCTATCTTTCTTTAATTTTTCTTTTAATAAATTTTCTATTTTTTCTTTGTTTTTTTCATCTTTCATATCAATATAATCAATTATGATTATTCCACCAATGTCTCTTAATCTAAGTTGTTTTGCTATTTCTATTGTTGCTTCTTCATTTACTTTATAAATTGTTTGTTCTACATTTTTTGTTCCTGTATATTTTCCTGTATTTACATCTATTGCAGTTAAAGCTTCAGTTTTATCAATTGTTATAAATCCACCACATTTTAGCCATATTTTTCTATTTTCTAGCTTAGCTATTTCTTTTTCTACGTCGTATTTGTCTAATATATCTTGATCTTCTATTAGTTCTATTTCTGTACTTTTTAAATAGCTCTTTTTTTCTTTAAATTCTAGCATTTTTTCATAATCTTTTTTATTATTTATAGTTATTTTTTGGATTGAATTTTCTGGTAAATCTATTAACATCTTTTCTACTATATTTTCTGATTTTGCAATTAACTTTGGCTTGTTTCCTTTGTCATTTTTAAATGATATTTCAATTTTTTCCCATTTAGCTTCTATATTTTTTATATCCTCTATTATTTCTTGTTCTTTTCCTATTGCTGAAGTTCTTATTATTGCTCCATTACCTTTGCTTAGATTTTCTTTTACTAATTTCACTAGTCTTTCTTTTTCTTTTGAATCAGTTATTTTTTGTGATATCGTTACTATATCTGTATTTGGCATTAACGCTATATATTTACTTGGTAGATTTATATGTGTTGAAACTCTTGCACCTTTTTGAAGATTACTATCTTTTTTTACTTGTACTAATAGTTTTTGACCTGTTTTTATAATATCACTTATATCTATTTTAGGATTTATATTTTCTTTACTTTCATCTATTTTATCTAGGATATCTTTTAGATGAATAAAACTATTTTTTTCTGTTCCTATGTCTACAAATGCTGATTGCATTCCTTTAACTATGTCTTTGACAATTCCTATATAGATATTTCCTTCTTTCCTTATTGAATTTTCTTCATCTACATAGTATTCTAGTAATTTTCCATTTTCTAATAGAGCTATTTTTCTTTCTTCTTTGTCTCTGCTTATTAATATTTCTAGCATATTTGTATTCCTCTCTAATTAAATTTGTTCATTGCAATATCTATACCATTTTTTAGTATTTCCTCTACTGCTTCTGCCGCTTTTTGTGTACCTTCTTGTAAAATTTTTTGTTCTTCTTCTGGTACTTTTCCAATAACATAGTTTATCATGTCACTTTTGAATTCTGGTTGTCCTATTCCGACTCTTATTCTTGTGAAATCAGTTATTCCTAATTCTTTTATAACTGATTTCATTCCATTATGAGAGCCTGCACCACCTTTTTTTCTTAATTTTATTTTTCCTTTTGATATATCTATATCATCATAAATTACTATTAATTCTTCTGGCTTTATGTTGTAAAAATCATATACTTCTTTTATTGATTCTCCACTTGCATTCATGTATGTTTGCGGTTTTAATAATATTACTTTTTGATTTTGAATTATTCCTGTTTCATATAATGCTTTAAATTTTGTTTTTGTGATATTTATATTATTTTTTTTAGCAATTTCATTTATTGCATCAAATCCCATATTATGCCTTGTATGTGCATATTCATTTTCTGGATTTCCTAGTCCAACTATTAAATACATTTATTAACCTTCCTTTTGTATAATTCATTTTGGACTATTTAAAGAATTTGTTAAATAGTCCTTTTCCTTTTTTCTCTTCTTTTTCATGTTTTCCATGTTTTCTAGTTTCTAATTCTTCGTTTTTAGTAATTTTATTTGTTTGTTCTTTTGTTTTGCTTGACTCGATTTCTTCGTTATCATCTTCGTAGCTGTCTGATTCATCATCTTCATCATAATCATCATATTCTTCGTCTTGATATTCGTCTTCTTCATAGTCATCATATTCGTCTTCATATTCTTCCGTGTCATCATATTCATCATCATCGTATTCATCATTATCTTCAAACTCTTCATTTTCATCTTTTTCGTCATCATACTCATCATCATAGTCAAAGTTTTCGTTGCTATTTTCGTATTCGCTTACTTCTTCATTTTCATTATCATTTTCTTCGTCATCATATTCATCATAGTCATCATCATATTCGTATTCTTCAATGTATTCAACATCATCATCTGGAATTTCTGTTTTAAAAATATCGTCTTCTATTTCCGTTTTTTTATCAACAACCGTTTCTTCATTTTCATTTTCTTCTAGCTTAAATTCTGATAAGTCTTTTCCGAACTTTTCGCTTACTTCATTTTGAAAAACATGATATATATTTTTAATTTCATCTATTCTCCAATAATTTGAATTAATAATTGCACCTGCATGAAGTTTTATATTATTTATTTCTTGTTCAAAATTCTTTTCTTTTTCTTCTATATTTTTTAGATATTCTTTATTATATAATTCTTTATATGCTTTTTTACTAGATCTTCCAGCAATTTCACGTAAGATTAAACTGTATAAGTTTCCAAATTGTTCCATGTCTGTTTTAAATTCATTACATGATTCTTCCATTAATTGTTTGTGGGCTTTTAATCCATTTATTGCGGACATTCTTTCATTGTCTAGAAAACTTACAATATACATTTTTTTAGCTTTTAAAAATGCCATTTTGACGCTAATGTCACGTAATGTTTTTGTATATTTGTCTAGTTTTACATCATCATTATTTATTTCAGCAATAAGCCTTCTTGTTTTTTCATATGCATTTATATAACATTCAGCTTCTTTTTTTGCAATATCTGTTCTCATTTCTACAGCGTTTTGGATAACGTCTTTATTAAATGGTATTCTTTCGTCTTTACCATTATTTATCATTATTTCTATTATTTCTTGCTTTTCGTTTTCACATTCTGAATTTATAATATCTTTTAAATCTTTTATTATGCTTTTATCTATATCATTTAAATTGTTTGTTGTTTTTTCTATAATTTGAAGATGTTTCTTTTCTTCGGCTCTTCTATTTCTTGAACATAAATTTCTTTCTTCTTGTTTTTGAGAAAAGGTTGTTAATGATGTTACATAGCTCTCTCTTAATTCTTCTAATCTTTTATTGTTTTCTGCTATATTCTCTTCAATTTTTTTTAGTTTTTTTGATATTATTTCTGGATCTTCATCTAAATTATCAAATAATTGATTTCTGTCTTCTTCTAGTTTTATATTTGATTTATATAGCTTTTTTTGTTCTTGTTGTATTTTTCTTATTTCGTTTGCTACTTTATCAAATTCATTTATAATTTTGTCTTCTTCTTCAAGTATTTGTTGATAATTCTCTATTTCTTCAGTTAATTCTTTGAAATCTTTATAAATTGTTTTTAAGTTTATTTTTTGGTCAAAACCTAATATTGTATTAAAATTTTTTTCAAGTACTATTGCGCTTCTCTCATACATTTTTTGGTACCCCCGGATATCTCAAATTTTTTTACATTTTATCACCTTTATGAAAAAAACACAAGTGTTTTTATACTTTATTTACTATATATCCGTGGTACTCCGTACTACAGTTACATTATCTGGTATATTTTTTAAAACGACACTATTTGCACCTATTTTTACATTATTTCCTATTTTAATTGGGCCCAATACTTTAGCGCCTGAACCTACCATAACATTATTACCTATATCTGGGTGCCTTTTGTATTTATCTTTTCCAGTTCCACCTAGTGTACTATTGTGATATATTGTACAATCATTCCCTATTGTTGTTGTCTCTCCTATTACAACTCCCATTCCATGATCAATTAATAATCTTTTTCCTATTTTGGCTCCTGGATGTATTTCTATTCCTGTTATATGCCTTGAAATTTGGGATATTAGCCTTGCTATAAAGTATAATTTCTTTTTATATAAAAAGTGTGCTATCCTATGAAAAAATATTGCATGGAAACCTGGATATAATATAATTGCTTCTAAAACGTTTCTACATGCCGGATCTTTTTCTTTTATATTTTTGGCGTCTTCATATAAACTTTTTAATATATTTTTCATAAACATCACCTATTATATTATATGATGTTTTGTGATATTTGCTTTTATTTTCCTATAAACATTTGGACATAAACAACCGCTGCACTATTAGATCAAATACCTCCTTTGTTGCATACCAAATGATTGTGTAAATATACAAATTATCTATGTTGTTTTGTTTGAGCTTTAAAAGCACATGTTTCTGAGTTTTGTTATAATTCAACATAAAAGAACCACAATAATAAATAATTTTATAGTGGTTCTACTGGTTCATAATTAATATTCTTCAATTTTTATATAAATTTTATCTTCTAATGCATATTTTTTCTCTACTTCTAATTTTGTAATTTGATTATCATCTTTAAATGCAAATTTGTTCATGCTATCCAAAACTGCTTTTACGATGTTGTCTATATCTGGTTTTTTTGTTGGACTTATATTGTTATCTAGCATCTCATTTATATCTGATTTTTTCGTTGCTTTTGGTATTGAAAAATATGCTATTATACTTACTTTTATTCTTCCTTCTAATGTTTTAAACCTTGGATATTTTAATAGAAAATATTGTTCTACAAGTGATTCGTAGTCTTTTGTTTTTGTTGGTGTGTAGACTATTCCTGTATATGAGTTTAATCTTGGTCTTCCTTTTCCTATTACTTTTCCTGGTACTTCAAATTCGTATATCATTTGTTTACTCCTTGTATTATATTAAATTTTCTTGCTTTTGTTCCTTAGTTGCATTTTCTAATATTATTCTTGCCATTTTCTTATTTCTTTCGTTTTTTGATATTTTATCATATAAAATTAAAAATTAAAAGGGCTTTTTATTTAAAAAGACATTAGAAAAATGTGTAGAATCCACTAAAAAGTCCTTAGGAAAACGTGTAAGTAAAGATGATCGGCTTACTAATATTCCTTTATACTGCATTGCAAATATTGAAAAATAAAAGAAAAAGAGTAGTTTTCTACTCTTTTCATTTATTAAACATCTTAAATTTCTTGTTCATCTTTTTTTACTTTTCTATCATTTTATATTTCAACTAAATATTCTTTTAAAAATTCTATAACTCCATTTTCATTATTATTTCTTGATGTAATATAATCTGCTTGTTCTTTTACTTCTGGCAAAGCATTTTTCATAGCAACTCCAATGCCACATTTTTTTAACATTTCGACATCATTTAATCCATCACCAAATGCAATAATATTTTCGTTAGAAATTCCTTCTAATCTGGCAATTTCTGCTATTCCTTTATGTTTTTTAACACCTTTTTGTGCTATTTCTAACCATTTAACATCTCGAAAGCTATCTTGCATTATTTCCACTTTTAGCATTGGAAATTTTTCTTTAAAAATTTTAAAATATTCAGTTACAAATTCATTATTTATAAATGATACTGATACATGTATTATTTCAGATATATTTTCTAGGAATTCACTTATATCAATAGTTTTGTCATAATGATGAATTTTATTTCTATCACATATGTTTATAGTAATAAATTTGTTTTTATCATAATATGAAGCAATACTTTGAACAATATCTTTTGTTAATGGATTTGCATATACTTCTTTCCATTCTTTATCTTTTCCTTCATTTTTAAAAACTGCTGCACCTGCGTCACAAATAACATAGTTTGCAAATTCTGCACCATCTGTTCCAACAAGTGCTCTGCTTAAAATTCTACCAGTTGCTATTGTAATTATATGTCCATCTTCTTTTAATTTTTTCAAATGTTTTTTTGTTACATCAGTTACAATTCCATCACTATTTAATAATGTTCCATCTAAATCTAATGCTATTATTTTTTTGTCCATAGTTTATCTTCCTTTTCTAGTTTTAATAATTTTATTTTTCCATTTTATTTTGTAATTATTCGATAATTTTTTACTATTTATATTTTCAATATTATTTTATAAAATTATAACTCATATATATTGGCTTTTAAAATTATTTTTTGTATTTTTGTTTTATCATCTAATGAAATATTCCATCTACTTCCTGCAATACTTCTTTTAATTTTGTCTTCTTTTGTGGGAGTTCCTAATAGTTTATTGAGCTTTTTTTGTAAATTTACTTTGTTTGTGTATATTGATAGCATATTTTCACTATACAATACATTTATTGTTGTTTCTGTTTCTGATTTGTTTGGTTCTTTGTATATTTTTTCCATGATTTGCTCCTAAAATTTTACTTCTTAAAATATGTACTTGTTTCTTGTAAATCCTCAAAATTATGTTGTCTTAAAATTTCATATGTAATTATTGCGACTGAATTTGATAAATTCAATGATCTAAGAGTTGGAAGCATTGGTATTCTTATTGTTTTTTCATCTAAATATTTTTCCAACAAAGGTTCTGGTAAACCTTTTGTTTCTTTTCCATATAAAACAAATACTTCGTCCATTTTTGAGTAATCTATATCTGTATATTTTGTTGTTCCTTTTGTTGTTGCAAAAAACATCTTATTCTCTTCTGGTTTATATTTATTTAAAAAGTCCTCTAGTGATTCGTGTTCTTCTATATCTAGTTTATCCCAGTAGTCTAGTCCTGCTCTTTTTACTGATTTTTCATCTATTTTGAATCCTAGTGGGTGTACTAAGTGTAATTTAGAGCCTGTTATTGCACATGTTCTTGCTATATTTCCTGTGTTTTGTGGTATTTCTGGTTCTACCATTACTATATTTAATTTCATCTTTATTACCTTCTTTTCTTACTTGCTTTTTGCCATTTATTTTATCATAAAAATAATATTCCTAAATATGCTGCATATAAAATTACATAAACTAATCCATTCATTCTACTCATCTTATTTTTTGGCGGAATAATTGGAAATAATGCTAATATCAATGTTGATATTACTAGGATTGATAAATCCATATTATAGCTTACATTAAAAGTAATTGGCTTTATAAATGATGATACTCCGATAATAAGTAACATGTTGAATATATTAGAACCGATAATATTTCCAATTGCTATATCGCTATTTCCTTTTATTGCAGCTGTTACGCTTGTTACAAGTTCTGGCAGACTTGTTCCAATTGCTAATATTGTTAGACTTATTATCTTTTCACTTAAGTTAAAATATTGAGCAACTTTTACAGCGTTATTTACTGCTAAATCACCACCAATTTTTAGACCTACTATTCCTATAATTACTAATAATATATTTTTTATAGTGTTAGTTTTTTTGCTTTCTTCTGTTTTTATTTCCATTATTTCTTTTTGGCTTTCACGTTTTCCCATATATATTGTATATCCAATAAATATGACAAATAATATTATTAATATTATTGATTCTGGTCTTGATATAGTATCTGATGTGTTACAAAAAATTATAAATATTATTGTGAATATTAAACACATTGGTATTTCATATATTCTTGTTTCTTTTTGAAATGTTACTGGCCTAATTAAGGCTGACAATCCTAATATTAATAATAAGTTGCTTAAATTACTTCCTATTACGTTTCCTAATGCCATATCTGAATAGCCATCTATTGCTGATGTTATGCTTACAAATAGTTCTGGCATTGATGTTCCTATTGATACAATTGTTAGTCCTATTATTATTTCTGGTATATGGAACTTTTTAGCAATTCCACTTGCTCCGTCCACTAATAGGTCTGCGCCTACTATTAGTAATACAAATCCTATTATAATTAAAAATGTTGATAATATCATTATTTGTCTCCTTTTAAAATTTTTATATAACCTATAATTCTTTTTTTCTTAAATATATCATGTAATAAGCTAAGCTTATTTGGAATACCATAAATATAGCGGATAATCCAAACATATATCTTAATCCTTTTTCATACATTATGCCACATAAGAATATACCTATAGCTTCTCCTAAAAATCTAATTATGTGACATATATTTGAAAAACTTAACTGATATTTATTTTCTAGTCTATTTATATATATAGCATCACATATGTTTTCATATGCTGTTGATATAAATAAAGACCATGTAATTGCTATAAAAGCAATTATAATATTATTTGATATAAATGCTATTACATATGCTAAGAACCTTATACCAAATTTTATTGTTATTGTTAAGTTGTCATTTTTTGGTGTTAAGTACTTTAAAGCAATAATTCCAAAAATATCTGCTAATAATCCAACAATCAATAAATAATTTGTTGCTACACTATCACTAAATTTAAAATAATTAGTAAGTGTAATTATTTTTAGGCCCAATGCTGTTGACATTGCAATTGTTCCAATTAATACATAAATAGAATATAAAACTAAAATTTTATCTTTGAAAATATCTTTTGATGATATTTCTTCATAAATTTCATTTGTTGGATTATTTACTTTTATATTTAATAATATGATAAGCGATAATAGTAGAAATATATTGGCTATAAGTAAACATATATTATAGTTTATTAAAAATCCTGCTATGCTTTTTCCTATAAATAATCCTCCAAATAAAATTCCTATATCTCTAAATAGATATTCCGTTAATCTCCTTTTACTGTATATAGTTTCTGTTTTTACGATTGTTGTTATTAATGGATATATACTTGTTATTATTATGTATTCTGTTACTATATCTATTATTATTGATAATTTTATAAATTCTGTTGATCCTAATTGATTTAATGAATATAGCCATATCATGTTTATAAATTTTGTTATTAGTACAATTACTAACATGTTTTTTAATTTATTTAGCTTTACATATTTTCCTATTAAAGCAATAATTATTACACTTATAAATGTTCCTATGCTTAATATATTACTTATATCTGTTACCGCAAAGTTATTGTCTTGTAGCCATAGTTGTCTGAAGTTACCCCATAGTCCTACTGATATGCTGAAAAATGCTAACATTATTAATATTTTATTTTCTTCTTTAATTTTATTCATTTGTTGCTCCGTCTCATTTATTACTATGTTTTTATTTGTCATTTCTTATTTTATATCATAAAAGCAGATAATTATCAACTAAATATCTGCTCTTTTACTTATATTTTTGTATATATGTCAATGATGTGAAACAAATTCTTTCAAATAGTATGATTGAATTCG
>URWN01000041.1 GCA_900551615.1 uncultured Clostridium sp.
TGTTTGTTAATGATTGTATTGATATTGTTGCTAATATCAATAAGATAATAATTGTTATTACTAACGCTACTAACGTTATTCCTTTATTTTCCTTTTTTAACATTTTTATAACCCCTCCTATGTATTTTTGCTTTTAATGTGCTTTAAATATAATATTAAGTCATATTAAAATCTCTTGTATTCCATTTCATATTATTTCCTCCTTTGTATGTTTTTATTCTATGTTGTTATTCTAACATAACATATTATGTATTTCAACAGTTTTAGTTATATTTCTACATAAATAATTGTATTTGATTTATTATAAAAATTTGTATTTTTATAGTATTCCTGTTATAATTTAAAATGATATGATACTTACCAAATAAAACATTTAAGGAGATTTAATAAATGAAACTTACATACCAAGTAAAAACAAATGAACAAACAATAAACCAAATATTACAAAATGAACTACAAATATCTTCACGTCTATTGTATAAACTAATAAAAATGCAAAAGATTTTATTAAATAACAAAATTTGTGATACTAGAAGTATAACAAATGCTGGAGATATTATAACTATAGATTTAAATTATGAAGAAGACAATTCTAATATTGTACCTACACAAATGAATTTAGACATTGTATTTGAAGATGATTGGTTGCTTATAATTAATAAACCTGCTGGTATTGCAATACATCCTTCTATTTTACATTATTCTGATTCTTTGTGTAATGGTATTAGATTTTATTTTGATAAAATCGGATTAAAGAAAAAAGTAAGACCTGTTAATAGACTAGATTTAAATACTTCAGGTTTAGTTGTTTTTGCAAAATGCGAGTATATACAAGAATGTTTAATTTCTCAAATGAAGTGCCATAAATTTAAAAAAGAATATTTAGCTGCTTGTAATGGTATTTTTGATAAAAAATTTGGTACTATTAGTTTACCTATTGCTAGAAAAGAAAATAGTATTATTGAAAGATGCATTTCTGAAAATGGTCAACCTTCTATTACTCATTATGAAGTTTTAAAAGATTTTGATAATTATTCTTTAGTTAAGTGTTCTTTGGAGACTGGTAGAACTCATCAAATTAGAGTTCATATGGCTGCTATCGGACATCCATTAATTGGTGATGATTTATATGGTTCTATTTCTGATTTGATTGATAGGCAGGCTTTGCATTGCTATAATTTGCAGTTTGTTCATCCTGTTAATAATAATGTTTTGAATTTTTATGGTGAATTACCAATTGATTTTAAAATTTTTGATTTTTAATATTTGTTATTTTGCCTTGAGTCTAAAATTGTATCTATGTAAATGTTGTTATTGATTATAAAATATATTAAAATATACCTTTTGTCAATTACCATCTTCCTTATTGAAGGTGGTTTTTCTCTTTTAAAATTTAATTTTTTTCCTAATTTAGGATAGTGTTTTAATATAATTATATATTCTTTAAATGTTTGTTTTAATTTTATAGATGCCTTTATACTTACTTTACTTAAAAATAATATATGTCTTTTTATCATATTATTAGCATTATTTGTTAAGTAAATATTATATTTCATAGCTTTGCTCCATAATGGCATTGTCAATTATATCTTGTAATTCTTCAAAGACAGCTTCTTCATTATAACATATTAATTTACCTAATTTTAAATTCCTAATATCTATTTGAATATTATTAATTAATTTTTTCATACCCCTTTTTCCAACAATAGACATTATTTCTTCATCAATTATCTCTAATTTTCTTGTCAATATCATTCCTCCTTTATTTTGAAAACCAACAATTTTCTTCAAATTAATTACCTCCCTAAAATAAAATCAAAAATAGAGAGTAAATCTGTAAGCCGGGTTCTGTCTTTTAAAATAGTCATTTATCTAGGACATATATTGCTATATGCCTCAAGCCACGCAATTCAAGAAGGCGCCGAGCAGGCTTAATCTTCTTTATTAGGTGTTGCTCCAGATGGGGTTTACACAGCATTCTATGTCACCATAGAACCGGTGAGCTCTTGCCTCACCTTTTCATCCTTACCCATATATGGGCGGTTATTTTCTGTTGCACTTTCCTTAGGGTTGCCCCCACTAGACGTTATCTAGCATCATTGCTCTATGGAGCCCGGACTTTCCTCTCGTAGTTCCTTTCGGAAGTTACCAGCGACTATTCAATTTACTCTTTTTGCATTATATCATATATTTTCTAATTCTTCCAGTAAATTTTTATATTTTATCAAAAAAACTTCTTTATCTTTTAAATTTATTGCATTTTGTAACTCGTTTATTATTACATATACTTTATTTACGTTATAATGATTTACAGATTCATTTTGATTTACATTAGTTATAAGTTTTGTAAATTCTTGTGATGCAGCATTTATATTACTTGATATTTTGTTCCAATCTTCTTTATCTAAAATACTATATGCTTTAAAGATATTATTTTTTGTTTTTATAACTACATTTTTGCTTTGATTATTTGTACAATTTTCTATAAATTTTGGTAAATAATCATACAATTTTGCAAGTTCTAATAAATAATTTTCCTTATTTTCCTCTTTTGCTGATTTTGTTAGACTATCAAATTCTTTGTTGAAATTAACTATATCTTCCTGATTTGTTTTTGTTTGATATAAATCAATTGTCATAGGATATATTAATGTGTATATTTTTTCCACATCATTTTTTATTTGTGTCCAATTAATATCAGTAGTGCTTGTTAATACTCCATTAGTTTCTAATTTATATTGTTTATTGTTTGCTTCTTCTGACTCACCATTAGTTGATGTTTTGCCTGAGCTATCACTTGAACCATTTGAATTGCTAGAGCTTTTGCTTTCATCTCCCGAATCATTTTTGCTTCCATTGCCATCTTCTGATTTTATAGATTCTTCATTTTTACTTTGTGTTTTGTTCTCATTAATTTCTGTTGCCGAAATTGTGTAATTTTCAAATTTAATATTATTAACTTCATTAAACAAATTTACTAATTCATTTTCTAGGTATTCTATTTCAGATAATGTTTTATCTTTTACATCTTCGTTTGTATTATTTTTTCCAGAAACTTTGTACATTGAAAATCCAAATATTAAAATTATAAGAATCAAGACTATATAGGCTATTTTTGCATATTTTTTCAAAATATTCCTCCTTTTACATCTACTTTAATTTTAGAAGATGTATCTAATTTTCTTTATTATTTACTTTTTTATAACAAACTATTCCAAATTAGTTTAGTATGTATAATTTTTTGTTTACGAAATATACTAAAAATAAAGAACATTTTTATGGGAGAAAATTATGGTTTCGGTGAATTTGTATAGTGAAAGTTCAAAAGAATTAGAAAAGTTTTTGAGTTCTTTTTATAATTCTTCTTTTGATATAAATAATTCTCTAATTTGGGAACATAAATATGAAAATCCAATTGAAATTACTGAAATAATTGGTATTTTTATTGATAATTTTAATGATTTTAAAATTGTAATGTGGGTTTCTTTGGATACTGGTGTATATATACATGTTACAGATAAAAACGCTAATAATTTAATTAAATATTTATATGAAAGATATCCTTATTAAAAATGTAGCAATCTATTGACATATATTTATGCCTATATATTGCTACATTAAAATAATGTTTAATACAAATTATTCTTCTTCACTTATATGTTCTACAGTTTTGTCATCATCTAAATTTGAATTTGATTCTACTTCTACTGTTGTTTCTAAAGTTGACTTTTCATCTTCTTGATTATTTTCTTTTTGTTCTTCTGCTTTCTCTATTACTTCAACTTCTTTTGCTGGTTCTTCTTGTATTTCTTCTTGTTTTGCTCCACATTTAGGGCAGAATTTAACGTCCTTTTCAATTTCTGCAAAACAACTTGGGCATTGTCTTTTATCTTTTAATTCTAAGCATTGTTTTAGATTTGATTCTATTTCATCACTTAAAACATCTATTTTTGTGCATTTTTCTTCTATTTCTTTAGTAATATCATATTCACCTTCTCTTGTGTGCTTTTGATAAACTGTTTCTCCTATTTCTTTATATATAGTGTTTATTTGTGATTTTAAATCTGATATTTTCATTCTTAGTTTAGCTTCTTTTGCTAATTTTCCTGTTTTATCTGCTGTTACTTTATATGCTTCACTTGCTTTTTTTCCTAATTTATCAAAAAATTCCATTTTTATTCCTCCAATCTTGCTTTCATTTTTTATTTTATATTCTAAAATTTCTTATTAATACTGAAAGCTTTTTTATAAATATTATTTCATATTTTCTTTATTTTATTCTAAAAATTCTATTCCATTTTTTTATCTCTTGTCATTAAATTTTTGACAGCTTCTTGTGGATTTAAGTTTTCATATAAAACTTTATATACTGTTTCTACAATTGGCATTTCTATATTATGCAATTTTCCAAGCTCATATGCAACTTCAATATTATCAATGCTTTCAATTACCATTCCAACTTCTTTTTTGGTTTCTTCAAGAGATTTTCCCTGTCCTATTAACATCCCAGCTTTTCTATTTCTGCTATGTTCACTTAAACATGTAACTATTAAATCACCTAAGCCACTTAAGCCATAAAATGTTTCTTCTTTTCCACCTAATTCAATACCTAATCTTGCAATTTCTTTTAAGCCTCTTGTTATTAATGCCGCAAAGCTATTATCTCCAAGTCCAATTCCTGCTGCAACTCCTGCGCAAAAAGCTATTATGTTTTTTAATGCTCCACCTAGTTCGACACCTTTAACATCATTTGATGTATATATTCTCATTTTTTCTGACATAAAAGCATCTTGTATAGTTTTTAATATATTTTGATGTTTAGAAGCAATTACTAATGCTGTTGGTATTGCAATAGATACCTCTTCTGCATGACTTGGTCCTGATAAAACACCTACTTTTGCTTCTGGCATTTCTTCTAAAATTACTTCATCTAATGTTTCAAGTGTCTCTTTTTCAAATCCTTTTGAACATATAATAATTGGTTTGTTTCCTACATATTGTTTGTATTGTTTAAAAATATTTCTTGTAAACTTTGAAGGTGTTACATGTAAAATAAATTTACTATCTTTTATAACTTCTTCAAAATTTGTTGAGCATTGTATATTCTCTGACAAATTCAATCCTGGTAAGAATTTACATTTTCTTTCATTGTTTATAAGGTCTCTTTCTTCTTCCATAAAAGACCATATTTTTATGTTATGTCCTAAGCTTGCTAGATGAACTGCTAATGCAACTCCCCAGCTTCCACTTCCTATTATTGCAATATTCATATTTTTCCTCCTTTGTTTGATCCCGGCATATTACTTTCCTAATTTATTTTCAGTTCCGTTTAAAATTCTTTTTATATTACTTCTATGATTATATAAAACAATTATAGCTAATATTACACTATATACAAAATAAACTCTGCCACTTTTTCCTTCTGTTAAAACTGTGTAATGTTGATTTATGAATAATGTTAAAACTGGGAATAGTATTGCTGCTCCACATGAACCTAATGATACCATTCTAGTTAATACCATTAATACAAGTGCAAATACTAAGCAAATTAATCCTATTTGCCAATTGCTCATAAGTAATACTCCAAGTGATGTTGCAACACCTTTTCCTCCTTTGAAACCAAAGAATATTGGGAATGTATGTCCTATAACTACTGCAATTCCTGCTATTTGTAAAAGAAATTCTCTATCTAAGTTTTTTACAATGTTTCCTACAATTATTGCAATTACAATAGAAACAACTCCTTTTAAAATATCACATATTAAAGTGATTGCAGCTGCTTTTTTTCCAACTGAACGTAACATATTAGTTGTTCCTGCATTTCCACTTCCTTTTTCTCTTACATCAAATCCTGCCATTTTTTTACTTATTAGTATTGAAAAATTTACGCTACCTATTAGGTATGCTATGATTGCTACTATAATGTATGCTGCCATTTTTTTTACCTCCTTTTCGTTAGAAAATAATTACAATTTTATCTGCGTCAAATTTTGTTTAAAACGCGGTTACATACAAACGTATGCGCCCTTGCCTTTTAAATAAAATTTTCCTTGCTAAAATTTAATTCTTTTCCAACTTTTATTCTTTTTCACTCTTTTCTCTGACAATAATTCTAACTGGCGTTCCTTCCAATCCAAACTCTTTTCTAATTTGATTTACCAAATATCTTTGATAAGAAAAATGGAATAATTCTTTATTATTTACAAAAATTACAAATGTTGGTGGCTTTGTAGAAGCCTGTGTTCCATAATAAATTTTTAATCTTCTTCCTTTATCTGTTGGTGGTTGAACAATTGCTATTGCTTCATTTATTACTTGATTTAATACTGATGTTGATACTCTTAGTGCATTTTGTTTTGCTACATTGTTTATCATATCAAATAATTTATCTACTCTTTGTCCAGTTTTTGCTGATATAAAAATCATTGGTGCATATGATAAATAAGATAATTTTTCATAAACTTCTTTTTTATATTTTTCCAAAGTTCCTGTTGTTTTTTCATATTCATCCCATTTGTTTACAACTATAATTACACCTTTTCCTGCTTCATGAGCTTCACCTGCAATTTTAGCATCTTGGTCTGTTACACCATCATTTGCGTCAATCATCATTAAGCATACATCTGCTCTTTCTACTGCAAGCAAGCTTCTTTGAACACTGTATTTTTCTATTTGTTCATTTACTTTAGCTTTTTTTCTGATACCAGCTGTATCGATTAAGACATATTTTCCATGTTCATTTTCAAATGGTGAATCTATTGCATCTCTAGTTGTTCCTGCTATATTGCTTACTATTGTTCTTTTTTCTCCTAATATTTTATTTATTAAAGAAGATTTTCCTACATTTGGCTTTCCTATTACAGCAACTTTTATAGTTTCATCGTCATCTTCTGATTCATCTTTTTCTGGAAAATGTTCATATATTGCGTCTAATACATCTCCTATACCTAGTGCATTTGATGCTGATATTGGATATGGATCACCTAATCCTAAATTATAAAATTCATATGCTTCTTGTCTGTCTTTTTCATAGTTGTCTGCTTTGTTGCAAACTAAAACTATTGGTTTTCCTGATTTTTTAAGCATTAATGCAATTTCTCTGTCTGCTGCTGTTACTCCTTGTCTTATATCTGTTAAAAATATGATTACATCTGCCATTGATATTGCTAAGTTTGCTTGTTCTCTCATTTGAGATAAGATGATATCTTCTGAATCTGGTTCGATACCACCTGTATCTACTAGTGTAAATTTTCTTCCACGCCAGTTTGTTTCTGCATATATTCTGTCCCTTGTTACTCCTGGTGTGTCTTGCACTATTGATATTCTACTTCCTGCCAAATAGTTAAAAAATGTTGATTTTCCTACATTTGGTTTTCCTATTATTGCTACTATTGGTTTTGCCATTTTTATCTCCCTTCATTCGCACATTGTTATTTTAATAATTTATCTTCCGGCCACCGCCGCCTCCGGCCTCCGGCCAAATCCTCCACCACCGGAGAATCCACCACCTCCACCAGAACCTGATGAATATGTTGAAGAATATGTTGCTCTTGCTGATTGTATAGAAGAACTTATTGCATTTGAAAAACTATTACTAAAATCTGTATGTAACATTAAATTCATATACGTATATGTTGTTAGTCCGTCTGACATTTTATCAAAATCTGGATAAACTATTTTTAATTGTTTTATAACTTTATCAGCAACTCCCATTACTGTTGCATATACTAAATATTTTTCCCATATGACTAATTCTGGAACTTCTCTTTTATCTAACATAGAGAATTCTTCCATAAAAGTTTTTAAGCCTTTCCATTCAGTTTGTCTATCAATTCCTTTTTGAGTTAGTATATTTAATTTTTTCATTATTTTTCCACATAGCACTACATTTACTATAGCTAAAATCATTGGTATGATAGGTATTATACAAGTTGACCAGAATAATAAAAACATTGCTAGTAATATGTATCCTGATTTTGCTGTTTCTAAGTTTTTGTATTCTTTGTATATATCATTATTTAATATTTTATCATTGTCAAGTTGTTGGGTAACTGCTCTAAATGTTGATGATAACAAACTTTCTACTTTAGAAGGATGATTTTTAATATATTTTTGTAAATCTTTTAAAGTTATTACCTTTTTTTCACCTGCTGCATTTTTTATTAAAGTCATAATTTTTTCTTCATCTGCTTTTAATCCATCTCCGACTTGTTTTAAAACATATATATTTGTGACTTCTTTATTTTTCTCATTTTTTTCTATTTTTATTTCTAAATATTTTTTTAGTGATAAATCTAATATAGTTGATGAGAAAATTTTTCCAAATACAGATGCTGTAAACTCTGACATTTTCGGATTTAATATTTTTATTACTTCTCCTGGTGTTGTATTTTCATCAGGAATTTCTCTAAAATATTCATATTCAGTTGTTGGCTTAAATTTTCCTTCAATTTCTAATTCTTTAAGTCTATTTTTGTATTTTTTAATTTTTTTAATTTCAAAATATACTATTATTAGTGTAATTATTACCAATATTAATCCAAAAACACACATAAATATCTTATCACTATTTTCTGCCATCCATCTTTCTTTGTTTGCTTTATCTGCCCATTTAGTTTCTTCTTTTACAGCTTTGTCTAAAATGTTGACATTTTTAGTTCTTCCAGATGTATTTATTAGACTTGTTGGGAATAATGTTCTTGCTTCTACATATGTTCCATTTTTAAAATTTTTTATTTGAAATTCTATTTTATTTGTATCTGTTGCATAGATTGTTCCATTTAGCCCTTTTGTATGTCCCCAAACTTTAATTTCTTCTTTGTTTGAAACATTTGATGGCAAATATATTGTTCCTGTTATTTTTTTTGCATTTATTTCAAAATCTTCTCCAACAAATTGCCAATATAGCTCTGCAAAATCATTATATTTTGTTATTGCATCTTTTACAGTATATGAAATTTGATATTTTTTGTATGCAGTTGAAGTATCTAGTCCAACACCCCAGCCTATTTCAAAGTCTCCATCTTCATTTTTAGTTCCATAGTAATATCCTTTTTGTACATGATATGCCCAATTGTCTGATTTTATAAAATCCGTTTCTTGTTCATCTGTTATTTCTTTTACTGTCACATCTGTTATTCCTGAAAATTTATTTTTATCTGTTTTGAATGATTTGTACAATGTATTTGTATTTTGTACCTTTATGTTCCAGTTTTCTACTACATCCATACTTCCATCATTTTTAATTTGTGCATTAAAGTCTAAGTCATTTAAATATAGACTTCCTGCATTTGATTTTACTGTTCCTAGTATTATTAATACTGACATTAAAATCATTGAAATTAGTACTTTCTTTTTCATGTGTTCTCCCCTTTATTTAATATATTCCTATTTTACTATAATGCTTTTCAAATTGCAAGGAATTCATTGATAAAATATATTGTTTTCTTTAATAGTTTGTTACAGTTCACAGCCAATAAAATTATTACGCAACTTGTTTTTTATGTTAATTTATGATATTCTATAAAATGATAAATGCAATCTCTTAATTAAAAGAGTTATACATAAAAATAAAAGAAAAGGATGATGAAAAATGGCATTTGACGGTATTGTTACAAAAGCAATAACATCAGAATTATCACAACTTACAGGTGCAAGAATAGACAAAGTATTTGAGCCAAATAAAAATACTATAATTTTAGGAATGTATCAAAATGGTATAAATTATGCTTTAAATATATGTATAGATTCACAATATTGTAGAATCAATTTGACAACACATCAAAAAGCAAATCCACAAGTAGCACCAAACTTTTGCATGTTGTTACGTAAAAATTTGATTGGATTAAAATTAAAAAATATAATAACATTTGATTTAGAAAGACTTATTATTCTTGAATTTGAAGGTTTTGATGACTTAGACGATATTATTTCTAAAAAATTAGTTATTGAATTAATGGGAAAACATAGTAATATAATCTTATTAGATGATTCAAATATAATTATAGATAGTTTGAGACATATAAAAGAAATTGATGAAAACTTTAGAGATATATTACCACATACGAAATATTCTTTTCCAACATCTGATAAATTAAGTTTTCTTGAATTAAAGGACTTTGAGGATTTTAAGCAGCATTTAATTGCATCTTCTAAAGATTCTATTTTAGTTGATGAACTTCCTTCAAAAATTGCTAATACTTTTAATGGAATATCTAAAAACTTTATTAATGCTATAATTAAAAAGTTAAATATTATTGATATAACTGATGATAGTTTAAAAAAGATATTTGATTATACAAATAAAATTATTTCTAATATCGGAACTGATAACTTATCATTTGAAACTATTAAAAATGCTGATGGAATAGTTAAAGATTATTTTTTAGTTTCAGAAAATATATCGAACCAACCTTTTAAATTAAATTTCTTTATTGATGACTTTTACTTTAATAAGGAAACTAATGAACAATTTAAAAATTATAGAAATACCCTTTTAAAACTTATTTTAGATACCTTGAAAAAATATAAAAAAAGACTTTATAACATTGATGAAAAGTTAAAAGAATGTGAAGATATGGACAAATATAGGCTTTATGGTGAACTTATAACTTCTAATTTATATAGAATTCCTAATAAAAATGTTGATAAAGTTGAATTAGAAAATTATTATGATAATAATGCTAAAATTACAATAAATCTTGATAAACGTTTTTTACCTAGTATAAATGCAAAGCGATTTTTTAAAAAATATTCAAAACTTAAAAATGCGCTAATAATTGTATCTGAGCAAAAAGCCGATACATTAAAAGAACTTGATTATATTGAAAGCGTTGTTTATGAATTGGAAAGTTGCTCAACTATTGAAGAAGTTGCAGCTATTTACGAAGAAATTTCTGAAAATGAAATATTCAAAGACAAGACTTCTTCTAAATTAAATAAGAAAAATTCTAAAGTGAAAAAATCTAAATTAACTAAAAATAAAACAGTTTCATTTAATCCTATAAAATATACTATTGATGGATATACTGTTTTTGTTGGTAGAAATAATAAAGAAAATGATTATTTAACTTTAAAATTTGCAAATAAAAATGATATCTGGTTCCATACTAAAGATTTTCATGGAAGTCATACTATTTTAAAGATTGATAATAGTTTGCCTTATCCTAGTAATGATATTTTAGTTAAAGTTGCTGAAATTGCTGCAAAACATAGTAAGGCTCGTAATTCTTCTAATGTACCTGTTGATTATTGCGAAGTTAAGTTTGTTAAAAAGCCTTCTGGTTCTAAGCCTGGAATGGTTATATATACTAATAATAAAACAATAAATGTTACTCCATAAAAAAACCGAGATTATGGATTGGGACTTTTTCTTTAATATTAATATATAATAATCTTTTTTGATAGCAAAAAGGGATTCGGAGTGGTGGCTCCGTAATCCCTTTTTTTGTTAAATAAACTTCCGGCTGTGCCGGTAGTATAGTAGGCTTTAGCTTTGTAGCAAAGCAACTCCTTTCATGTTATAATATCAATATGTTTCGACGCATAAATGATAAAATAAATGAAAGGAGTTGCGTATCATGAATAGTATATTCAGTAAGAAAACTAAAGAAGAAAGTACTACATATGATACAATGTCAAGTTTATCACATACAAAATGGAATTGCAAATATCATATAGTATTTACGCCTAAATATAGGAGAAAAATTTTTTATGGACAGAAAAGGTTAGAAATTGGAAAAATATTAAGAGATATTTCAGATTGGCAGGAAGTGAAAATTATAGAGGCGGAAGTTTGCCCAGATCATGTCCATATGTTTGTGGAAATACCACCCAAATTGTCAGTATCAAAATATATGGGAATATTAAAGGGCAAAAGTAGCCTCATAATTTTCCAGAGGTGGTCAAATTTGAAATACAAATTTGGCCAACGAAGTTTTTGGTGCCGTGGATACTATGTAGACACGGTTGGTAAAAATGCAAAAAGAATAGCAGAATATGTAAGAAATCAATTGCAGGAAGATATGATGTATGATCAAATATCAATAAAAGAATATAAAGACCCGTTTAACGGGTCATAAGAGACGCATGCGTCGGAACAGCTATGAGCCTTGAGGCTCTGCTTGTAACATAGCCTTTTAGGCGTTATGAGTAAAAAGCCCCCGGCTAAGCCGGGGG
>URWN01000042.1 GCA_900551615.1 uncultured Clostridium sp.
AGATAATATCAATGAAAAATTAGGAAGTAATGTAGAATTGATGAACTTTGATTGGAATGAAAATAGCGGACTTACTAAAAAAGCTTTTAATTTTGATGGAGTTAATGATTATATAAAAATTAAGTATGATAATGAAGATGAAAAAAATATCTTAGCAGAAAATGGATTTACATTCGAATTTTATGGGATGTATAATGATGGAACTTCTTATAATGAAAAAAATGAAGTAATAGATAATCCATATAAAGGATTATTTTGTTATTGGAATGGAAATGAGAAAGAACAAGCTATATTAAGGTTTGGTATAAACAATTATGGAAAAAATATATATTGGAATGCAAATATAGGAGGGGCTAACTTAGAGTCAGACTATTCTTTACCTGGCTTTCCATGGAATATAATATATCCAGAAACAGAAAAAATTCAAAGTAATAAAGAAATACATTTTACTATAACACTAAATTGTAAACAGGAACCATATATCCATACATTATATGCAAATGGAGAAAAAATATATGAAGGAAATTTTAACAATATATACTGGGATAGCTTTGCAAAAGAAGGTTTACAAAAGTTAAAATATTTTTGCATTGGAAGATCATCAATGAATTCCAATGGATATTGGCACTATTCGAAAATGAATGCATATTCAATAAAATTATATAATAGAGGATTAAGTGCAGAAGAAGTAAAAGATAATTATAATAAAGCAGTAGCATATCATAACACATTATAAAAATAATAAAATAGACACTATTAGCAATCTACAATGCAACAGGACAAATTAAAAAATCAAGATTAAAATTATCTTGATTTTTTTAATATGTTCGCTTTAACAAAAAGACAATTTATGATAAAATACAACAAAAGAAAAAATGCATATTTAGTAAAAATGTCCAAAAAGAACCGTCCCTATTGGACAAAAGGAGCGAAAAAGGATGTCAGAAAGCAAAACAAAAAAAGTAAAAGAAATATTCAGTGACTACGAAACAAAAGCCAACATAAAAGAAGCACATGTAACAGCACTAAATGTAATAAAAAAGACAAACACACTAGGAATTACACTAGAAATGGACGAATACATAGAAGTAAAAGACATATGGTATCTAGAAAAATTTCTAATAGAAAGATTCCAATTCTCAAACATAGACATGACAATACACTATCAAAAAGACACACAATTAAAATCTATAAAAGAAGAATGGAAAAATATTATATGTTATATGGCCCACAAATATCCATTAATGAAGCCAATGTTGTTAATGAAAAGTGATGTAGAAATAAACGATAATATAATAAATGTAAAAATGCATATAAGAGGTGCTGATTTTCTTAGAGCAAAAAAGACAGACAAAGAGCTAGAAAATGTAATAAAAAAATTATATGGAAAAGAATACAAAATAGAAATAGAAGAAATTTTACCACAAGAAGCGGAAATACAGCATGAGAAGAAAATAAAAGAAATGGAAGAAAATGCAATAAAACAAACAGTAGCATATATTCCAGAAAACCAAGAAAATTCAGAAAATGAACAGCAAACAGAACATTCACCAAATTCAATATCAAGCCAGACAAACACAGCTCAAAACGGAGTACCTAAATATAACGACCCAGACTATATGCCACCACAAGATGGAGATTACATTCCAATGGAAGAAATAGGTGGAATACCAAGTGAAGACGTGGAATTAGATAATGCTGTTAGAGAAGAACAAAAATACATAATTGGAAAACCATCAAAAGCAAAAGAAAAACTAATCAAAATAAAAGATATAACAGCAAATGATGGTAGAGTAACACTAGAGGGAAGAGTATTAACAATAGAATGCAGAGAAACAAAATCAGGTAAAGGAATGCTTATAATTGACCTATACGACGGAACAGGAACAATGACATGTAAATCATTTGCAAAAGACATAAAAGAAGGAAATGACATAAAAGCACAAATAGAACAAGCAAAAGGAATTAAAGTTATAGGAAAAGCAGGGTTAGACACATATGCAGGAGATGTAACAGTAATTGCAAACACAATAATTGAAATAGAAAACAATATTCCAGACCTTCCAAAAGAAGAGGATGAAGAAGAAACACCATTAATTTTAGGAAAAAATATGAACATAACAGCACCACTTGCAAAAGTTTCTGAACTAGGACCAGAAGATGGAGCAGTTTCATTAGATGGTGAAATTATCTTCATGGAAGATAGAGAGTTGAAATCAGGAAAAACACTATTGAGTTTTGACTTATACGATGGAACAAGCACACTTACATGCAAAGCATTTTTGGAAAAAGGAAAGGCTAAAAAAATCATAAAAAGAATGGGTAGCGTAAAAGGTGTAAAAATTGAAGGAAATGCCCAAATGGACTCATTCTCAGGTGAACTTACAGTAATGGCAAATACAATTGTAGAAAGTACAGGAGTAAAAAAAGAAGTAAGACAAGACAACGCAGAAGTAAAAAGAGTAGAGTTACACATGCACACCAAAATGAGCCAAATGGATGCAGTAACATCAGCAACAGACTTAATTAAAAGAGCAATGAAATGGGGAATGAAATCAATAGCAATAACAGACCACGGAGTTGCACAAGCATTTCCAGAAGCATACCACCTAGTAGGTGACGATAACCCAGACATCAAAGTAATATATGGTGTAGAAGCATATTTAGCACCAGATAATACAAAATCAATTTATAATGGAAAAGGACAAGACATAGATGCAACATATTGCGTGCTTGACTTAGAGACAACAGGATTCTCAGCAACAAATGACAGAATCACAGAAATAGGAATAATGAAAGTCAAAAACAAAGAAGTAATAGACGAATTTAGTTGTTTTGTAAATCCTGAAAGACACATACCAGAAAGAGTTACAGAGGTTACAAACATATCAGATGATATGGTAAAAGATGCAGAAACAATTGAAAAAGTATTCCCTAAAATGTTAGAATTTTTAGGAGACCAAAACGAGACTGTAATAGTAGCACACAATGCAAACTTTGATGTTGGTTTCTTAAAACAAAATGCAAAAAGATTAGGATATGACTTCAATTATTCATATCTAGATACATTAAGCTTAGCAAAAGACTTATTCCCAGATTACAAAAAATATAAGTTAGGAAAAATTGCTGAAAACCTAGGAATAAAAGTAGAAGTAGCACATAGAGCATTAGATGATGTTGATACAACAGTAAAAGTATTTAATGTAATGATAGATATGTTAAAAGAAAAAGGAGCTAAAAAGCTAGAAGACATAGATAATGTTGCAGCAGATCCAGCAGCAAAAGCAGAAGAATACAAAAAATTAAAAACATATCATGCTATAATTTTAGCAAAAAACTATGTAGGATTACGTAATTTATATAGATTAATTTCACTTTCACATGTAAATTATTTTTATAGAAAACCTAGAATATTAAAAAGTTTATATAAAAAATATTCAGAAGGATTAATCCTTGGAAGTGCATGTGAAGCAGGTGAATTATACCAAGCAATAGAACAAGGACGTCCAGATGAAGAAATAGAAGCAATTGCAAATGACTATGATTATTTAGAAATCCAACCAACAGGAAACAATCAATTCCTAATAAGAAATGGAACAGTAAGAGATGTAGAAGACCTAAGAGATATAAACAGAAAAATTGTTGCATTAGGAGAAAAACTAGGAAAATTAGTTGTTGCAACATGTGATGTTCACTTTATGGACCCACAAGATGAAATTTATAGAAGAATATTAGAAGCGGGACAAAAATATGAAGATGCAGACAATCAAGCACCTCTATATTTAAGAACAACAGAAGAAATGCTTGAAGAATTTAGCTATTTAGGTGAAGAAAAAGCATATGAAGTAGTTGTAACAAACACAAATAAAATATCAGATATGTGTGAACAAATAAGCCCAATATCACCAGAAAAATGTCCACCACACATTCCAGGCTGTGAAGAAGATATTAAAAACATAGCTTACAAAAAAGCACATGAATTATATGGTGACCCATTACCTAAAATAGTACAAGACAGACTAGACAAGGAATTAGACTCAATTATAAGTAATGGATATTCAGTTATGTATATAATTGCTCAAAAACTAGTATGGAAATCAAATGAAGACGGATACATAGTAGGTTCCAGAGGTTCAGTTGGTTCATCTTTAGCAGCATTTATGACAGGTATAACAGAAGTTAACTCATTACAACCACATTATCGTTGCCCAAACTGCAAATATTCAGAATTTGGAGACTATGGAGTAGGAAACGGATTCGATTTACCAGATAAAGACTGCCCAAAATGTGGACACAAACTAGCGAAAGATGGAATGGACATCCCATTTGAAACATTCCTAGGATTTAATGGAGACAAAGAGCCAGATATCGACTTAAACTTCTCTGGTGAATATCAAGCAAAAGCACATAAATACACAGAAGTAATATTTGGAAAAGGAACAACATTTAAAGCTGGAACAGTTGGTACAGTAGCAGAAAAAACAGCATATGGATATGTTAAAGGATATTATGAAGACAGAGGTATTCCAATGAATAGAGCAGAAATTCAAAGACTATCACAAGGCTGTACAGGAATAAAAAAAACAACAGGACAGCACCCTGGTGGAATTATAGTTGTACCAAAAGGAAGAGAAATATATGAATTTACACCAGTACAACATCCAGCAGATGACCCAAATTCAGACATAATAACAACACACTTTGATTATCACTCAATAGATGGAAACTTACTAAAACTAGATATACTAGGACACGATGATCCGACGGTAATTCGTATGTTGCAAGACTTAACAGGAATTGCACCAACAGATGTACCACTAGATGACAAAGAAACAATGTCAATATTTAACTCAACAGAAGCACTAGGAGTAACACCAGAGCAAATCCACTCACAAGTTGGAACATATGGAATACCTGAATACGGAACTAAATTTGCCAGAGGCATGCTTTTGGACACAAAACCAACAACATTTGACGAACTGATTCGTCTATCAGGACTATCACATGGTACAGACGTATGGTTAGGAAATGCTCAAACATTAATCGAACAAGGAATAGTAACACTTCAAGAAGCGATATGTTGTCGTGATGACATTATGATTTACCTAATCAAAAAAGGATTACCACCAGACAAGTCATTCAAAATAATGGAAGCAGTACGTAAAGGAAAAGTTGCAAAAGGCAAAGAACCAAAATGGAAAGACGAATACATCCCATTAATGAAAGAGCACGACGTACCAGACTGGTACATAAAATCATGTGAAAAAATAAAATACATGTTCCCAAAAGCCCATGCAGCAGCATATGTTACAAACGCCTTCAGAATAGCATGGTTCAAAGTACACATACCACTAGCATATTATGCAGCATATTACTCAATAAGAGCAAAAGCATTTGATGCAAGTTGTATGATATTTGGAAAAGAAAAAGTCAAAAACAAAATGAAAGAAATAGAAATGAAAAACCAAAAGAAAGAAGCAACAAAAGCAGAATTAGACATGTATGACGACCTAGAAATAGTACTAGAAATGTATGAAAGAGGATTTGAATTTTTACCAGTAGACCTATATGAATCAGAAGCAACAAAATTTAAAATACAAGAAAACAAATTAAGACCACCATTAAACAGTATACCAGGATTTGGAGGTGTTGCTGCACAAGGCATAGTAGAAGCTAGAAAAGACGGTAAATTCATGTCAATAGATGACTTAAAAATAAGAGCAAAAATAGGAGCATCAGGTGCTGATTTACTTAAAGAATTTGGTTGTTTAGAAGGTATGAGCCAAAGCAATCAATTAAGTTTATTTGGCTAGAGTATGTCCAAAAGGGACGGTTCTTTTTGGACATGTTCTTTAAAAGTCAAAAGTCAAAAGTCAAAAAACAAAAAGTTATAGTTAAGGAGGAAAAATGCAAGATATACAAAATATATTTACAACACAAAACATAATAATCTACTTTATAATAATAAATATAATAGGATTTTTAGCAATGTTTATAGACAAACAAAAAGCCAAAAAAGGAAAATGGAGAATACCAGAAAAAACACTATTTATAATAACTGCATTAGGCGGAGGAATAGGAACAATTGCAGGAATGTATACGTTTAGACACAAAACACAAAAAATAGCATTTGTTGTTGGTTTTCCAGCCATTACAATTTTAGAAATAATATGTATTATTTATTTTAGACATTAGTATAAAAAATTTTATGTATATTTTAAAATGAATAAAAACTACAAAGTGGGCAGATTAAAGCCATTTTGTAGTTTTTTAAAATTTTATAAAAAAACACATAAGAGTACACATAAAATTTAAAGAAAAAATGTTAATAATTGGAAATTGAAATTGTGCACAGTCAGATGTGCATAACTTTTGAATTTAAAGTACCATTTTAGAGTTATTCACAGAGTTATCCACAGTTTCCACAGGATGTGGATAAAAAATATAATAAAATAATGTAAACAAAATGGATAACATAATACAAAAAAGATAACATAATTGCAAAAATATACAAAAAAATTAAAATTATACAACAAAATGAGCTATTAATAATATTATATTAATAAGAGGAAAGATTAATACTCAAATAAAAGTTATTAATGTTATTAGAAGGTGAAAAAATGTTTAGAAGAATAAAATATATGATAGAAAAAAATTTTGAATTAAAAAGAAGTTTTAACAATAAAAAAGACATAAGAAAAGAAGAAATAAATCAATATATAAAACAAGGAGCTGTTCTCATTGATGTACGTAGTCCACAAGAATATAGAGAAGGTCACTTAAATGGAGCAATATCAATACCAGATTATCAAATAATAAGAAGTATTACAAGACAAATCAGTAACAAAGAAAAGTTAATAGTTGTTTATTGTTCAACAGGACATAGAAGTCAAGAAGCTCAAAGAATTTTAGAAAATATGGGATATACAAATGTATATAATGTTTATGAGGGAGTATTAATATAAGTTACCTATATTACTGAATTCAAATTGATACAAGCTATTGTGATTTTTAAAAACTTATGTTAAAATATGAACAAATATAAAGGAACATCTGTCCCTTTGGGACAAAAATGTCCCATCAGAAACGTCCCAACTGGCTCCTGACCAACCGCTGGCCACGCTAATTGGACAAGGAGGAGAAATGAGTAAAAGACAAGATCATATAAGAAACTTTAGTATAATAGCACATATAGACCATGGAAAATCAACACTAGCAGACAGAATGATAGAAATGACAGGAGTACTTTCAAAAAGAGAAATGGAAAGTCAAGTATTAGACAACATGGAAATAGAAAAAGAAAGAGGAATCACAATAAAATCACAAGCGGTAAGAATGATATACAAAGCTAAAAATGGTGAAGAATACGAATTTAATTTAATAGATACCCCAGGACATGTAGACTTCAACTATGAAGTATCAAGAAGCTTAGCAGCATGTGATGGCGCAATATTAGTAGTAGATTCTAGCCAAGGTGTTGAGGCACAAACTTTAGCAAATGTATATCTAGCAATAGACAATAATCTAGAAATATTGCCAGTAATAAATAAAATAGATTTACCAAATGCAAGACCAGATGAAGTAAAAAAAGAAATTGAAGATATAATAGGAATCCCTGCAGAAGACGCACCATGTATATCAGCAAAATCAGGATTAAATGTGGAAGAAGTTCTAGAAAGAATTGTAACATACCTGCCAGCACCAAAAGGTGATGAAAATGCAAAAACAACTTGTTTGATATTTGACTCATATTATGATAACTACAAAGGTGCAGTAGCGTATGTAAGAGTAATGGATGGAAAAGTCAAAGCAGGTGATGAAATAAGATTAATGGCAACAAACAAAGTATATACAGTAGCAGAAGTTGGATATTTTATTCCAGGTTCATATATGCCATCAAAAGAAATAAAAGCAGGAGAAGTTGGATACATTGCAGCAAGTATAAAAAGTTTGTCAGACATACATGTAGGAGATACCGTAACTTTGAACAATAATCCAGCAGACAAGCCATTAAAAGGATACAAAAAAGTAACGCCAATGGTTTATTGTGGACTATACCCAATAGATGGAAGTGAATACGAAAACTTAAAAGTCGCATTAGAAAAACTTCAACTAAATGATGCAGCACTAGAATATGAACCAGAAACATCAGCAGCATTAGGATTCGGATTTAGATGTGGATTTTTAGGATTGCTTCATCTAGAAATAATTGAAGAAAGATTAGATAGAGAATTTGATTTAGGACTAATCACAACAGCACCATCAGTTATATACAAAGTCCATAAAACAACAGGAGAAGTAGAAGAAATATATAATCCAACAGAATTACCAACACCACAAGAAATATCATATATAGAAGAACCATTTGTAACAGCAAACATATTAACACCAAAAGAATATGTAGGAAACATCATGGAAATATGCCAAAATAGACGTGGGGTTTATATAGACATGAAATACCTTGACGAAAACAGAGTAACACTAGTATATGAAATGCCATTAAATGAAATAATATACGACTTTTTTGATAATCTAAAATCAAAAACAAAAGGATATGCATCATTTGACTATGAGTTTAAAGAATATAGAAAATCAAATCTAGTAAAATTAGACATCCATATAAATGGAGAACCAGTTGATGCACTTTCATTTATAGTACACAAAGACAGTGCATATACAAGAGGAAAGAAAATGGTAGAAAAATTAAAAACAGTTATACCAAGAAAATTATTTACAATACCAATCCAAGCAGTAATTGGAGGACAAATAATAGCAAGAGAAACAATATCTGCAATGAGAAAAGATGTGCTTGCTAAATGCTATGGTGGAGATGTTAGTAGAAAGAAGAAACTTCTTGAAAAACAAAAAAGAGGTAAGAAAAAAATGCGTGAAATTGGTAATGTAGAAGTACCACAAGAAGCATTTTTATCAGTACTAAAATTAGATGATGAATAATGACCAAAGTGTCCAAAAGGGACGGTTCTTTTTGGACACTTTTTGAAAAATTTGGAGAAATAATATAAAAAGTAGAGAGGTAGAAAATGAAAAATAACTATAATCAAAAAAACAATAAAAAAATTAAAAAAGAAAATTATGAAAATAAAGAAGAAAAAAATTATGATGATCAAGTAGAAGGAAGAAATTCAGTATTAGAATTATTAGAAAGCGGAAAAGATATTAACAAAATATTTATAGCAAAAGGAGAAAGACATGGTTCTATAAATAAAATAATAGCAATAGCAAAAGAAAAAGGAATAATAATAGTAGAAAAAGACAAAAGACAAATGGATGAAATGGCACAAAACCAAAATTATCAAGGGGTCATTGCTATAGTTCCACCTTTTGAATACTGTGAAATAGAAGACATAATAGATTATGCAAAAGAAAAAAATGAGGATCCATTTGTGTTAATACTAGATGGAATAGAAGATCCACACAATCTAGGTTCAATAATAAGAACCGCAGAAACAGCTGGAGTTCATGGTGTTATAATATCAAAAAGAAGAGCGGCTGCAGTAAATAGCACAGTAAATAAAACATCAGCAGGAGCAGTAGAACACATGCATATAGCAAGGGTTACAAACATATCAGATGCAATCCAAAAATTAAAAGATGCAGGATTATGGATATGTGGAACAGACATAAACACAGAAAAATACTATTATGATCAAGATTTAACAGGACCGTTAGGAATAGTTATAGGTAATGAAGGAAGCGGAATGAGTGACAAAGTAAGAAAAAATTGTGATTTTTTAGTAAAGATTCCAATGAAAGGAAAAGTAACATCATTAAATGCCTCTGTATCAACAGGAATAGTAATATATGAAGCAGTAGAACAAAAATTAAGAAAAACTATTGATTAAAAAAACAAAAAACTATATAATTAAAATGTACTTAAGATTAATATATAGGAGGAAAAATTATGATGGCAAGAAAAAAACGAATAGCAATTTTAGTGGTATCAATTGTTTTAGTAATATTAGCTATAGTAGGAACAATAATATTTTTATATTTAAAAACAGATGCTTTTAAATCAAATGAAACACTATTTGCAAAATATTTCATGCAAAGCTTTAATGCAATAGACACAATAAAAAATGATGACTTATTAGGAATAGAAGATACATTAAATACAAATAAATATACATCAGAATTAAAAGGAAAAATAGAATATACTAAAAATGTAGAAACAAACAATGAAGACAAAAATAGCTCAATTAATCAAGTAGGGTTAAATGTAAAAAGCAATACAGATAAATCAAATGATTATGACTATAAAAATATAACAATAGGGTCAGATAATGAAAATTATATAGGCTTAGAATATTTGAAAAATCAAAATAATTATGGAATAAAGTTAAAAAATATAAATCAATATGCATCAAATAATGATGAAGAAAATAAATTACTAACAGAACTTGGATTAGGAAAACTAAAAGTGCTAATTTCTGATATAGATATTAACTCAATATGTAATTTTAGTGAAAAAGAAAAACAAAATTTAATAGATACATATACAAAAATAGTAACATCAAATGTGTCAAAAGATAAGTTTTACAGGCAAAGAGGTACATTAATTACTGTTAATAATCAAGATGTTAATACAAATGCATATTATATAAAAATGACTGTTGAAGAATACAATAATTTATATATAAAAATCTTGGAACAGTTAAAAACTGATGAAATTATATTATCAAGAATAGATACAATTGAAAAAACAATAAAAGAAAATTATCCAGATTACACATCAGAAGACAAATTAAGAAATAAATTCATAAACAATATAGAAGACAAAATAAAAGATATTCAAAACAATAATATTGGAAGTGACGAAGTAAAAATCACAGTATATGAAAGCAAGGGAACAACAGTAAGATTTGCCATAGAAAAAACAACAGAAAAAATATTATTCGACTTATATGGAGGGACATCAATAAAGTTAGACATATCAAAGATAGGATATGAGACAACAGAAAAAACATTTACAATAGAAAAAACAGCAGGAAGTAATGAACAAAAAACGTTAATAGAATATGAAAATAAGAAAAATGATGAAATATTAAATAACTTTAAATTAGAATATAATCAAACTTTAGAAAATAATAAAATAGCTAAAAATGCAGAAATAACAATAGCAAAAGATAAATATAAAGGAATATTTGATTTAGAAGATAATATAAAAATAGTTGATAATTTTGAAAATCAAATAGCATTAGAAAATAATGTTGAACTAAATAAATTACAGGATGAACAAAAAAATATTATAATGAATATACTTAAAACCAATACACAGAATCAATTAGACAGTCTATATGCAGTAGCATCATTAAATGACTATGAAAGTATGCTACAAAATTTAGGAGTTATGCGTAAAAAATCAATACAAATTTCTAGTACGGGTGAAGTCACAGAATTAGAAAGAACGAGATTTAATTCACAATTTGAATTTTTTGCAAGTAGTGATTTAACTTCAGATAATATAAAAGAACTATTAAACACAACAAAAGATAATTTTGAAGATATGAAAGTTTTATTAAAAACTGGAGAAGTACAAGACTTAGATATGGAAAAATTAAAATCAAGTGAAGATTCAAACGAATATAAGAAAAGTATAGCAGAAATACTATTTTATATAAAAAGAAATTCCAATAATGAACAAAAAGCAGAAAATACACTCGAATATTTAAAAAATAATAATGATAAGTATACAGTTTCTATAGAATATGATAATGATAGATTGGTAAAAATAATAAGAGCAAAAATTCAAGAACAAAATTAATAAAAAAACCTCAAATGTAAAAAAATTTTGAGGTTTTTTGAAATTTGTTATTAGATTGAATCATAATATTTGCTTGATATATCAATATAAAACAGCATTTACCAAAAAATACCAATAAAAAAAGACAAAAAAGGTATTGACTTTAATAAAAAATGGTGATAATATAGTGTCTAGTTCACAAGTTTTAAACAAGTGAATTAAATAAAAAATGTGGATTTTTTCAATGCCAATTTAATATATTTTTTGAAAATAAAAAAACATAAAAAAGTTTTTTAAAAAAATTTTGAAAAAGTGTTGACAAAGAAAAAAACATATTGTATAATACAAATCGTTCACCGCGAGGGAGAACAAAAAGTACATTGAAAAGTAAACAGTAAATCC
>URWN01000043.1 GCA_900551615.1 uncultured Clostridium sp.
CAGTTTTTTATTTAAGATTTTCTATTTTTCACTCCAATCAAACGGACGAAATCTCGAATATATATAATTACCCAAGGGGAAGAGGACGCCACACAAACAATAATTTTACGGACTGTGAATTGTAACATAAAATTACCTAAAATTTTAAAAATCACTTTTTACGTAAACAAATCATAAAATATAGCAAAAACGTAAAAAGGAGGAAGAAAAATGTCAAGTTACATAATAGAAGGGGGCCAAAAATTAGAAGGTTCAGTAAAAATATCAGGGTCAAAAAATTCATCACTTCCAATAATTGCAGCAACAATATTAAATGCAGGAAAAACAACACTGTATAATGTTCCACACATACAAGACACCCAAATGATGTATAAAATACTAGAAACATTAGGAGCAAAAATAGAAAAGAAAAATGGAAAAATAAAGATAGACACATCAAAAATAGAAAAATTTGAAATACCACCAGACTTAATGAACAAAATGCGTTCATCAGTAATACTTGCAGGAGCATTACTTGGAAGATACAAAAAAGCAATATTTTCATATCCAGGAGGATGTGACATAGGTTCAAGACCAATAGACTTACACCTAAAAAGTTTTGAAAAACTAGGAATACAAGTAAATCAAAATCATGGAAACATAGAATGCAATGCAGAAAAAATACAAGGAGAAAAAATAGACTTAGATTTTCCGAGTGTAGGAGCCACAGAAAATGCAATACTTGCTAGTGTTCTTGCAGAAGGAACAACAATTATAACAAATGCAGCAAGAGAACCAGAAATAATTGACCTTCAAAATTTTTTAAATAAAATGGGAGCGAAAATAACAGGAGCGGGAACAGATGAAATACAAATAATTGGGGTAAAAAGATTAAAAGACATTAGTTACAATATAATGCCAGACAGAATAGAAGCAGGATCATTTTTATGTTTTGCAGCAGCAACAAAAGGAAATATAATATTAGAAGATGTAAATGCAACACATATAACTCCAATAATAAACAAATTAGAAGAAGCGGAATGTAAAATTGAAATAAATAAAAATAAGATAAAAATAATAGCACCAAAAAAATTAAAAGCAATAGATATAAAAACAATGCCATATCCAGGATTTCCAACAGACATGCAATCAGTATTTGCATCAATGCTAACTACAGCAAAAGGAACATCAATAATAGTTGAAAACATATTTGAAAATAGATATAAATATGCACAAGAATTAAATAAAATGGGAGCAAAAATAACAGTAGAAGGAAAAAGTGCAGTAATAAGAGGAACAAGAAAATTATATGGAGCAGATGTAAAAGCAACAGACTTGCGAGGAGGAGCGGCATTGGTATTAGCGGGATTAATCGCAAAAGGAAAAACACAAATTGATAATATTGAATATATTTTAAGAGGCTATGAAAAATTAGATTATAAATTAAAAAAATTAGGAGCAAATATAAAGATTATATGAATTTTTTGTAAAAACTATAGAAATATAGTTTTTTTTTTGATACAATACATACTAGAATTTTTGGGAGGTGAAAATTTTGACAAAACAACAAAGAGAAGAAATCGACAATTTATATAATCTTTCAAATAATACAGCCAAAAAAGAAAAAGAAGAAAAGGAAAAAGCAAAAGAAAGAGAAAAAAGAATAAAACAAAGAAAAAATGAACAAAAAGATCAATTCGATTTTGACACAGAAACAGTAATAGGAATGACAAATAAAAATAATCAAAAAATAAAGCAAGAAAACCAAACGAGAATGACAAAAAAACAAGCAAAAATAATGAGAAAAAAGAAAAAAATAAAAAAGATACTAAAAACAATAATATTAGTAGCAATAATAATAGGAGGAATTTGTTTTGCATTAATTTCACCAATATTCAATATAACAGATATACAAGTTATAGGAAATAATAAAATAAATTCAGATACAATAATAAGCTTATCACAATTACAAATAGAGCAAAATATATTTAGATTTAATAAAAACAAAGTATTAAATGAAATAAAAACAAATGCATATGTAGAAAATACAAAAATAAAAAGAAAAATTCCAAACAAAATAGAAATTATAATAGAAGAAAGAGAACAAAACTATAATGTAGAATTCTTAAATGGATATGCCTATATAAATAACCAAGGATATATATTAGAAATAGCAGAACAAAAATTAGATTTACCAGTAATAATGGGAATCACTACACCACAAGAACAAGTAGTTGCAGGTAACAGATTAAATGACGAGGACTTAGAAAAATTAGAAACAGTTATACAAATAATGAACATTTGTAAAAGCTACGAATTAGACAAAAAAGTTTCAAGTATAGATATAACAAACAAAAATGATTATATAATGTATATGGAAGAAGAAAAAAAGACAATTCATTTAGGAAATGATAGTAATTTAACAAATAAAATGTTATATGTACCAGCTATTCTAAAAGAAAATCAAGGAAAAGAAGGAACGATATATTTAAATGGAAATATAAATGGAGATTTTAAACCTAGATTTAGAGAAAAGGTATAAAGGAGAGATATAAATGACTAATAAAAAAGCAATTGCTTTAGTTTTAGGAGTTATGTGTTTTGCATTAACATCTGGAATTTGTATACAAGTAAAAACAGTAAAAAATACAAGCTCAACTTCAAGTAAAAATTATGAAGAAAATAACTTAAGAGCAGAAGTTTTAAAATATAAAGAAAAATATGATAACCTTTTAAAAGAAACAGAAAAAGTCGACTCACAATTACAAGAACAAATAGAAAGTGCAACAAAAAATAATTCAGAATTAGAAGAAGCCAAAAATCAAATAAATGATGGAAATAAAATGATAGGTTTAACAGAAGTAACAGGACCAGGAATAATACTAACAATTGCAGATAGTGATATTGACTCAAGTTCAGTTTTAGATCCAAGCAACTTTATAATACATGATATAGATTTGCTAAAAGTTGTAAATGAATTAAAAAATGCAGGAGCTGAAGCAATATCAATAAACAATCAAAGAATAATATTAACAACACCAATAATATGTGGTGGAAACATCATAAATATAAATGGTGAAAAAATAGGATCACCATTTGAAATAAAAGCAATAGGTTCACCAGAAGCTCTAGCAAACTTATCTAGACCAGGAGGTTGGTTAAGTAAATTAGAAGACAGAGGAATAAAAGTAAGCACACCTAAAAAATCAAATTCAATAACAATACCAAAATATTCAGGAGTATTAAACTTCAAATATATAAGTAATAGTAATTAATGGTACAGACAAAATTTTGGATAATGATGAGTGAAAGAAAGGGATTAAAAAAATGAAAAAAGGCAAAATAACTGTATGTATAACAATTGCAATAGCATGTTTTGCATTAGCAACAGTTATGTGTATGCAATTCAAAGTTGTTAAAGAAACAGACATAACATCAATTGAAACAATGCGAGAAGAAGAACTAAGAACAGAACTTGCAAACTGGAAAAAGATGTATAAAGAAGCACAAGAACAATATAACGAAAAAACTGCAAAACTAGCTGAATACAAAGAAAAAGAACAATCAACAGAAGATTCTTCAAAATTAGTAGAAAAAGAATTAGAACAAACAAATATGTATTTAGGAAAAACTGATGTTGAAGGACAAGGAATAACAATAAAAATTCAAGATGTAGATAAGCAAAATACAAACCAAGAAGAAAATGTAGATCCACTTTCAGCAGAAGATTTATTAGTAATTGTAGACTATCTAAAATTAGCAGGAGCAGAAGCAATATCAATAAATGGACAAAGAATAATAAACATGTCAGATATTGTTGATGTAGGAAGCAATTCTATAATATTTGTAAATCAACAAAGAATACTAGCACCATATGAAATAAGAGCAATAGGAGATTCAACAAAACTAGAAAGTACATTATTAGGAAATGGTGGTTATGTAGAAGAATTAAAAAACTATGGATTTGACATAGATATTACAAAGGGAAAAGTAAGTATACCAAAATACAGTAAAGATATAACACATAAATATATTCAATAAAATTAAAAAGGAATGATGAAAATGATTTTTTTAGTTATGATAATAGCATGCGTTTTAGGAGTTATAGTAGGGTTAAATGCACCAATGATATCATATACATATTCAAGCTATTTAGCAATAGCAATAATTGCAGCATTAGACTCAGTATTTGGAGGAGTTGCATCTGTAATAAATAAAAAATTTGATATGAAAATATTTATTTCAGGATTTTTTGGAAATGCAATACTTGCAATATTATTAACAGTCTTAGGAGAAAAACTAAATATAGACATTTACTTAGCAGCAATAGTTGTATTTGTAGGAAGAATGTTTAATAATTTGGGAATAATAAGAAGATATTATGTCGAAAAATGGACTGAAAACGTAAAGAATAAATCAGAAAAAAATAAAGATAAAAATAAAGAAAAAAACGAAGAAAACGAAGAAAAAGAGATATAAAAAGAATAAACGAGAAAATGTAATAATTTAATCAATAGATATAATAATAGTAAAAAACAAATATTACAAATACATTACAAATTTATTACAAAAATATAACAATTTCTATTGACATTTGAAAAAAAATGTAATATAAATACATCAAGAAATTTATAACAAAAAAGATGGGGGAATTAACTTGGCTATAGGTGATATTATAGTTGGTGTAGACATAGGAACAACAAAAATAGCAACAGTAGTAGGAGAAGTAAACAATTTTGAACAAATAGAAACTATATGTAGTACATCATATAAATGTAGTGGATTAAAAAAAGGAAAAATAATAAATGAAGAAGAAATAAGCTTAAGCTTAGAAAAAACTATAAAAGATGCCGAAGATGAAACAAATCTTAAAATAAATTCAGCTTATGTAACAATCCCTGGAAAATATGTAACAATAGTACAAAATAGCATAACTAAAGATGCTAAAGACAAATATGCTGGAATTTCAATAAGAGATGTACAAAATGCAATAATGCAAGTAAAAGATATAGAAATCCCAGAAGGAAAAACTTTAATAGACATAGTTCCAGACAAAGTAATATTAGATAATGGAACAGTAGTTACAGATCCAGTAGGAAACTTAAGTTCAAGTTTTACAATAAGTGCACAAATAATATTAGCAGATAAAGAATATGTAAGGCAATTAAATAACATATTTAAAAAAGCTGGATTAGAAATAGATGGAATAGTTCCAACAACTTTAGCAGAAAGAAATTTAATATTAGACAAAAACGAATTACATGATAATATAGCAATTATAGACGTAGGAGCAGAAAATACTGATGTGGGAGTATTTGAAGGCTCAACATATGTATATACTAATTCAATACCAGTTGGAGGAGAAAACATAACAAATGATATTGCATTAGTATTAAATATTGAAAAAGAAGAAGCAGACAAATTAAAAAGACAATATGGACTAGCCTTAAAATCATTTATAGACAATGATAATGATATTATATTAAACACATGCAAAGACAATAACAAAAATAAAATAATAAAGAGTTCTGAGTTAATTGAAATTATAGAAGCTAGAATAGAAGATATGTTCTTAATAATTAACAAAGACTTAAACAATCAAGGAATTAAATCAAGAATAAATAATGTCATTTTAACAGGGCAAGGAATAGTAAATATAAGCAAAAGTGATGTTGCAGGAAAAATAAATTTAAATATACCTGTAAAAATATCAACAGGAAGATTAATAGGGACAACAAGACCTGCATATAGAACAGCATATGCATTAGTAAGATATATAGCTTCAAGACCATTTACAAAAACAGTATCAAGCAGTATAGACACAAAATCAAGTGGAAATATATTTAAAAACATATTAGAAAGAATAAAAGAATTTTTCTACAGTTAAAAACAAGACAACAATATAGCAAAGAAAGAGTTATTAATTTTAAAAATATAAATAAAACAAAGTTTTAAGGGAGGAAAAAACAAAATGATGGAATATGATGATAACAATATAACAATGATGGATGGGACAGCAACAATAAAAGTAATTGGTGTTGGAGGAGCAGGAAACAATGCCGTAAATAGAATGATAGATGCAGGAATAAAAGGAGTTGACTTTATTGCTGTAAACACAGATAGACAAGCACTTCAACAATCAAAAGCAAATACAAAAATTCAAATAGGAGAAAAAATAACTAGAGGATTAGGAGCTGGAGCAAACCCTGATATAGGAGCTCAATCAGCAGAAGAAAGTAAATCAGAAGTTGCAGAAATATTAAGAGGAGCAGACATGGTATTCGTTACTGCCGGAATGGGTGGAGGAACAGGTACAGGAGCTGCACCAATAGTTGCATCAACAGCAAAAGAAATGGGAATATTAACAATAGGTGTTGTAACAAAACCATTTACATTTGAAGGAAAGAAAAGACTTTCACAAGCAGAAAGAGGAATTGAAAGCTTAAAAGGAAAAGTAGATACATTAGTAGTAATACCAAATGATAAATTACTACAAATAATAGATAGAAAAACATCAATAATAGAAGCCTTCAAAATGGCAGATGATGTATTAAGACAAGGTGTACAAGGTATATCAGACTTAATAGCAGTACCAGGGCTTGTAAATTTAGACTTTGCTGATGTAAAAACAATAATGTTAAATCAAGGAATGGCACATATGGGGGTTGGTAGAGCATCAGGAGAAAACAGAGCTGAGGATGCTGCAAAAGAAGCTATCCAAAGTCCATTACTAGAAACATCAATTGAAGGAGCAAAAGGAGTAATTATAAATATTACAGGTGGAGAAGACTTAGGATTACATGAAGTAAACACAGCAGCAGAATTAGTTCAACGCAGTGTAGACCCAGAAGCAAACATTATATTTGGTACAGTTACAGATCCAAGTATGCAAGATGAAATTCAAATAACAGTTATTGCAACAGGATTTGAAAAACCAGAAAATAATATATCAAGTATAGGTGTTGATAATATAGTATCAAAAACATGGGAGAAAAAAATAAACTCAATACCATCTAGCTCAGATGTAAGTTCTTCACAAAATGATTTAGATATTCCACCATTTTTAAGAAAAAATAGAAACAAAAATTTATAATAATTAGAAAGAAATAATCGAAAACACTCGATTATTTCTTTTTTTCTACAATAAGAAAAGACAGACTTCGTAAAATCAATGTAGTACAATACAAAAAGTAGGTGAGCAAAATGACAATTTATATAGATATTATAATTGTAGAAAACCTAATAATGAATTATATAATTTTATATGCAACAGGACTAATTTCTAAAAGTAAAAAATCATATTTAAGAATGTTTTTGGCAAGTTTAATAGGAGCAATATATGCAACTTTAGAATATGCATTAAAAGTAAATATATATTCAAATATAATTTTAAAAACAATATTATCAATAATCATAGTATATGTAGCATTTTATCCACAAAATGCAAAAAAAATGTGCAAACAACTAGTATTATTTTATGTAACAACTTTTACATTTGGAGGAATTGCAACATATTTAATATATGTATTAAAACCGCAAAATATAATAATAAAAAATGGAATGTATGTAGGAACGTATGTATTAAAAGTAATATTTATAGGAGCAATAGTAGGAACAATAATATTAGCAATTGCATTTAAAATGGCAAAAAATAAATTAACCAAAAAAGATATGATATGTAAAGTAAAAATAAAATTAAATGGAAAAGAAGAAACAGTAGAAGCAATGGTTGACACAGGAAATATGCTAAAAGAACCAATAACGGGTACGCCTGTTGTAGTAGTAGAAAGAACATCATTATATGAATTGCTACCAAAAGAAATTTTAAATAATACAGAATCAATATTAGGAGGTGATTTTGAAAAAATACCAGAAGAAATAAAAAATGAATATGTTCCAAAATTAAAATTAATACCATTTGCTTCACTTGGAAAACAAAATGGAATGTTAGTTGGAATAAAACCAGAAAAAATAGAAGTAATAAATGAACAAACAGAAGAAGAAAAAAATGCAATAATAGGAATATATAATAAATCATTAACAAAAAGAGGAGAATACAAAGCTCTTATAGGAATAGATTTATATTAAAATTTATGGTAATTGTTTGTTATAACTCATGAACTGAGAAGAGTTATGAATTAAATACTATAGTTGGAGGTACATAATGAATATTATTGAATTTTTAAAGAAGAAAATTGACAATATAGGCACAATATGTGCAAAATACATAAATGAAAATGATGAAATAGAATATTTACCCATATTTTACATAGCAGGAAGTCAAACACTTCCACCACCACTAGAACCAGCAGAAGAGGAAAAACTAATAAAAAAATTATCAGAAGATGATAACCTGGAAACAAGACAAGTTTTAGTCGAAAGAAATTTAAGATTAGTCGTATATATAGCAAAAAAATTTGAAAATACAGGAATTGGAATAGAAGATTTAATATCAATCGGAACAATCGGATTGATGAAAGGCGTAAACACATTTAATTCAGATAAAAACATAAAACTTGCAACATATGCATCAAGATGCATAGAAAATGAAATACTAATGTTTTTAAGAAAAAACAACAAAACAAAAGGAGAAATATCAATAGATGAACCATTAAACAAAGATTGTGACGGAAATGAATTGTTGTTATCAGATATTTTAGGGACAGATCCAGATATAACATCAAGAAATTTAGAAGATGAAGTTGACAAAACGTTGCTTAGAGCATCTATATTAAAATTAAATGATAGAGAAAAAAATATAATGGAAATGAGATTTGGATTTAAAACTGGAAAAGAAAAAACACAAAAAGAAGTTGCAGATGAACTTCGGAATATCACAAAGTTATATATCAAGACTAGAAAAGAAAATAATAAATAAAATGAAAAAAGAAATAATGAGCAAGACGGGATAAAAAATATTTCGTATTAAATAAACCTTTTTTGGAAATACTTACTATAGAGTAATTTTAAAGGAGGTTTTTCATTTGTTTAACAAGGTAGAAATATGTGGAGTAAACACAAGTAAATTACCACTACTATCAAATGAAGAGAAAAAAGAACTACTAATAAAAATAAAAAATGGGGATGAAGAAGCAAGAACTAAATTTATACAAGGAAACTTAAGACTAGTTTTAAGCGTTATACAAAGGTTTTATGGAAGAGGAGAAAAAGCGGATGATTTATTTCAAGTAGGATGTATTGGATTAATAAAAGCAATAGACAATTTTGACATAAATCAAGATGTACAATTTAGCACATATCGGAGTACCAATGATAATTGGTGAAGTAAAAAGATATTTAAGAGATAATAATAGTATAAGAGTAAGCAGGTCAGTAAGAGACTTAGCATATAAAGCGATGCAATTTAAAGAAAGATATATAAGAGAAAAAGGAAGAGAGCCAACAATAGATATAATTGCTAAAGAACTAGAAGTAGAAAGAGAAGATATTGCATATAGTTTTGACGCTGTTCAAGATCCAGTTTCACTTCAAGAGCCGGTTTACAATGATGGCGCAGAAAGTATTTATATTATGGATCAAGTAAAAGACTCGAAAAACACAGATGAAGCATGGATAGAAAACATGACAATAAAGCAAATAATGAAAAAACTAAATGATAAAGAAAAAATGATAATAACAAAAAGATTTTTTGACGGTAGAACTCAAATGGAAGTTGCAGATGAAATAGGAATATCGCAAGCTCAAGTTTCAAGATTAGAAAAAAATGCAATTGAACATATAAAAAGATTATATAAATAGTTAAGAAATATAATAGGAAGATTTGTTTATATAATTATCATATATAAATGTTAGAAAAAAATATAAAAAACTTTGATGAGCATTAATACATGATAATTATATAAGCTATTCTAGTAAAAAAATTAATAGTACATAAATTCAAAAAATAAAATTTAATTATAAATTGTAACAATATTTTAAACATAACAGAATATAATATCAGTAGAATTTAATATAGTGGAGGTTTGGAATGCAAGGTAAAGGACTTGATTTTAAACATAAAGAAGTAGTAAATATAACAGACGGAAAAAGATTGGGATATGTTCAAGACGTTTGTGCTGATTTAGAAACTGGTGTTATAACATCTATAATTGTTCCGGGAAACAATAAATTAATGAGTATGTTTTCTTCTAATAATGATATAGTTATACCATGGAAAAACATTAAATGTATAGGGAATGATTTGATTCTTGTAGAAATTTAAAAAATGGTTCAAAAAATTATAAAAAAATACAAAAAAGTATTGACTTTGAATTATTAATATGCTATTATAAATAAGCACTTGGGGATGATTAGAAATAACTTAAAAATTTTTATAAAAAATATTAAAAAAATTTTAAAAAACTATTGACAAAATTCGACAAGATGTGCTATTATAAATAAGTACTTTGTGAGAAGAAAAAATAGAAAAATAACGAAAGAATTAGTAAGAAAAAATAGCAAAAAATATTCAAACGGTAATTACTAATTTTTATTTTGACAAAAAATAAAAAAACTTTCAAAAAAGTCTTGACAAAGTAAAACAATTTATAGTATAATCAAATTCGTTCATTGCTAAATAATGAACAAAAAGTACATTGAAAAGTAAACAGTAAATCCTTTAGAGAATAAACCGAAGCGGTATGATTTTAAAACCAAAAAATCAGTACCGAAAAAGTAAAATTTTTTAAAAGTTTTTAATTCAATAAAAAGCAAGAAGTTTAAGAGCTTGAAAAAACACTTAAGTTTAGATTTATAACATTCGAAAGAATGAAATATAAATACCACAAACAAGAGAGTTTGATCCTGGCTCAGGATAAACGCTGGCGGCGCACATAAGACATGCAAGTCGAACGGAAGTCGTTGTAATGATATAGACATGGACTGAGAACTTGTTCAAAGAAAGTGAAAGTTGACTTACAACAATGGCTTTAGTGGCGGACTGGTGAGTAACACGTAAGCAACCTGCCTATCAGAGGGGAACAACAGTTAGAAATGACTGCTAATACCGCATATGCCTAAGTATCACATGATACAATAGGGAAAGGAGCAATCTGCTGATAGATGGGCTTGCGTCTGATTAGATAGTTGGTGGGGCAACGGCCTACCAAGTCGACGATCAGTAGCCGGACTGAGAGGTTGAACGGCCACATTGGGACTGAGATACGGCC
>URWN01000044.1 GCA_900551615.1 uncultured Clostridium sp.
TACCTGTTCCCATCCCGAACACAGAAGTCAAGCCTAAATGTGCCGAAAATACTTGTGGGTTACCCTGCTGGGAAGATAGGTTGTCGCTAGTTTTTTTATTTTTAATTATTATTATCGAATTATTTAATACATATAACAAAATTATATTAGTGCAATAAAAGTATTTAAAAGCAAAACAAACTTTAAATTTTGTTTTTAAATGCTTTTATTAAGTTTTTTATAAATAGTTTATTATATTAGAATTTAGAAATAAGGAGGAAAAAACATGTCAAAAGTAACATGGAAATCAGGAACATTTTTATATCCAATACCAGCAGTAATGGTAAGTTGCGGCACCATGGAAAAATCAAATATAATAACAGTAGCATGGACAGGAATAATAAATACAAATCCAGCTATGGTATATATATCTATAAGACCCACAAGATACTCATATAAAATGATAAAAGAACAAGGAGAATTTGTTATAAATTTAACAACAGAAGACTTAGTCAAAGCAACTGATTGGTGTGGTGTAAAAACAGGAGAAAAAGTAGATAAATTTAAAGAAATGAAATTACATAAAGAAAAAGCAAACTTCGTAAAATGTCCAATGATTAAAGAAAGTCCAGTTTCAGTAGAATGTAAAGTAAGAGAAATAAAAGAGCTTGGAAGTCATACAATGTTTATTGCAGATGTTTTAGCAATAAATAGTGATGAAAAATATATAGATGAAAAAGGTGCATTTGACATTTCTAAATGTAATCTAATTTCCTATGCAAATGGTGGATATTATTCGATGGGAAAAAAACTAGGAAAATTTGGATTTTCTGTTCAAAAGAAAAAAATAATTAAAAGTAATGCAAAAAAATCAAAAAAATAGACAACTTTTTATTGCAAATCCATTGACATAAATGGAGAAAAGTGGTAAAATATTCTAGCGTATGTATATTACGGACATACGATCACATCGTTTAAAAATAAAAAAAGTATGGTAATTCGGAGGTGTATTGAAATGGCAGCAAAAGGACCAAGAGAAAACATAACATTAGAATGTACAGAATGCAAAAATAGAAATTATGTAACATCAAAAAACAAAAGAAATAATACTGATAGATTAGAATTAGTTAAATATTGTAAATTCTGTAAAAAACGTACAACACATAAAGAAACAAAATAAAAATATAGTATAAGCTATTTTAGGGAGGAAACAAAATGGCTAAAAAAGAGGAAAAGAATATTAAAGATAAAACAAGCTTTATGAAAAAATTTAAGGCCGAATTAAAAAAAGTAGTTTGGCCAACACCAAAACAATTATTTAATAATACGGTAGCTGTTTTGTCAATTGTTCTAATAACAGCAATAATAGTATTTGTATTAGATTTTGCATTTGAATCTATTAACAAATATGGTGTAAATAAAATAAAACAAGATATTGTTAATTCTTCATCTAATAATACTGAAGAAGACAACACAGCAAGTGACAATTCAGTTCAAGATGAAACACAAGATAATGAAGAAAATGAACAAGATTCTAATTCAGCAGAAAATAATATTGCAGAATAAGTATAATTAATAAAAATGTCAAAAAATATCAGAGGGAGGCTTAAATAGATGTCTCAAAAAGATTACGATATGAATCCAAGATGGTATGTTGTACATACTTATTCTGGATACGAAAATAAAGTAAAAAAAGATTTAGAAAATACTATAAAAAACAGAGAACTTGAAGAATATTTCTTTGATATAATTGTTCCTATGGAAGAACAAATAGAAATAAAAGATGGAAAGAAAAAAACAAACTTGAAAAAAGTTTTTCCAGGATATGTTCTAGTAAAAATGATAGTAACAGAAGAAACTTGGTACATAGTAAGAAATACTAGAGGTGTAACAGGATTCGTTGGTTCTGGAACAGATCCAATTCCATTAACAGACGAAGAAATAAGAAACATGGGATTTGAAGAATCAGCAATAAATGTTGATTATGAACTTAATGAACAAGTTGAAATTATGAATGGAGCATTTGAAGGTTTTGTAGGAAATGTTCAAGAAATCAACAAAGAAAAACACAAAGTTAAAGTTCTAGTTTCAATGTTTGGAAGAGAAACTCCTGTAGAAGTTGAGTTCTCACAAGTAAGAAAAATACAATAGTATTAGTATAGAAAAAAAGTCAAAATTTAAGGAAAATTTTAGAGGAGGTGCCAATAAAATGGCAGAAAAAGAAATTTCAAATATAATTAAATTACAAATAGAAGCAGGAAAGGCAACACCAGCTCCACCAGTAGGACCAGCTTTAGGTTCAAGTGGTGTTAATATTATGCAATTCGTAAAAGAATTCAATGATAGAACAGCAAATCAACCTGGAATGATAATACCAGTTGTTATAACAGTATACAAAGATAAATCTTTTGAATTTATAACAAAAGTACCACCAGTAGCTGTTTTAATTAAAAAATCAATAAAAATTGAAAAAGGTTCAGGAAAACCAAATAAAGATAAAGTAGCTAAAATAACTAAAGAACAAGTTAAAGCTATAGCTGAACAAAAAATGCCAGACTTAAATGCTGCATCATTAGAAACAGCAATGAGCATGGTAGAAGGTACTGCTAGATCAATGGGTGTAGTAGTTGTTGATTAATTAAATAGATTATAATTTTATAGTTATAATTGTTAATAAGTATATTTTAATAGATTTTATTTATTTTATAAAATTAGGAATATTTTATAATTATAATTAAGATTTGTTTCAAATATAAAAAATAATAATTGGGAGAGTAAAACTCGTTAGAACCAAAGGAGGTAAAAAATGAAAGTAGCAAAAAGATATGCTGAAAGTTCAAAATTAGTGGACAAAAACAAAGAATATGAAATCAAAGAAGCTTTAGAATTAATCGAAAAAATGCCAAAAGCTAAATTTGATGAAACAGTTGAATTACATGTTAAATTAGGAGTAGACTCAAAACATGCTGATCAACAAGTTAGAGGTACAGTAGTACTTCCAAATGGTACAGGAAAAACACAAAAAGTATTAGTATTTGCAAAAGGACCAAAAGCTGAAGAAGCTGAAAAAGCAGGAGCAGACTTTGTTGGTGCAGAAGAATTAATACCAAAAATACAAAATGAAAACTGGTTTGATTATGATGTAGTTGTTGCAACACCAGACATGATGGGTGTTGTAGGTAGATTAGGTAAAGTATTAGGACCAAAAGGATTAATGCCAAACCCTAAATCAGGAACAGTTACAATGGATGTTACAAAAGCAATAAATGAAATCAAATCTGGTAAAGTTGAATATAGATTAGACAAAACAAACATTATTCACTTAGGATTTGGAAAAGTATCTTTTGGAGCAGATAAATTAGCAGAAAACTATGAAACAATAATGAATGCTATAATTAAAGCAAAACCAGCAGCTGCAAAAGGTCAATACATTAAGAGTGTTTCAGTAACAACAACAATGGGACCTGGAATATTCATTAACCAAAAATAGAATATTAAACCGAAGACAGCAGGCATAAAATTAAGTCCTACCGAGGTTATAAAATAATGTGTAAACAAACACTTTTTATAATCTCGTATTGGATATAAAAAGTGTTTTTAAATTTTTATATTTATATAAAAAAATTTAGGAGGTGAAAATTTAAAAATGGCAAGTGAAAAAATCTTAAATCAAAAGAAAGAAGAAGTTACAAAATTAGCAAACAAAATTAAAGAAGCTAAATTAGTACTTTTAACAGATTACAGAGGAATTAATGTTGAAGATGTAACAGGATTAAGAGCAGAATTAAGAAAAGCAAATGCAGAATATACTGTTATCAAAAACAACATAACAAAAAGAGCATTAGCAGAAGCAGGAATTGAAGGTTTAGAAGATAAATTAGTAGGACCTACAGCTGTAATAATGAGTAATGAAGATTACTTAGAACCATCAAAAGCAATTTATGAATTTACAAAAAATAATGATTACTATAAAATAAAAGGTGGAGTTATCGAAGGTAAAGTAATGACAGCTGAAGAAATCATAACTTTAGCAAAATTACCATCAAAAGAAACATTACTATCTATGCTTGCTGGAGCATTACTTGCAAATATTCAAAAATTTGCAGTTGCACTTGATCAAGTTAGAATTCAAAAAGAAGAAGGTTCAGCTGAAGAAACAACAGCAGAAGCTTAGTCTTATAATTATTAATTAATATTAAAAATCGATAATTAGTAAGCCATAAGCATGGCAAGAAATAATAGAAAAGTCATCTATTCAAGTTGACAAAATATAAAAAATAGAAAAAGTCAAAAATATTATGACAAAAATTAAAATTAGGAGGATTATAAAATGAGTAAAGAAGAAATGATTGAAGAAATCAAAAAAATGACAGTAGTAGAATTAGCAGATTTAGTAAAAGCTATAGAAGAAGAATTTGGAGTATCTGCAGTAGCAGCAGCTGCACCAGCAGCCGGAGTAGCTGGAGGAGATGCTGCAGCTGAAAAAACATCATTCAATGTTGTATTAAAAGAAGCTGGAGATCAAAAAATAAAAGTAATCAAAGTAGTTAGAGACGCTACAGGATTAGGATTAAAAGAAGCTAAAGAATTAGTAGACGGAGCACCAAAAACAATTAAAGAAAATGTTTCTAAAGAAGAAGCAGAAGACTTAAAAGCTAAATTTACAGAAGTTGGAGCTGTTATTGAATTACAATAGTCATATTTTAAGAATCATATTTTAATATGGTTCTTTTTTTTATAATTATATGATATAATTGAAGAAAAGTAATTTGGAGGTAATATCATGAATAAAATTGGAATAATAGTCGCAATGGAAGAAGAACTAGAAGCAGTTCTAAATATAATGAATAATATTGAACAAAAAGAAATATATGGAATAAGTGTTCAAATAGGAAAAATCGAACAAAAAGAAGTTGCTGTTGTTAAAAGTGGAGTTGGAAAAGTAAATGCTGCAAGAGTTACTCAAATATTGATAGACAAATTAAATGTTAAGAGTATAATAAATCTTGGAGCAGCAGGAGCACTAAGTCCATTATTAAATATAGGTGATATAGTAATTGGTGAAAAATTAATTCAACATGATTTTGATATAACTGCTTTTGATCATGATAAGGGATATATAACAGGAGTTGGAGATTATATATATAGCGATATTGAATTAATAGAAAAATTTAAGAAAGCAGCAAACAATTTGAAAGAAAAAGATTATAAAATAAAAACAGGAATTATAGCAACAGGAGATATATTCTGTACAGATATTGAAATGAAAAATAAAATATATTCAAAATTTGATGCAAATTGTGTTGAAATGGAAGGAGCTGCAATTGCACAAGTATGTTATTTAGATAATATACCATTTATTGTTATAAGAAGTATATCTGATTCTCCAAATGGAAATAATGAAATTGACTTTGATAAATTTGTTGAATTAGCTTCAAAAAGATGTGCAAATATATTAAAAGAATTTTTTAAATAATAAAAATATTTGAATCTAATATTTCCATATTCAATATACAAAGTATACATAACAAAAAATACGCCTTAAACTATTGCTTATATTGTAAATATATGGTATAATATAAATAGTTTTTATTTATTAGAAGAAAGAGGTGAAAACTTAAAACACCAGTTTTAAGAAAATTATGGATATAGTAAATGAAAAAATTGGAATAAAAGACATATTATCTGGCTTAGCAGATTTAGTATTTATAAAAGATACATTTTCTAAAAAAGAAAAAAAAGAAAAAGATAATAAAAAAGAATTTGAAGAAAAGTTAAATGAAGTATATAAAGCACAAGAAGAAATAGGAGCAACAAAAAGAATATTATCATATGAACAAGATATAGAAAAACATGTAGAACCAAAAACAAGAGGTAGAAAGACATTAGTGAAAGAAATTAAACCGAAACAAGATGCAATACAAACACAACAATTAGAAAATAATAAAGAAATTAAAACGGTAACTGATGAAAAAGAACAAACATTATAATAAAAATAATATCAAAAAATACAAGGGATTTTATACTATAATTTATAAATAAAATAATTAATTAAAAATTAAACTAAAAATTAAAATTTCTTGTATTTTTATCTTGACAAATTGGTAAACTCAATGTATAATAAATATCGCAATGCAAATGGCGAAGTAGCTCAGTTGGCTAGAGCATCCGGTTCATACCCGGCAGGTCGTAGGTTCGAATCCCACCTTCGCTACCAAATAAAACTGTATTACAAATTGTAGTACAGTTTTTTATTGTATATAAAAAAATTTCTATTTGTCAATTACAAAATTATTTAATAAACAAAAACCCCGCCTTAGCCGTAAGATGTCTTGAATTTTTAAGGACCTGCTCCTAAAAACAGGTGGGTGCCTACCAAAATACTCATGGGCTTCTTACATAAAATGCAAGCATGCACGCCATATTCTGAGATTGGCTCCTCTTACAAACTTGTAGGTTCTAAAAATTCTGTCTACACGCACTATGCAGGGAAAATTAATAACTTATTTATTAAACTAAATATAGTTTAGCATATAAAAAAAAATGTTTCAAATAAAAAAATCTTACAAAAAAATGATTATATATTATTTATATTATTTTATCTCGCTTTTTATAAATTATTCTCACTTTATTGAATTTTTTATGATTTGCTTTAAAAAAATATTTGTGCTAAAATAATCAACACTTTTGTAAATATGATTTTTAAAGTTTATTCTTTAAATTCCTTATTTAGCTTTCCAATGGCTTTAGTTTCAATTCTGGATACATAAGAACGAGAAATACCCATCATTTCAGCAATTTCATGTTGAGTTTTTGGTTTATTTCCATCAAGTCCAAAACGCAATTCTATAATAGTCCTTTCTCTATCTTTTAAGACTTCTTTAATTTTTGAGTAAAGTTTCTTGAGTTTTATTTTCAAATCAACTTCATCTTCAATGTTTCTGTCATCATTTTCTAAAACTTCTTGTAAAGTTACAATATTATCATCTTTATCTTTGCCAATAGGTTCATTTAAATAAACTTCTGCATTTAATTTTTTTGTAGAACGTAAATACATCAATATTTCATTATCTATACACCTTGATACATATGTACTAAGTTTAGAACCTTTATCTACATCAAAACTATTAATGCCCTTAATTAAACCAATTGTTCCAATTGATATTAAATCATCTTGTTCAACTTTTGTATTTGAATATTTTTTAACCACATGTGCAACTAACCTTAAATTTCTTTCAATTAAAATATTTCTAGCATCATCATCACCATTTTTTAATTGTTGTAAATATAGTTTTTCTTCTTCACTTGTTAGTGGTTCTGGAAACAAATTACTTCCAGATATATAACCGAACTACAAATACAGCTGATTTCAAAAAATGAAAAAAACCTAAAATACCAATACTACAAAGTGCTTCTAACATATTGCACCTCCAAATCTTATATATAAAATTATATGTTTATAAATTTTAAAAGTGCATGGACTATTAAAATAAATATTTTGTATAAAATCAAAAAATTAAACTTTAATTATTGAAAAAAATATTAAATTATGTTATAAAGATATTAGATAGAACAAAAGATTTATGAAAGAACATAAATAGAAAAGAGGAATTATGGAAAATATACAACAGAATAGAGAAGTCTATGGAAAGAAAGGTGCTGTAATTAAATTTAATAACAATGTTGTTGAAAATAAAGATACTAATATTATAGTTAGAACACTTATAGATTATAAAACTTCTGAAAAGGTAAATATATTTATATTAAGATACACTATAAATCAAATACCATATGAAGTAGTATTAGGTAAATTGCAATTAAATAAAAATGCTGGAAATCTAGGTGAAAAAGCAAAAGTAATACAAGAATTTATATCCAAACAAATAAAGGCTAATAATAAAGGTAAAAATAATTACGATTTTTGTAGTCATCTAGATAGTATTTGTGTAAAAAACGATATTCCATTTATATATACAGCTGAAGGAATAAAAATAGTAACTAATAATGCAAATGAAGACGTAGTTATGGAAAGAACATATTTTTGTGACGAGGATAATAATATCTTAAAATTAAACAATATAAAACCAGAAAAAAGAATGGACCAATACATAAGCGAGGCTAATATTAGAAAAAGTATAAATGAGAATATTAAACAAAATAAAGCTATAGAAACTGCCGAAAAAGAATTAGGTCCAAAAATGATGGAAGAATTTGATCTGGGAAGGAAATTAAAAGACTACAAAAGTGAACAAAGTGAAGATGTTATATATGCTTCAAGAATTGCTCTAGTTACATATATGATACAAGGAAAATTGCGAAAAAAAAATCAAGATAATTTAGAGAATAAACATAAATTAACAATGCAAGAATATTTACAAATAAAAAGATACTACAAAGAAAAAGAAAATCGAGATGTAAAAATAGATCCTGCAATGGTAATTGGGTATCCAGAAGAGGAGACACTTGAAAAAAAATTCTTTAGGGTAAAAGAAAAAGCTATTGCAATTGACATTAAAAAGATGTTAGAAAATGAACAAAGCGATTATATGGAAAATAAAATAAACAACGAAGAAAATAAAGAAAAAGACTCAATAACAAATACAAATTTAAATAACATTATAAATGATTATAAAGCAATATTTGACTTTATAAAAGATGGAAAAGATGTGAATACTCAGTTGTATTATTCAACTATATCAAAAAGTTTTGAAAGCTTAAAATCAATAGTAAAAAATCAATTTAAAAAGCATCCGAATGCAAACGAACAAGAAATTATGAATTATTTAGAATTAAAAGAAGACATTCTAAAAAATGTAAAATTAAATAAGGGTAATGGATTCATTGATCTATATGATAAGGACGATAGGGTAAAGAATTTTATAGAATTTGTAATGAAATCAAAATCTAGAGACTATACTAAAACAGAAGAAAAAAAATTATTAGCAGATGTATATAGAGATATGGTAGATAACATGATATTAAGACATGAGGATGCAGTTAAATTATATAATAATTATGCAAGTAGATTTAAAGCAGAAACTTGTGAGATACCAAATAAAATGGTAGTAAAAACAATTACAGAAAATCCAGAAAATCCAGAAGAATATGGTGAAGGAGATAACAGATAGAAGTAAAAAATAAAATATCAAAATTATATACAATAAAAAAGTGAGGATAATACCTCACTTTTTATTGTATAATATTAAATTTTTTTATTTTATGGTTTTATGTTATAAAACCATGGTTAATTTTTATATTTAATTGCAAAAACATACAGAAAATGATAAAATATTATATGTAAAATATAGCATAGTAAATGTAAGAAGGTGATTATATGACAATATCAGAAGCAATAAAAAAAGGAATGATAGAATTAAAAAACGAAAACATAGAAGAACCAAAACTAAAATCAAGATTATTAATGCAAAGCACTTTAAACAAAACAAGACAATATGTAATAGTAAATGATATGGAAGAACTTGAAAAAAACAAAGAAAAACAATACTTTTCTGCGATAAAAATACTAAAAAAAGGAATTCCAATAGAACATATAACACACCAAAAAGAATTTATGAAATTAAACTTTTTTGTAGACAAAAATGTACTAATACCAAGACAAGATACAGAAATTCTAGTTGAAGAAGTCATAAAAATAGCACAAAAAACAAATGCCAAAAAGATATTAGATTTATGCACAGGAAGTGGAGCAATTGCGGTATCACTTGCAAAATATCTGCCACAAAGTGAAATAACAGCAATAGACATTAGCAATGATGCATTAAAAATAGCAAAAAAAAATGCAGTTAGTAATAATGTAGAAAATCAAATAACCTTTATAAGTTCAGATATGTTTACAAACTTAAATGAAGAAAAATTTGATATTATAGTTTCAAATCCACCATATATAAAAACAAATGTAATAGACAATTTAGATATTCAAGTAAAAAATGAACCACATATAGCATTAGACGGAGGAAAAGATGGATTATATTTTTATAAAAAAATTATAAATGAATCATATCAATATTTAAAATATAAAGGATTTTTGTGCCTAGAAATAGGATTTGACCAAAAAATAGATGTTATAGAACTTATAGAAAATACAAATAATTTTGATGGAACATACTCAAAAAAAGACTTGTACGATAATGATAGGATTATAATAACACAAATGAAATAGATTATTTTAATAAAATCAATTAGAGGAGGTATAAGATGTCTTTTTCATCAGATTTAAAAGAAGAACTTAGTAAAATAAATAATTTAAATAAAAAAGATGAAGTCAGATATGAGCTAATAGGATACTTAATTTCTAAAAATGCAACAATAGCAAAAAGAAATATAAGGTATGCAACAGAAAGTGAATATAATATAAACAGATTTTCAAAGCTACTAAGAAATTTAAATATAGATAATGAAATTGAATTTGATGGAAAATCTTTTATCATTACTTTTAAAATAAAAAATCTTATAAAAGAAATTG
>URWN01000045.1 GCA_900551615.1 uncultured Clostridium sp.
ATTTTAAAACTACCTATATAATAAAATTTATAACATATCGAATGTGATAGAAATAAACTTAGAAATTTTTATTGATTTTATGGAAAGAGTTCACTTTAGTGGAAGGGTGCCATAAAATCAATATAAAAGTTCTTGTTTATGTATGGAGCCGAGAGATGTTATAAATTTTATTATATAGGTAGTTTTATATTGTAATAATAGTTCTAAAAATCTCTTTATCGAATACACATTATGTATAAAAGAAAGATAAGGAGAATTTTTAATGAGAAGAAACAAACGATTAAAAATATGGGATACAATAGGAAATCATGTTGCAAACAATAAAAAGGAATATACATTAGTAACATTGATTTTTTTAGTAGGAATTTTTCTAGGAGTAATGTTTATAAACAATAGTAAAGAAACACAAATGTCAGAAATATCATCATATTTTAATAATTTTATTGATAAATTAAAAAACACTGAAAAATTAGAAACAATGACTATTTTAAAAAGTACATTATTAGAAAACATAATATTGGCGGTAACTTTATGGTTTTTTGGAACAACAGTAATAGGAATACCCATTGTATTTGGAATTATAATGTATAGAGGCTTTTGCTTAGGCTATTCAATAGCAACAATTATATCAGTTATAGGGGTAGGAAAAGGAATTTTATTTATACTAATAACACTAGTACTACAAAACATATTGTTTATTCCGGCACTAATAGCTATAGGTGTTAGCCGGATTTAAGTTATATAAATCAATAGTAAAAGACAGAAATAGAGATAACATAAAGATAGAAGTATTACGACATACAATATTTTCAGGAATTATGTTGGGCTTATTATGTGTATCTGCAATAATAGAAATTTTAATATCTACAAATATTTTGAAAAATTTTGTAAAATATTTTTGAAAAATGTATTTACTTTTTGCCAATTGTTTGATATAACATATACAGAATTTATGTAAATAAAATATTTTGATATAGGGGTAAGGGAAAATGGAAAAACAATTAAAACTTTTTTTTGAATTTTTAGAAAACGAAAAGAAATTATCAAACAACACATTACAATCATACAAAAGAGACTTAAAACAATTCAGAAGATACATAGAAGGATGCGAAGTAGCATATACAAAAGTAGACGAAGAAGTAATGCAAAACTACATTGAATATTTAGAAGAATTAGGAAAAAAACCTTCAACTATTTCAAGATGTATAGCATCAATAAGATCTTTTTATCAATATGTACTAAAAAAAGGCAAGGTAAAAAAAGATCCAACAAAGAATATACAATCACCAAAAGTAGAAAAAAGAGTACCATGTGTTTTAACTTCTAAAGAAGTAGAATTATTATTAGAACAACCAAAAGACATAGATTTAAAAGGAATCAGAGACAAAGCAATGCTTGAATTTGCATATGCAACAGGAATGAGAGTTACAGAAATAATATCATTAGATATAGACGATATTGACTTTAAAGAAGGATTTGTAAATTGTAGAAAAGCAAATAAACAAAGAATAATTCCATTAGGAAAAATGTCATTAAAAGCATTAAAAGAATATACAGATCATGCAAGAGAAATTTTATTAAAAGATGATAATGAAAAAGCATTATTTGTAAATGTAAATGGTCAAAGATTAACAAGACAAGGATTCTGGAAAATTATAAAATATTATAAAGAACAAGCTCACATAACAAAAGATATAACACCACATGTTTTAAGACATTCATTTGCAACACATTTATTACAAAATGGTGCGGATTTAAAATCAATTCAAACAATGCTTGGACATTCAGATATTTCTTCAACACAAGTTTATATGCAGTTCCAAGATGATGGATTAAAAGATATTTATCAAAAAGCTCATCCAAGAGCATAAAAATAAAATAAAAAATTACCATAAATTTCTTGACAAATAAGAAATTTATGGTATAATAGATTTTGTTACAAGAAGAAGCAAGAACTTCTCACCTTAGTAAATAAACGAAAGGTTAGAAAATAAATAAAATTTTAAAGGTAAGCTTTAAATTTATTTTGCGGTAATTGACTTGTAACAAAAGTCAATTTTTTTTATGGAGGTGTTTTAACATAAAACAAGAATTACCAATTAATGGTCAAATAAGAGAAAAAGAAGTTCAATTAATAGGAGTAAATGGTGAAAAATTAGGAATAGTTTCAACAAGAGAAGCTTTAGAAAAAGCTGGAGAAAACAATTTAGACTTAGTTTTAGTAGCACCAAACTCAAAACCAGTAGTTTGCAAAATAATGAACTACGGAAAATACAAATTTGAACAAGCTAAAAAAGAAAAAGAAGCTAAAAAGAAACAAAAAATATTAGAAGTAAAAGAAATAAGAGTTACTCCTAATATAGAAGAACATGACTTTGAATTTAAAGCCAAAAATGCAAGAAAATTTTTAACAGATGGAAATAAAGTTAAAATAACAGTTAGATTTAGAGGAAGAGAAGTAAATAATTCAAAAGCTGGAGAAAATGTTTTAAACAAATTCATAGAAAAATTAGAAGATGTAGCTACTGTAGAGAAGAAACCAAAACTTGAAGGTAGAAACATGTTTACAATTTTAGCTAAAAAAGTATAAATATAAGAAAGAAGGGAAAATTATGGCAAAATTAAAAACAAACAAGGCTGCAAAAAAAAGATATTCATTAACAGCAACAGGAAAAATTAAAAGAACAAAATCAAACAGAAGACATTTATTAGCAAATAAAACAAAAAGACAAAAAAAATCAGGAAAAGTTCAAAATGCTTATGCAAGCAAAACATGTGAAAATACAATAAAGAAATTATTACCATATGGTGGATAATAGGTAGAGAAGGAGTGAAATAAAAATGGCAAGAGTAAAAACAGCAAGAACAACAAGAGCAAGACATAAAAAAATATTAAAACAAGCAAAAGGATATTTTGGAGCAAAACATTATAGATTTAGAAATGCAAATCAAGCAGTTATGAAATCTTTATCATATGCATATGTAGGAAGAAAAGATAAAAAGAGTGATTTCAGAAAATTATGGATAACAAGAATTAATGCTGCTGCAAGAATGAATGGAACAACATACAGCAAAATGATAGCAGGTCTAAAAAAAGCTAATGTTACAATAAACAGAAAAATGTTAGCTGAAATAGCTGTAAGTGATCCAAAAGCATTTACAGAAATTGCTGAAATAGCAAAAAAAGCATAGTAATTTATAAATTAGTAAAATAAAAGAAACGTTTTAAACCTTATTAAAGGAAAACGTTCTTTTTTTTATATTCTAAGAAAGTTATCATAGTATGATAACTTTCTGTAGAAGATAAATATGGCAGAAATTAGATTTTGTAGCAGTTTGCACTGCGTACAAAATCTTAATTCTGGTTTTTTATTGTTTTTTCATTTTTGGTTTTGATATTAAAGAAGCAAGATATCCAAAGAAAACTGCAGCAGCAATTCCACCAGATGCTGCCTTAACGCCACCAGTAAAAGCACCTACTAAACCAGTTTCTTTAACACCTTCAATAGCTCCTTTGGCTAAGTTATACCCAAAACCAGTTAAAGGAACAGTAGCTCCACTTCCTGCAAAATCAACTAAATATTTATAAATGCCAAGTCCACCTAAAATGGCACCTGTTGTTACGAATATAACTAAAATTCTAGCTGGAGTAAGTTTTGTTTTATCTATTAAAATCTGACCTATTACACAAATAATTCCTCCAACAACAAAACACTTTAATAAAGGCATCCAACTAAAAACATTTGCCCAATTAATATTCATGTTATATTACCCCTTTCAGAAATTATATTTCTATACTAATTGCATGTGCTATTCCAGGTATGGATTCACCTTGTTGAGAACTTGTAGAATTCATTAAAGCACCGGTAGCAATTAATAAAAGTTTTTTAATTTTCTTTTCTTTTAATTGTTTAAATAAATATCCGGAAAAAACAGTACCACAACATGCACATCCACTTCCACCAGAATGAGTGTCTTGAGCATTTTTATCAAAAATTAAAACACCACAGTCATTATAATTAGATTTTATATTGTAACCTTGAGATTTAGCAATATCAATAGCAAGTTCTTTTCCTATATGTCCCAGATCTCCACTTATAATTGCATCATAGTAACTTGGATTTCTACCAGTATCCATAAAATGAGTAATTAAAGTATCAACAAATGCAGGTGCCATAGCTGCTCCCATATTGTTTGCATCTTTTATTCCCATATCAACAATTTTACCAGGTGTAATATGTGTAATATATGGTCCAGTACCATTTTTAGAAATTATTGCAGCACCACTGCCAGTAACTGTCCATTGAGCAGTAGGGGGTCTTTGATTTCCAAGTTCAAGTGGAAATCTGAATTGTTTTTCTGCACTACAAAAATGGCTAGAAGTAGCACATAATACATTTTGTGCAAAACTTTCTACTGCAATAGCAGACAAAGACATGGATTCAACAAATGTTGAACATGCACCAAATACACCAAAAAAAGGAATATTTAATTCACGAAGCCCAAAACTAGATGAAATACATTGATTTAAAAGATCTCCTGCAAAACAGCAATCGATTTGTTCAGAAGGAATACCGGATTTGCTAATAACGGTATTTACAGTTTCTTTTATAATTTTGCTTTCGGCTTTTTCCCATGTTTTTTCACCCCAAAATTCATCATCTAGAGTTTGGTCAAAATACTTAGCAAGAGGTCCTTGAGATTCTTTAGGACCAACAATAGAAGCACAATCTGTTATAGTAGGTGGGGTATCAAATTTTATAGTTTGTTTTCCTAACTTTTCCAAAAAATCAACTCCTTTAAACTAATGTCATACTTTGAGTGTTAAAAATAAGATAGACAATACCAACAATTATTGATGCAGAAATACCAAATACAAGAACGGGACCTGCAACAGTAAACATTTTTCCGCCAACACCCATTACATAACCTTCAGATTTATATTCCATAGCAGGAGAAACAATAGAATTTGCAAAACCTGTTATAGGAATTAAAGAACCAGCACCAGCAAATTTTCCGATTTTGTTAAATATATTAAGACCAGTCAAAAAGGCGGAAATACCAATTAGAATAATTGATACTATTGTTCCTGAAAGTTCTTGATTAAAGCCTCTTTCTTTACATATGTTCATAATTATTTGTCCAATTGTACATATTAGTCCGCCTACCCAAAATGCATTAAAACAGTTTTTCCATATTGGTGAATTTGGCGATTTTTTATTGACGTAATCTTGATATGTTTGTTTTGTTTCAATAGGATTCATTAATTATCATCCTTTCTATTTAAATCTATTAAAAAAGCTAAATCTAGGTCTACAAAGTATTCTGATATTTTATTTCCATCAATTTTAGCTCTTTGCTCTAAAATTTTTACACTTGATATATAGTCAATTGTTTTTGATGCTTCATTTATTGTTTTTACTATTGCATCTTTCCATGAAATTTCTGAAGTACCAGTTATTATTAAGTGTTTTTCAATATCCATGTTAAACCTCCTCTAAAAATTCTTTAAAAGTATTTTTACCGTTTTTAGAAAAAATATACAATTAATATAATATTAAAATAAAAATATAGAAAAATAAGTTAAAAAGAGGTATAATAAAAAACATAAAAAATAACTTATGATTGGAGAAAAATAACAATGATAGATAAAACAAGAGAAGTAGCATTAAAAATATTATATAAAATAGACAAAGAAGATGCATACTCAAATATAGAATTAAATGAACAAATAAAACAAAATAGAAAGAATTTAACTGAAAAGGATATAGGACTAATTTCTGAAATTGTATATGGAGTAACAACATGGAGATTGACTTTAGATGAAATAATTAAAAAATATTCAAAAATAAAAATTAAAAAAATTTCTCCATGGATATTAAATATTTTAAGAATGGGAATATATCAAATAATATTTTTGGATAAAATACCAAAATCTGCTGCTGTAAATGAAAGCGTAAATTTAGCAAAAAGATATGGACATGCATCAAGTTCAAATTTTGTAAATGCTATTTTAAGAAAAATTGAAAAAAATGATTATGAAGAATTTTTCAAAATTGAAGATGATATAGAAAGAATATCGAAAACAACATCAATGCCAAAATGGATAGTAGAAGAATTGATGAAGAACAATGAGATAAAAAAAGTAGAAGAAATTTGTAAAAACTCAAACATAAAACCAAAAATTACAATAAGAGTTAACTCATTAAAAATAAATAAACAAGAATTAATTAAAAAACTAAAGGAAAAAGGTATAGAATGTAACGAACCTCAAGAAAAAGTAGACGATTTTTTGATATTAGAAAAGATAAAAAATATAGAAAATATTGATGAATTTAAAAAAGGATATTTTACAATTCAAGACATATCAGCTGGTCAAACTGCACGAATTTTGAATCCACAACCTGGTGAATTAGTTTTAGATGCATGTTCGGCACCAGGAGGCAAAACAACATATATGGCTGAACTTATGAAAAATAAAGGAAAAATTGAAGCTTGGGATATACATGAACATAGGACTAAACTAGTGGAACAAAATGCACAGAGATTAGGGATAAATATAATAGAGACAAAAGTAAAAGATGCAAGCTTGTATGATGAAAAATTAAAAGAAAAGTTTGATAAAATTTTATTAGACGTTCCTTGTTTAGGAATTGGAGTAATAAAAAGAAAACCGGATATTAAATGGAAAAGAAAACCAGAAGATGTAAAAAATATAACAGAAATTCAAAAGAAAATTTTAGACAATTGTTCAAAATATTTGAAAAAAAATGGTGTTATGGTATATTCAACATGTAGTATTTTAGAAAAAGAAAATCAAGATATTGTTGATAAATTTTTGAAAGAAAATAATGAGTATTATATAAGACCAGAAGAAACGCGAAATATATTGCCAAATGAGGAAAAAGATGGTTTTTTTATATGTAAAATTTACAGAAAATAAACAAATATTACAACAATATTACAGAAAGATTACATTTGTATTATAATTTATTAAAACCTATTGACTTTTTGACTAGAAACGGTAAAATAAAAGAGAATTAATTATCATTATTTGTAAGAAAATGTGATAAAAAAGATTATTTAAATAATAAGATAGAAGGAGCAAAAATGTCAACTTGTCTAGGATTGTATATAGAAGAAAATTTAATTAAATATGCAAAAGTTTCTAAAGAACGTGAACAAATTAAAGTTGAATCATTTGGAATGAAATTTTATGACAATTTAGACCAAACAATAAAACAGATTGTTGAAGAAACATATAGTTATAAAACACCAATTAGTATAAACTTGTCAGAGGAGATGTATAATTATTTTCAAGTATTTGCTTTATTGAATAAAAAAGATTTACCAAAGGCAATACAAACAGAATTTGAATCTTATTGTGCAGATAAAAATTACAATCCAAATGTTTTTGAAACAAGGTATGCAATTACTCCAAACACTCAAGATAAAGAAAAATTAAAAGTAATTCATGTTAGTGAAAACAAAATAGAGTTAAATAAAAAATTACAAAAGTTTAATGGATATAAATTGCAAAACATTACTCCAGTATCAATGACTATACCAAGTATCGCAGAACTAGAAGAAAAAGAAAATTGCCTAATAGTAAATATAGAAGAAGATACAACAATTACAACAGTTATAGACAAAAATATATATGATATAACAAAATTAGATATTGGAAGTAGAGAAATACTTGACAAAATAAATGTAAAAGAAAATTCTTATCAAAAAGCATATGAAATATGCAAAGAAACAACGATTTATACATCTGAAGGTAAAGAACTAACAGATGCAGAAACGAACTATCTTGAAGATATAATGCCAACATTATATGAAATAGTTGGACATTTAAGAAAAATTATAAATGAAAGTTTGGATAAAATTGATAAGATATATATTACTGGTACAGGAGCTTTAATAAATAATGTAGATTTATATTTTGAAGAATATTTAGAAAATGTAAGATGCGAAATATTAAAACCAAGTTTTGTTAAAATATCTCCTGATATAAATATAAAAGATTATGTAGAAGTTAACTCTGCTATATCTTTAGCACTTAATGGATTAGGACAAGGCATTTCAGGAATGAACTTTAAAAAGAATTCTTTTATGGATAAATTACCAGAAATATTGACAATGGAAGTTGGAACTAAAAAATCAATGGTAGGTAGAAAAAATCCACCTAAAGTGTTGACATTAGATTTTGATACACCATTAGATGCTGTAGAAAAAAATATGTTAAGGAGTGTAGCTGGATTATTAGTATTATTAGTTATATATTGTAGTTTTTCAGCTTTAATAAAAAACCAAATAACATCTAAAAATTCAGAAGCTGACAAATCTATAAATGATACAAATGCTCAAATAGCTTTAGTGAATAAAGATATACAAAGTGTACAGAGTAAGACAAATGATTATACAAATAAAATTAATAATTTACAACAAATAAATGAAAAAATAGAAGAAAATAATAGAACTAAAAAGGCAATTCCTAATTTACTAAATAGATTAATGTATATAATGCCTTCAGAGGTTCAATTAACATCTATAAAAAATGAAACATCAACACATATAGTAATTCAAGCACAATCAACAAGTTATGCACAGTTAGGATATTTGACAGCTAGTATAAAAACAAATGGAATATTGACAAATGTTATATCTTCTTCTGGGCAAAAAGATAACAATATAGTAGCAATAAAGATAGAAGGTGATTTGCCATGAAAAAATTATTAATTAGTATTATAATTCTTTTAATGTTAATATTAACAGGTTTTACAATAGTAAAAGGAATAGACATAGGACCTCTTAAAGTTTTAGGAATATTAGAAATAAAAGATGAAAATGATAAATTAGATGACAAAGTAAAACAAGCTACAAAATTGACAAGTACTGATTATCAGAAAAAAATAGATGATTTGAATACTGCTATAAAACAACTAGAAACTCAAAAAAATAGTTATGAAGATATGGTAAATGTTAGTACAGATAGTCAAGTAGAAGCAGCAAATCAAACATATAACAATACAATAGACTTCCTTTTTGTAAGAATAGAAAATCATGCAAAAAGTGAAGGTGTAACTATGAAAATGGAAGTTACTAGAAGTTCAACAGGAGTAAATAATGTTTATAATTTGAATTTCACAGCCACTGGAAGTTATACAGGAATAGAAGAATTTATTACAGGAATAGAGGATGATTCAAAATTAGGATTTAAAATAGAAAATTTCTCTATGTCAGCATCTTCAGAAAGTGGAGATCAACTAGAAGCAACATTTGTGTGCAAAGATATTACAATACAAGGAATAGATTCAACTACTTCTAGTAGTGTAACAACACAGGTAGATACTACAAATTCAAACACAATAGGACAAACAAATAGTATAAATTCAAATACAACAGTACAAACAAATACAATTCAATAATTTAGAAAGGAGTGGTAAAGTAATGGCTAAAAATATTATAAAAGAAATGATTATATTTTTATTATTGGCATTGGCAATTATATTAATATTAGGTGTATTACTTTATAAATATGTTCCTGCGAATAAAATAATTCCGGAGAAAGTTTCATATACTACTCCTGAAAATGTAAAAACAGAATTGCAAACTGATGAAAATGTTGATGATTCTGAAGTAGTTGTAACATATCAAATAGATTCAACTGATTTGAGTAATTATAAAAAAATACAAGAATATGTCCCAGGAAAGAAAAATCCATTTGCATCTGTGCAACAATATAATTCAACAGCAGGATCTAATTCAAATTCGGGAACGACAGAAAATTCTAGTAGTAATAATAAGTCAACCTCGACGATTTTGGTGTCGCTCGTCAGCTGGAGGCGCTTGACGTCGAAATCCTCCTCGTCGTTCTCGACCCAGCGAACGTGCTCATACGGCAGGTTTTCGCGGATGATCTCAACGTTATACTCGTTCTTCAGACGGTACTCGAGCACCTCAAACTGCAGCACGCCGACAACGCCGACGATAACCGATTCCATACCGGCATTCGGCTCGCGGAAGATCTGGATGGCACCCTCCTGTGCGATCTGCTCGACACCCTTGACGAACTGCTTGCGCTTGAGCGTATCCTTCTGGCGGACAACGGCAAACAGCTCGGGTGCGAACGTCGGGATGCCGGAGAACACGCACTTATGCTTGGGATCGCACACGGTATCACCGATGGAGAACACGCCCGGATCGAAAATACCGATAATATCGCCCGCATACGCCTCATCGACGATAGAGCGGTCCTGTGCCATCAGCTGCTGCGGTGCGGCAAGCACCATCTTCTTGCCGGACTGA
>URWN01000046.1 GCA_900551615.1 uncultured Clostridium sp.
AAATTTTTTCAAATTTGTCTGCCAAATCTTGGGGCACTTTGTTCTTTCATTGTCATCCATATTTAAAATATGCGTCCATTAATGGACATTTTTATATAAATATTATATATAATTTTACTTACAAAAACAATAAAAAGCAGAAATTTTCTGCTTTTATTATTAATAAAATATTTACTTAACTTCTATTTTTCTATAGTTGTCAATTAGCTCTGTCCCATTTGGACATAATGACCAAAAAGAACCGTCCCTTTTGGACATTATATTAAATTATATCTTTTTAATAAATCTTCAACAACAGTACCTTCAACTTTTTTCAATGCTTTTTTTGCAACAAGCTCAGCAGCAAAAGGTAACTTCATCTCAGATAACTTTTTACCGTCCATCATTTTTGAAGTTGAATCAAGTAAAACACGAACATCATAGCAAGATCCAAATACTTCTGGAACTCCTCTATCTACATCTAATAATGTATAAACCGCTTCCATAGCTGTTCTTACAGAATATTCTGTTGTGAATACTGTGTCTCTAACTGTGTCCGCAAATTGTCCTAAAAATGCAAAGTTTCTGCATCCATCTGGAACAACTTTTGGTCTATCTCCTGCTGTTCTTGGCATAAAGAATGCTGTTATATATGGCATCATGCATGGTACACAGTTTGCAGATTTTGTAGCTAATTCTTCTATTTGATCTTCTGGTACACCTAAATGATATAGCCACTCTTCTGTAATTTCTTTTCCTGTACATTCTCTCATTGGTTTCTTTATATAGTTTCCGGGTTTGTTTGTAAATAATCCATATACCCATACTACAAGCTGGTCTTTAGGTTGATTTTTGAAGTGTGGTTGTCTATTTATTGTCCAACTCATTAACCAGTTTGAATCTTTTACTGAAACGATTCCTCCTGTTACAACTCTACCACTAAATGGATCTCTTTTACAGATTTTTTCTATATATAGTGGAATTTTATCATCTAATGTTGTAACTGTTGCAGATTCCCAGTTTGTTTTGGAAATATCTGAACAGAATTTGTCTGGATGTCCAAAGTCTTGGCTTTGTCTTGCAATTTTTCTCCATAAATCCCAGCATGCACCTTCTCCATTTTGTATAGTTAAATCTGGTGCTGTGTTTTGGTCACCAAGCATTGCTTTTTCTGTACAACTTCCATTTGTTACAAATACTAAATCATTTACTGTTAAATTGATTGTTTCTTCTTCTCCGTTATGAATGCATATTATTTGTTTTGCTGTTTTCTTTTTACCATCAATATCAAATAATACATTTGTAACTTTTGTATCATATTGAAATTGAACTCCATGGCTTTCTAGATATTTTACCATTGGCATAATTAATGATTCATATTGATTGTATTTTGTGAATTTCAATGCTGAAAAGTCTGGTAATCCACCAATATGATGTATAAATCTTTGAATATATAATTTCATTTCTAGTGCACTATGCCAATCTTCAAATGCAAACATAGTTCTCCAGTATAGCCAGAAGTTTGATTTAAAGAATTCATCTGTAAATACATCTGTTATTTTTTTGTCGTATAAATCTTCATCTTTTGTCATAAATAATTTTATTATTTCCATTGATGCTTTTTCAGATAGTGTAAATTTTCCATCTGTATGCGCATCTTGACCTCTTTTTACTGTTGCTCTCATTAATGAATAATTTGGATCTTTTTTGTTAAGCCAATAATATTCATCTAATACTGATGCTCCTTCTGTTTCTAATGATGGTATTGAACGGAATAAATCCCATAAGCATTCAAAATGGTTTTCCATTTCTCTTCCACCACGGATTATAAATCCCTTTTGTGCATCTTCAATTCCGTCACATGCTCCTCCTGGTAATTTTGCTTCTTCCAATATGTGAATGTTCTCACCTTTCATTTGTCCATCTCTTACTAAAAAACATGCTGCTGCAAGTGATGCAAGTCCTGCTCCTACTAAGTATGCTGATTTGTTGTCTACTCCCTCTGGTTTTCTAGGATGTGCAAATGCTTCATAATTTCCATTACTATAATACATATTTTATTCCTCCTTTGTTATCGAAATATTATAAAAACAATCTTTTTAAATTTTCAATATACAAGTGTTTAAATATGTATAATTTTTATACAATTTTATATTTTTGTATAAATTTTTTTATCAATTATTTCTTAACTTTATTATATTTTATACTGCAACTTTACAATATATTGTACTAGTTTTTATTTTTGCATTTTCTCTAATGCTTTTTTGAAATCACCTTCAATAATATTGTTTAGTTTTTTTATTATTATTTCTGGTTCTTCCTTCATACCATCTTCTATCCATTCTTGCAAAATTCCAACAAAACCATATTTATAAAAATCGGCCATGAATTTCTTATCTTCTACTTTTATATTCATTCCTTCAGACTCTTTGTCAATAAAATCAATTAATAATTTATTTGTCTGCATATAAATAAATCTTAATAAATATTCTCTACTTATTGAGTTATATGTGTTTTTTACAAATTCTTTGTTTTTTAATACATATTTAAAAATATACAAAAAACGTTGTTGCCATTCTTCATCTTTATTGTCAATTTCGTCTATAACTTCGTTTTTATATATCCATTCTAATAAGTCATATATATCTTTAAAATGATAGTAAAATGTTTGTCTGTTTACTCCACATTCGTCTGTTATATTTGATATTGTTATTTTTGATAGTTCTTTTTTTGAAAGTAATTTTTTTAAAGATACTACTAGTGCTTTTTTTGTTAATTCTGACATATTTACTCCTTTTTTCTTTTGGATGTTCTTTTACTCTTGTTTTTCAATAATCCAATTTAATATATCTTCATATACTTTTTTATTTTCTAATTCGTTTAAAATTTCATGACTCATGTTTTCATATAAATCACTGCTTATATTTGTATAACCTAAATCTTTCAAAAATGTTTGAGCCTTATACCATGCTTTAATTGATGATATTACAGGATCATTACTTCCTGCTATAAAGTATATTGGTAGTTTCAAATTATTTTTTCTATATATTTTTGGGTTATAAATATCTATCATTAATCTGATTATATTTTCAAATCCGTTTAATGTGTAATCATATTGACATAGTTCATCTGTATTATATTTTTCTACTATTTCTCTGTTGTTGCAAATCCAACTGTTTTTTAATTTGTCGTCTTTGTCATATCCATTGAACATTAAATTTTTGACAAATTTACTACGGTATTTTTCACCTTTAAATATTTCCATTGTTTTTACTATTGCTAGTCCTAGTTTTGCATTTATGTTTTTGCTTGGTGAACCACATACTATTAGTCCATCTATTTTGTTATCATATTTGGCAATGTATTTTCTTACTATCATTGAACCCATACTGTGCCCAAATAGTATGATTTTTTTACCGTTGAATTTTTCTTTTAGATATCTTGTTATTTGATATAAGTCTTCTATTACTGCTTCTGCTTCATTTTCATAAAAATATCCTATGTCTTCTTTGTTTTTTAGACTTTTTCCATGTCCTCTATGGTCATTTATAAAGCTTGCATAACCGTTTTCTGCTAGATATTTCATAAAGTCTATATATCTTTCTTTGTGTTCGTTCATTCCGTGTGCAAGTTGCACTATTCCTTTTATTTCACCTTCTGGTTGTATTAGTAGACAGTCTATTTCTAGTTCGTCAACTTCTGATGTTATTTTTATTTCTTCTTTTTTCATATATGCCCTCTCTTCTTTATTACTAACATTATTGTTGCATTATTCTAATATTAATTATAAATCAAAAGTATAAAATACTTCCTTATATTCTTTTCCTAATTTGCAAATTTTCTGTTCATAAGTTGATAATTTGCCACCCCATAATTCATATATATTCCTTGCCTTTTTATTGTCTTTTAAAACTCCAATAACATATTTTTTTGCTCCATTTTTCTTTGCCCACTTTTCAAACATTTTCTTAAAAGTACTACCTATTCCTTTTCTCTGAAAATTAGGATCAATATATAATCCAACTAAATCGGCATACTCTGAATTAAAATATTCATAGTTAGATTTAATAACTCCAAACATTATTCCAATAATTCTATCTTCGTTTTCTGCTACAAGCGCAATTTTATCATTGCTGTTATATATGTTTTCATTAAAATGTTTTTCTTTTTCTTCTGTATTCTTTTCTTTTTCTAAAAATACCTCTTCTGGAAAAATATTTTTGTATGCATCTCTCCATACTTTGTTTACAAATTTGTACCATTTTTTGGCATCATTTTCTTCTACTTTTCTTATTTTTATTTTTTTATCCATTTTATCACCTTATCATTTTAATAAAAATTTAAATTAATAAATTTACTTTTTGTCTTACCTCATCTAATGTTGTAAATTGAATTGCATTTATACCAAGTTCATTTGCACTTTTAATATTATCAAAAATATCATCTATAAATATTGTTTCCTTTGCTTCTAAATTATATTTTTCTAATAGCTTTTTATAGATTTCTTTGTCAGGCTTGCAGATGTGCAATTCATATGAATATATTCCTCCATCTACAAAATTAAAAAAATTAAATTGTGATACAAATTTATATGTATCTTCTGAAAGATTAGATAAAATATATATTTTGAATCCTTGTTTTTTTAATTCTTTTAAGAATTCTACTGTATCACTCTTTATTGTATGCATTTTCACCCAGTCTTTTTGTAATACTAATTTTATTTCATTCTCTAAATCAGGATTTTCTTTTACAAGTTTTTTTATTAAATCTGTGTTGTGTCTATATATTCCTCTATCATATTCTATCCAATCATTACTTTTGAATATAATTTTGTATAATGATTTTTTTATTTTTTCGTCAAATTTAAATTTTTCTAAATATTCTAGTGGATTAAATTCCATCAGTACATTTCCTAAATCAAATACAATATTTTTAATCATTTTTTCATCCCCTCTAACTATTTCATTAATTAAATTACTAAAATATGGTCTTTTAGGATTTTTTAGCGTTTTAAATTCCTCCATTGCATTACTTTTATGTAAAAATATTAATTTATTAAATTCAACTTCTAAATTATTTTGAATTAGGAATTTTTTATATTCTTCAAAATGTTTCTGTAATTCTTCTTTAGTCATTTCTAACTTACCTATAGCTATAAATCCATATGCATGTCTTTTTTCATCAGGAATTTCTATATATTTTATTTCATAATTGATATCGTCTAAGTTTAAGTTTATTTCCTCTTCTAATTCTCTTTTTATAGTTTGACTTACATTAATTATTCCATTGCAAATATCTTTTTTGTCTATTCCTCCACCTGGGATTTGTAGACAATGTGGAACTGATGTTTTTTCATCCATTTCTCCTAATACTAAATAATTGTCTTTAGTTTCTAGAATTATTCCTCCCCATGGTACATTACATTTGTATTCTTTATCCTTAATTCCAACTCTTTCGTCATACAAGTAATGTGCATAATTGGTTTTGGTTGCTATCATTTTTATTTCATTTTCGTTTTCTTCAATTTTCTCTATAGTATAATCTGGTCCATTATATAAATTAGGATTTTCTTCTACTGCTTTTTTCCAAAATATTTCTATCTTTTCTTTTATATCTTTTGAAAGTTTTGTTTCTCTTTCTTCATATTTTATAATTATTGGTTTAGTAATTTTTATAATATCGCTCATTTATATTTCTCCTTTTCTATATTTATCATACCAAATTATTTTGCAGAGTTAATTTATCTTTTTTATAACCTTACATGGATTACCAACCGCAATACTGTTTGATTCAATATCTTTATTTACAACACTACCTGCACCTATTGTTACATTGTCTCCTATTGTTACCCCTGGAAGAACCACTACATTCCCACCTATCCATACATTATTTCCTACTTTTATTGGTTTTGCATATTCTAAACCTTTATTTCTTAATTCTATATCTATTGGATGACTTGCTGTATAAAATCCGCAGTTTGGCGCAACAAATACATTATCTCCAAATTCTACTTTTGCTCCATCTAATATGACACAATTATGGTTCATATAGAAGTTTTCTCCTACTTCAATATTATATCCATAATCACAGTTGAAATTAGATTCTACTAAAATGTTCTTTCCTGTTTTTTTAAATATTTTCTTTATCATTTTTTCTCGTAGTTCTCTTTCTGATGGTTTTATATTATTATATTCATAACATAAATCCTTTGCTTTTTTCATTTCTTCAATTATTTCATTATCATAATTTGCATTATATAATTCTTGTTTATCTCTTTTTTCTTTTTCTGTCATACATTTTCTCACTTTCATATTAATTTTAAAAAATAATATCATAATTATATTAATTTATCAATAATTTTTTATCGTTATATCGGATACCCGAGGTGTTTTTATTTTAACTTTTCCATCATTTATTGTAATTACCTCATCTGCTATATTCTCTATTTCTTCTTTATGAGTTATTACAATAACTGTATGATTTTTCTTTAGTTCATTCAAAACATTTATAACATTTTGAATCTTATCTGTGTCTAAAGAAGATGTAGCTTCATCAAATATTAATATTTTAGCATCTTTAAGTAATGTTCTTGTTAAAGAAAGTAGTCTTTTTTGACCACCAGATATATTATGAGAATTTTCATCTATAATTGTATCATATCCTTTTGGTAATGTTTTTATAAATTTATCTATCCCCGTTAATTTACACATTTCCTCTTGTTTTTTTATATCGTTTTCTACCAAATTAAAGTTTTCTCTTATGCTTAAATTAAATAAATATGATTCTTGATTTAATACCGATATTTCTTTTAAGTATGAATTTTTGTCAATTTCTTTGACATTAATATTATCAAGCAAAATTTCTCCTTTTGTTGGTGAATGTAATCTTAATATTAAATCTACAATTGTTGTTTTCCCAGTTCCATTTGTTCCGGTTATTGCTGTTATTCTATTGGGTCTAATTATAAAATTTAAATTTTGTAATAATTTTTCATTACTATATGAAAAATCTATATTTTTAAATTCAATAATTCCTTTTATATTTTTTATTTCTTTTAAATTTTTTTCTTTTATAGTATTGTACTCTAATATTTCTTTTATTCTATTTACTGATATATTTTGGTCTTTTATTGATTGGCTTGCATCCATAATATTTTCACTTGCTGAAAATAAAGAATCAAAATATGAAATTATTATTAATATTATACCTATAGTAATTTTATTATTTATCATTAAATATACACATGTAAAATAAACTATTGATTTAATTATAATTAAAAAGCATTTCAAAATATTTTGTCTATATCTCTCGTATTTTTTTCTATTATCATATGCTTTTTTCCAATCTTTATATATGTAATTGTATTTATCATCCATTGTATTTGTAATATTTAAAGTTTGAATATCTTTTAGTCCTAATAATGTTTGATTTACTAATCCAATTAATTTGTCGTTTTCTTTTCTTTGCTCTTTTGAATATTTAATACTCTTGTTATTTAAATAATTACTTCTTATAATATAAATTAAATCTACTCCAATTATAATTAATGCTAAAAATATATTAATTCTAAAAAAATAAATTATTACTACTATACTTTTTAAAATATTTAGTGTTGCTTTTAAAAAATTATCTGCCATTTCTCCAATATTTACAATATCGCTTGTCAAACTATTTATAATTTTGCCTGTTGATATTTTCTTTTTATGCTCTTCATCAAAATTATATATCTTTTTTACAATTTTTTTATAGATTGTTATATAATTATCTCTAAAAAATCTTTGGTATATATATTTGTCAGCATATCCCAACAAGTTGTTCAATATTTTTAAAATAGAATAATTTATAATACTAGCAAGTGCCACTATAATCAATGAATTTGTTAATGATTCTGTTATTTTTGCAATATATATTGGTATGATTAATTCTATAATGATATTAAGAAAATAAATAAAATAATATGGTATTAGCTTATTTTTATCACTTTCTATTAAATTATAATAATCTTTAATAATATTTTTGCTTTTGTTCATAATAACTTGTTTCTCTCCTTTTTATGTTATTAGATTTCTTTAACAAATTATCTCAAAAAAAGCATAAAAAAACTTGATATTTTAGTATCTAAAAATATCAAGTAATTGGTATTAATATTTCTACAAAATCTTTATAATATTCTTCTATAATTGGTAATTTTAATAATTGATAATTTAATGATTTTATATATTCTTTTATTCCTTTATTTATGTTTTCTATTATGTCTTTTGATTCAAAACTTGTTGTTTTAATAGCAAAATAATTGCATTTTTTTATATTTTTAATATTAGAATTATCAAATTTATTTTCTAGTAAACAATAATAGTATGTTTCGTTATTATATTTTTCTAAAAATCCATATCTTTTATTTTTGATAAACTCCGGATATTTTTGTTTTACTTCTTTCCAAAATTCTGGTATTTCTTTGTTTCTATTGTTATAGTTGACTTTTTTTGAAATATAATATAACTTAAATTCTCTATTTTTGTATATTTGATAATCTATATTATAATTTTTTATGTTTTCTTTAAATGTAATTTTATTAAATAGTTTTAGTTTATTTTTAGATTTTTTTATGTCTTTTGGTGTGATTCCTTCAAATTTTTTAAATGCTCTATTATAACTTGATGGCGAGTTATATAGATATTTATATGAGACATTTGTTATAGTTTCTCCATTTAATATATCTGTAACAGAAAGGCTTAATCTACGTAGTCTTATATATTCATTTATTGTTATTCCTGTTAGACAACTAAATATACTTTTTAATGTATTTCCATTTATACCTACTAGATGTGCTAGTTCTGTAATGGTTATTTTTTCTAATATATGGTTTTCTATGTATTCAGTTATTTTATTTAATTCTTCGTAAATATTATACATTTTTTCCTCTCTATTATATATATCCTAATTTATAATGTATTTCTTTATGGCAATTTGAACATACTAGCATACATTTTAATGCTTCTGATTTATATTCTTTCCATGACATAGTATTTCCTGAAGCTAACTTAAATTCTTTGATACTTGGATCTTTGTGGTGAAATTCTAATGCATCTATACATTTATCATATCCACATATGCAGCATTTTCCTCCTAATAATTTTACTGCTTGCTTTTTCATATTATTTCTTAATATAGTTTTTTGATGTTTTCTTGTATTATTATCTGATCTTGTTGATTCACCACTACAGTCATAACAATAAATTCTTGTAGCACTTTTTGTTTCAAATTTATTTTCGCATATTTCACATACTTTTATCATATTTTCACATCCTTAATATGTTAATTATATAATAAATTAATATATTTTAATAGCGAACATAGTTAAATTATTGATTTTAATTTTCATTTTCTATTTTGATATTGACTTTTATCTTTAGTTTTTGTATAATGCGAGTATTCATTGATTTTTATGAATAGCAAAAAAGCTTTGTAAATGTTACTTTACAAAGCTTTTTATTTATTGGCTCCTCTTGTTGGACTCGAACCAACGACCTATCGGTTACTGCACCACACTAATTTTCATTAGCATTATATTTAAAATATAATTTGTAGTCTGGACTTTCTCTTTACCATGTCTTGCGATTTAGGTAGGTGGTGTAAAGTCTCTACACATAGCTTTCGCCTTGCTCGGTATTGTCTTCAGCATTACCTGTTAAGAGTTTCACCGACTTAGCCACCTTTTCATCTATAAGTTTCCTTATAGAGCTGCTAACTTTTTAGTCTTGCGACTTGCTCGACAGCCGAGCGCTCTACCAACTGAGCTAAAGAGGAATATATAAAATCTGGCAACAACCTATCTTTCCAGCAGGGTAACCCGCAAGTATTTTCGGCACATTTAGGCTTGACTTCTGTGTTCGGGATGGGAACAGGTA
>URWN01000047.1 GCA_900551615.1 uncultured Clostridium sp.
TCCTCCTTTTTAATTTTTAATTTTGAACCTTGAAGAGTGTGAAAAAATTTTAACTCAAAAAAAGTATAAAATGAATATAAAGTAATAAAAAGATTAATAATAAATATGATAAAAAACATATTGATTAAATGAGAAATAATATCACCGCCTTACTCAAACAAAAATATACAACATTTTTTTCAATTTGTCTATACTTTTTTAAAAAAATATGATAAAATTTATAAAGTAAACAAAAATAAGGAGGAAAACAATGGAATTTAATAAAGACACAACAATAGGAGAAATCCTAGAAAAAGCACCAGAAAAAGCAGAAATATTATTAGAAATAGGAATGCATTGTTTAGGATGTCCTGCATCACAAATGGAAACACTAGAAGAAGCATGTGATGTTCACGGAATAGATGTAGAAGAAGTAATCAAAAAATTAAATGCATAATGCATGAATTAAGGATAAAAACCAATACATTTGTCAAAAAAAGTTAAAAAATGAAAAAATTTTCAAAAAAATTAAAAAAATTTTGATAAATGTATTGACATTTTAAAAAAAATATAGTAATATTAATAAGCGTTCCGAGATAGTCTTGGAAACATGGTGACGGGCTATTAGCTCAGGTGGTAGAGCACTTGACTTTTAATCAAGTTGTCCCGCGTTCGAGTCGCGGATAGCTCACCAAAAGAACTAAATAATTGAAAAAATTATTTAGTTCTTTGTATATACGGCCCCTTGGTCAAGCGGTTAAGACATCGCCCTTTCACGGCGGAGACATGGGTTCGATTCCCGTAGGGGTCACCAAGAATGCCACTTTAGCTCAGTTGGCCAGAGCACCGCACTTGTAATGCGGGGGTCCTCAGTTCGAATCTGAGAAGTGGCTCCAATATAAAAGGTCAGTAGTTTTGATTAAATCTTAATTATTGGCTTTTTTTATATATTAGGAAAGTTATGAAACTTTCCTAATATATAAAACTACACTGCACAGAAAATTTATTTCATAAATTTTCGCGCATGAACAAATTTACTGAAAAAATCTTTGATTTTTTCAGATTTGTTCTTTTATAAAAATAGGAGGTATGCTATGAACAAAATTATAATAGTAACAGGAGCATCAAAAGGAATAGGCAAAGAAATAGCAAAAAAACTAGCAAAAAAAGGAAACACAATAATAGCAAACTACAACAAATCAGAAAAAGAAATAAAAGAACTACAGAAAGAACTAGAAAAACAAAACATCAAAATAGACATATTCCAAGCAGACATATCAAAAAGAGAAGAAGCCAAAAAAATAGTAAACTATACAATACAAAAATACGGAAAAATAGACGTACTAATAAATAATGCTGGAATATCACAAATAAAAGAATTCACACAAATAACAGACCAAGAATGGAACAACATGATAAATACAAACCTAAATTCAGTATTTTACATGACACAAGAAGCATGTTTGAATATGATACACAACAAACAAGGATGCATAATAAACATCTCATCAATATGGGGAATAACGGGAGCATCATGTGAAGTACACTACAGTGTAAGCAAAGCAGGAGTAGATGCACTAACAAAATCACTAGCAAAAGAACTAGGACCATCAAACATAAGAATCAACTCAATTGCACCAGGAATAATAAATACAGAAATGAACTCACACCTAACACCTGAAGAATTAGAAGAATTAAAAGAAGAAATACCATTAGAAAAAATAGGAAAAACACAAGATATAGAAAGATGTGTAGAATGGTTAATAGAAGACGAATACACAACAGGACAAATAATATCAATAAATGGTGGATGGAACATATAAAAAATCAGAATTAAAGGGCAGAACTAAAAATTTATATAAATAAAAAAATCAGGATTAATGTGGTAACCTCACAATCCCGATTTTTTATTAATTTTCGCTTAATTTTCTTTTATAATTTCCAGAAAGAATCTTTGGAAAATATGTAATAATCTTATAAACAGCTAAACGAATCTTTTTGCTCCACAAATAAGACTTTCTCAATTTTCTTGCGCTACCTAGAGAAACAGGTTCATCTTCTAGAACCAATAACTCATTTTGTTTCTTTTCAATCTCAAAAGAATAATTTTGACCATTATTATTATCCCATTCATTATTACCATTTCTAAAACAGAAATTAAAAGAATCACCTTCACCTAAAAAGATTTCAGCTTGAAAACCTAATTCTGTTTTTTCCATTTTAATTTCATTTAAACCATCCCAATTAAGACCAAAACCATAATGAATAAAAACTTCTTCAGAATTCTCCTGAAAAAATTTTCCTGTATAAGATATTTTTATATTACTATTTTCAACTAATTTATCAGTGTTAAAGAATATATTTTTAACTAACTCCATTGATACTCTCTCCTTATTTATCTTTTGCTACAAGTATTATAATATTAAATTCAATATAGTGCAAGAGTTTTTTGTAAAAAAATTAGAAAAATTGTAAATTTTTGTTCTCAATATAAAACATACATATTGTAAAAGCAAAAAGAATATGATATTATTTAAGTAATGAAAATAAGGAGAAAACATATGATGAAAGAGAAAAAATTAAGTTGGGAAGAACTAGAAGCAAAAGCAATATACACACCAGAAATAGAAGATGAAGAAATAGAAGAAACAAAAAACAATAAAAAAACAAAAATAAGCCTAAGACAAAGACAAAGCACACCTAAAATACATACAAAAAAAGAACAAAAAACAAAAGGCACTACCCAAGAACCAGAACAAAAATCAACAAACAACAAAACTAATAATTTCAAAAAAACAACAAAAAAAATAAACATAGAAAAAACAACACTAATAATCATAAGTGTAATAATAGCAATAGCAATAATGATTTTTTCAATAATTTTTGCAATACTAAACATAAACAACAGCAACATAATAAGTGGAATAAAAATAGAAGGAATAGACGTTTCAGGGCTAACAAGAGAAGAAGCAAAAACAAAAATAGAAGCTGTATACAATGATAAAAAACAAAAAGATATTACACTAAAATACAAAGACTTCGAAACAACACTAAGCCAAGACATATTAGAAACAAACTATGACATAGAAAAAGCAGTAAATGAAGCAATAACAACAGGAAAAAACGGTAATATAATAACAAATAACTATAATATACTATTTGCATTAATAGGAAAAAAGAACATAAAAATAGACATGATAATAAATGAAGAACAAACAGAAAAAGCAATAGAAGATATACAAACAAACTTACCAGAGACTATAGAAGAGCCAGACTATTATATAGAAGAAAACAAATTAATAATAACACCAGGAAAAGAAGGACTAAAAATAAGCACAGAAAATTTAATAAATAAAATCAAAAAAAATCTACAAAGTATGACAACAAATGAAGAATATGTAGAAATACCAGTTGAAAAAGCATGGCCAAACAAAATAGATTTAGAACAAATACATAGTGAAATATATAAAGAAGTGCAAGATGCTTATCTAACAAGAGATCCAATAACAATACATCCAGAAGTAGAAGGAATAGACTTTGACATAGAAGAAACAAAAAAAATACTAGAAGAAGACAAAGAAAAATACGAAATACCACTAAAAATAACAAAACCAAGTGTAACAACAATAGACCTAGGATCCGAAGCGTTTCCAAACAAATTAAGCACATATACAACAAGATATGATGGAGGAGACAAAAACAGATCAACCAATTTAGAAATAGCATGTGAAAAAATAAACGATAAAATAATATTACCAGGCGAAACATTTTCATATAACAAAACACTAGGAGCAAGAACAACGACAGCAGGATACAAAACAGCAAAAGTATATGAAAATGGAGCAGTAGTAGATGGAATAGGAGGAGGAATATGTCAAATATCTTCCACATTATATAATGCAGTATTAAAAGCAAACCTAGAAATAGTGGAAAGAAGAAATCATCAATTTATAACATCATATGTACCAGAAGGAAGAGATGCAACAGTAGCATATGGAATAACAGACTTTAAATTCAAAAACAGTAGAAAATATGCAATCAAAATAAAAGCAACAGCATCAAATGGAGTAGCAACAATAGACATCTACGGAATAAAAGAAGACACAGAATATCAAATTACATTTGATACAAAGACAATTTCAACAATACCATTTACAACAAAATACACAGATGACAATACATTACCCGTAGGGACAGAAGAAATAAAACAAAAAGGAGCAAACGGAAGTGTTACAGAAACATATATAATAAAAAGCCTAAATGGCCAAGTAGTTTCAAATACATTACTTTCAAAAGACACATACAGTGCTATGCCAAGAATTATATTAAGAGGAACAAAAAAATAAAACAAAAAGATTAGAGAAAACACAATATCTCTAATCTTTAATTTTACACAAAATTAAAAATATTTATATTTTACTCAATCTTAATTTTGCCAAAAACTATTGACATATAGGCACAAAAAGGCTATAATAAAAAAGTAGTTTTGAGTTGTTAAAGCTAAACTTAATGCATCATTAGCTCAGCTGGTAGAGCAGCAGACTCTTAATCTGAAGGTCCTCGGTTCGAAACCGAGATGATGCACCAAACAAAGCAAAAACAAAAAATAAAACATCTCCATTAGTCAAAATAGAGATGTTTTTTACATAATATAAAAAACAAAAAACATATTCCCAAAGCAAACTAAAATTATGTAAATTTTTTAAAACAAAACAACACAAAACACCTATAATATAAAAAAATAAAAGGGGTGGGTTATATGCTAAAAATATACAATACAAACTTAGAAACAAATAAAATAGAACAAATAAAAGAATTCAAAAAAGGGAGCTGGATAAGTTTAGTAAACCCATCGGAATCTGAAATACAAAAAGTATGTGAAAGCGTAAAAATACAAGAAGACTTTATAAGAGACGCGCTAGACTTTGAAGAAAAAGCAAGAATAGACTACGAAGAAGACGATGAAACAACTCTATTTGTAGTGGACGTACCAATAATAGAAAAAAACGAAGAGAATGACGTATACACAACAATGCCACTAGGAATGATAGTAGTAAGAGACGACTTTTTTATAACAATATCACTAAGAAAAAATAAAGTAATAGAAGACTTCGAAAAAATGAAAATAAAAAACTTTCAAACATACAAAAAGTCAAAACTAATATTTCAAATACTATACTTAAACTCATCATACTATTTAACATACCTAAAACAAATAAATAAGGAAACAGAAATTGCAGAATATATACTAAAAAAATCAATGAAAAACAAAGAATTATTAAAATTACTAAGTTTAGAAAAGAGTTTAGTATACTTTACAACATCTCTAAAATCAAATGAACTAGTCATGGAAAAAACAATGAGAGGAAAAATAATAAAACTATATGAAGAAGACGAAGACATCCTAGAAGACGCAATAACAGAAAACAAACAAGCAATCGAAATGGCCAAAATATACAGTGACATCCTAACAGGAACTATGGATGCATATGCATCAATAATATCAAATAACCTAAATGGAGTAATGAAATTCTTAACATCAATAACAATAGTACTTGCAGTACCAACAATGGTATCAAGCTTCTGGGGGATGAATGTAAATCTACCATTCCAAGACAGCAAATTTGGTTTTCCAATAATGATACTAATATCAGTAACATTAACATTAATAGTAACATGGTGGTTAAAAAGAAAAGACATGCTTGATTAAAAATTAACATAAAAATCGTAGCTGAAACATAGCTACGATTTTATTATTAATTAATCTCATCACCTAAAATACTCTTAATTTTTTCTAGCTGAACCTTAAGCTTACTATACAAAGACGCATCAATATAAGAAGTATCACCAGAATCATATTGAGCAATACACTTCTCAATATCCAAAATCTTAAACTTATGAGACTTTGCAGAAGAATTCTTATACATATAAATAGGAACATAATCAACCTTATTAATAGAAATCTTACCATCCAAATCTTTAGTAATATTCAAATTCAAAATAGCAGAATCCCTAGTAATTTCATCCCTCTGGTCAGCAGTAAAATTACCCAAAGCATAAACAACGAAAACATCTTTAGTAGAACCATCATCCAAAGTAATAGTTTTCTTTTCCATAGGCTCTAAAACATGAGGATGATTACCAATAATTATATCAACACCATTCTTAAATAAGAAATCCGCAAGTTCTTTTTGCTCAGAGTTAGCAGAAGTCTTATACTCAGTACCCCAATGCATGCAAGCAACAATCATATCAACATTTTGTTCTTTAGCTTGTTCAATTTGTTTAGAAATTAAATTTTTATCAATCAAATTCAAACAAAATTCTTTGCCGCTTGGAACAGGAATTCCATTAGTGCCGTAAGTATAATTAATAAAAGCAATCTTCACACCCTTAACATTCTTAACCAATACCTTATTTTGATCCTCAGCAGTTTTATAAGTACCCAAATGAGAAATATCAGCATCATCCAGAACATCAATAGTCCTGCAAAGACCAGAATAGCCATAATCTAAAGCATGATTACCAGCCAAAGAAATAACATCAACCCCAATTTTTTTCAAAGCATATGCCAAACTATCAGGAGAATTAAAAGTAGGATAATTACTATAGCCTCTATCTTCACCAGCAAAAGTAGTCTCCAAGCTACTAACAGTAATATCAGCAACCTTTGTATAATATTTTATATCATCATATACATAAGAAAAATCATATTCCTTAGTATCACTATTATAAGCATCCCAATATTGAGTATTATGGCACAAAGTATCACCAATAGCAGTAAGAGTAAAATTGATAGGTTTATTTTCTTCAACCTCAGAAGAAGTAGAAACACTAGAATTATCAGCATTTTCAATAGTATTATTCTGAATCATATTTTCTGAATTAGAGGCCATGTTAAACTCATTTTCAGAAGAAATAGATCTTGCAAAATCACTAGTAGGTTTATGTAAATTCTTAAAAATACATATGCAGAAAATAATTATTAAAACAATTAGAATAACTTCAATTATTCTTGCAATCTTTTGATACTTAAAATTTCTTTGTCTTTTAACTCTTTGGTTTCTTCTCATATAAAAAACTCCTTTTATTAAAATAATCCGTAATGTAATTGTTACAATTCACAGCCACAAAAATGAAAGTGAAAAAAATTGTAAATAATAACTATAAATTACCACAAAACGACAAAATTTTCAAGAAATAAATTGAAATAAAAATTATAAAATGATATACTTATAAAAAAGATATTAGGGGAGAAGAATATGAAAAAAATAATAATAAAAGATAAGAAAAAAATGCTTACAACAACAAGTATATTAATTACTATAATATTAATAATAGCGCTAATAACAGCAATAAACATTAGAAGAAATATAAACCAAACAACACAAACAGATGGACAAGCAATAGAAGAAACTAACATAGAAGATAACAAAGAAGAAACAGTTGAAAATGAAATATTAGAAGAAACAGAACCATTAGATGAAAATGTGATAGATGAGAATGCAATAAAAGAAAGCAAAGTAACAAATGAAAATCAAGTAAAAGAAAGCACAAACAAATACTATGTAAAAGTAAACAACCAAGCAAATGTAGTAACAATATACACAAAAGACTCAGAAGGAAATTACACAGTGCCAGTAAAAGCAATGATATGTTCAATAGGAACATCAACACCAACAGGAGGAAAATACAAACTAAACGGAACAAAACATAGATGGCACACACTATTTGGACATACACCAGGAACATATGTATATGGTCAATATACAACAGCAATAGTAGGAAATATATTATTCCATTCAGTACCATATACAACAAAAGGAGATCCTTCATCATTAGAATACTTAGAATATGACAAATTAGGAACAAAAGCATCAGCTGGATGCATACGACTAACAGTACAAGATGCAGCATGGATTTATAACAACATAACAACAGGAACAATAGTAGAATTTTACTATGATTCAAACCCAGGACCCCTAGGAAAACCAGGTGCAGCAAAAATTTCAGGAAACACTGTATGTAGAGGATGGGACCCAACAGACTCAAATCCAAATAACCCATGGAAAAACAAAAATAATACATCAGCACCAGCACAAAATCCAACACCATCTCAAAATAATAAAACAAACAACAATACAGAACAAAACAAAAATGAGAATCAGGAAGGAAAACAAGAAGAAACAAAAAAAGACAACGGAAATAAGCAAGAAGATAACAAAAAAAATAATATAAATCCAAATGATGCAGAAACAAACAAAACAGAGAATAAAACAAATTTATCAAATGAAATAAAAAACAATTTAAGCAATAACATAAAAGGAAATACAACAAATACAATAACAAATATAATGAAAAATACAATAACAAACAAACTTAAATAATATAAATAAAACAAGATTTTATATAAAAAATATATATGAAATCTTGTTTTTTATTATATAAAAGGAATAAATCAAAAAAAATAGCATATAATACTAATGGAAAAATTAGAGATATAGGAGGATTAGTATGAAAGTTGTGGACAAGATAGTATTAGTGCTAATTATAATAGGTGCCATAAATTGGGGATTAATTGGATTTTTTAAATTTAATCTAGTTGATACAATTTTTGGAAGTATGTCTGTAATTTCTAGAATTATTTATGCACTAGTAGGTATTTCTGGAATATGGGGTATCAAACTATTATTTGACGACTAAAATATGGACAAATTACCATAAATATGATATACTTAACATAAGTACTGGCAAAAAACAAGAAAACTATATCATTCAAAAGGAGGAAAAAAGCATGAAAAAATTTTGTATAGTTTTAATATTTTGTATGGTAATTGTTGGAGTGGCCGGATGTGGAAGCAACTATGATCCTGAAGTAGATCGGGATATACAGTTAACCACAAGTAGTACGTACACAGACGTTAAAGAAATGTCAACAGAGGTCACAGAAATAAGCAAATCCGTCGAAGAAATCAAAGATTCTATCAACAATTCTTCTCAAGAAGAGATTGAGGCGTATAAGAAAAAAGCAGAGAGTCTTCAGAAACAGTTAGACAAAGCAACTGAAGAAAAAAAGGCAATTGAAAAGTCTGAGACTCCAAAATATCAGGAATACATTGATGCTATATTTCCAAAAGACGGAACATGGGTATTAAGTGAAGGTTCAGATGTGCAGTTTTATAGCGATGTTACATGTACAAAGGAGATAAAAACTCCTAAATTTTCATCGTCAACTGTGAATGACAGTGCAATCGACAAAAATAATCGCAGGCCACATAGTTTGCGTACAACGGATAACAGAATTGTCTATTGTGTAGACTGGCCGGACCTAGTTGACGAATCAAACCATTAATCTTGTTTCTCTGGTAGGGTAATATCCTGCCAGAGTTTTTAAATAAGTTTTAATTATTGTAGTTAAATTTGTATATTTTATTTTTATATTTCATAACAAAAACAAAATGTGATTATATTATCAGCCTATTTTTATCTATATATTTAACTTACTGTCACAAACTGTCGAAATTTGTCGGAATTTTCTTGTTGACAAAACATAAAAAGCATAGTAAAATGTAAAAAGAAAATCAAAGACAAATACAAATAATTTTATTTCAAATAAAAATTTACATAAAGGAGGTCTTATGATTTTTAAAATAATATTATTTATTTCAATTTTTTTAATAATCAAAAAAGTGATTACCAAAATATTAGCAATCACAATTCTAAAAAAAATCAAATAATAAAAATTAAATAATGTTTTTAATTTTGTAGGGAAGATATTATAATCATATTCCCCCAAATATTGATAAATAATTGAAAGTTTTTTTATTGTCCCACACAATTTTCTTTCTAAAATAATTTTAATATTTTCCCTACAATTATATA
>URWN01000048.1 GCA_900551615.1 uncultured Clostridium sp.
AAGAAAGACAAGAAGGAGGATTTGTCATGAAAATTATTATGTTAGGAGCTCCAGGAACAGGAAAAGGAACTGTTGCCGGATTATTACAAGAAAAACTTGGAATTAAACAAGTATCAACAGGAGATATATTCAGAAAAAATATAAAAGAACAAACTGAATTAGGAAAATTAGCAGAACAATATATATCAAAAGGACAATTAGTACCAGATGATGTTACAATAAAAATAGTAGAAGATAGACTAAATGAAGCAGATGTTCAAAAAGGAATAATATTAGATGGATTTCCAAGAACAGTAAAACAAGCAGAAGTACTAGATAAAATATTAACAAAAAAGGGTAAAAAAGTTGATAAAGTAATAAATTTAACAACACCAGAAGAAGAAATAATAGAAAGAATAGTAAATAGAAGAGTATGTTCAAATCAAGAATGTAAAGCTGTTTACAATATAGTTTTAAATCCACCAAAAGTAGAAGGAATATGCGATAAATGTGGTTCAGAATTAGTTACAAGAAAAGATGACACAGAAGAAACAGTAAAAGCAAGATTAAAAAGTTATTTTGAACAAACAAGTCCATTAGTAGATTATTATGAAAAACAAGGAAATTTAGAGACAGAAATAGTTAGTAAAACAGTTAATAAGTTAGGAAAAGATGTAGCAGAAGAAATTGCTAAAGAAATGAGACAATAGGGACACACAAAAAATGTCTCATTTAAATGTCGAAAAATGTCAAATTGAAAATATTGTAAAAATAAAATATTATAAAAAGGAGACGACCTAAATTGGTAACAATAAAATCAAAAAGAGAAATTGAATTAATGAGAGAAGCAGGAAGAGTTGTAGCAATTGTATATGATGAGTTAGAAAAACATATTAAACCAGGAATAACAACATTAGAATTAGATGAGATTGCAGAACAAACTATGAGAAAATTAGGAGCAGAACCCGCAGAAAAAGGGTATGACCCAGGAATAAAAGGAGTTCCTAAATTTCCTGCATCAATATGTGTATCAATAAATGACGAAGTTATCCATGGAATTCCATCAAAATACAGAAAACTAAAAGAGGGAGACATTGTAAGTATAGACACTGTTGCATTAAAAAATGGATATAATGGAGATGCTGCAAGAACATTTATTGTAGGAAAAACAAATAAAGAAAATCAAAGACTAGTAGATGTTACAAAACAAGCTTTTTTTGAAGGAATAAAATATGCAAAAAAAGGAAATAGACTAGGAGATATATGCCATGCAATAGGAGAATATGTTCATTCTCAAGGCTATTCAGTAGTAAGAGAATTCCAAGGACATGGAATTGGAAGAGAAATGCACGAAGATCCAGGAATTCCAAACTATGGAAAAGCAGGAAGAGGAATAAGACTTGAACCTGGTATGACTCTAGCAATTGAACCAATGGTAATACAAGGAAAACCTAATATTTTAGAACTAGATGATGGTTGGACTATTATAACTGAAGATGGAAGTATGGCAGCACATTATGAAAATACAATTTTAATTACAGAAAAAGAGCCAGAAATATTGACAATACTAAAAAATTAATGTATAATGTAATAGTTATTATATCAAAATGGAAAATTATGAAAATAAATTTGCAAAAAAATAAAAAAAGACCATTAATAATAATAGATTGCTCTTATAGGAGGGGATATTTTGGCAAAGGAAGATGTTATAGAAGTAGAAGGAACAGTAGTAGAATCACTACCAAATACAAATTTTAAAGTTGAACTTGAAAATGGACATCAAATTTTAGCTCATATTTCAGGAAAACTTAGAATGAATTATATTAAAATTCTACCAGGTGACAAAGTTAAAGTAGAACTTTCACCATATGACCTAACTAAGGGTCGTATTACTTGGAGAGCAAAATAAAGTAAAAAAATTAACCCAAATATATAAAACCTAAAAGGTAAAAAATAGGAGGTGCAAAAAACATGAAAGTAAGACCATCAGTAAAAAAAATATGTGACAAATGCAAAGTAATTAAAAGAAAAGGTGTAATTAGAGTTATCTGTGAAAACCCTAAACACAAACAAAGACAAGGATAAAACAGTTTATAACACAAATAGGTAGCGGCTGTAAATATGTATTTATAAAATATGTATTAACATATCGATTTGTGTTTATATATATGTCTTGAAGATATCTAAAGACCCAAGAGCATGGGTGCATTTCACCTTTAGAAAAAATAAAGACACCGCAACAATATGTTGAAAAACATAAACATATAATTTTATAAAAAAATTTGGAGGTGCAAAATAATATGGCTCGTATAGCAGGAGTAGATCTACCTAAAGAAAAAAGAGTAGAAATAGGACTTACATATATTTATGGAATAGGATTAACAAGCTCTCAAAAAATTCTAGCAAAAGCTGGTATAAACCCAGACACTAGAGTAAAAGACTTAACTGATGATGAAGTTAATAGCATAAGAAAAGTTATTGATGAATCATATACAGTTGAAGGTGATTTAAGAAGAGAAGTTGCTTTAAACATAAAAAGACTTACAGAAATTGGATGCTACAGAGGATTAAGACATAGAAGAGGTTTACCTGTAAGAGGACAAAGAACAAAAACTAATGCTAGAACAAGAAAAGGTCCTAGAAAGTTAGTTAGTAAAAGCAAAAAATAATAAAAATCGATTAAAATCATCAATTTGCACATTTTCAACATTTATTACAAATCTCGGCATACAAACGTATAACCTCGCCTTGTAATAAATATCAAAAATGCATATCTTAATAATTTTAATCAATTTTTGCGAGATTTAAATATAAAACCTTATTATCAATGAAGGAGGGAATTTTAGAAAATGGCTAATAATAAAACAACAAGAAAACCAGTTGCTAGAAGAAATAGAAAAAACATCGAAAAAGGTGCAGCACATATTCATTCTAGTTTTAATAATACAATAGTAACAATAACAGATACACAAGGAAATGCAATTTCTTGGGGAAGTGCTGGAGAATTAGGATTCAAAGGTTCAAGAAAAAGTACACCATTCGCTGCAGGACAAGTTGCTGAAACAGCAGCAAAAGCAGCTATGGAACATGGATTAAAAACAGTAGAAGTATTTGTTAAAGGACCAGGAGCTGGAAGAGAAGCAGCTATAAGAGCACTTCAAACAGCAGGTTTAGAAATAAGTGCAATTAAAGACGTAACACCAATACCACATAATGGATGTAGACCACCAAAAAGAAGAAGAGTATAAGAGAAGGGAGTAAATAATAATGGCAAGATATAAAGACGAACAATGTCGTATATGCCGTAGAGAAGGACAAAAATTGTTCTTAAAAGGTGCTAGATGCTACTCAGATAAATGTAGTATATCTAGAAGAAATTATGCACCAGGTCAACATGGACAAAAAAGAGCAAAACTTTCTGAATACGGTACACAATTAAGAGAAAAACAAAAAACAAAAGCATATTATGGAGTTGGAGAAAAACAATTCAGAAAATATTTTGAAATGGCTTCAAATAAAAAAGGTGTAACAGGTGAAAATTTATTACAAATTTTAGAAAGCAGATTAGATAATGTTGTATACAGATTAGGATTTGGAACATCTAGAGCTCAAGCAAGACAATTTGTAAACCATGGACAATTCGAAGTAAATGGTAAAAGAGTTGATATTCCATCATACTTAGTAAAAGCAGGAGATGTAATCACTGTTAGAGAAAGCAAAAAAGACAATGGAACATTAAAAGTTAATATTGAAGAAAATTCAGCTAGACCAGTTCCAGCTTGGTTAGAAAGAGATAACGAAAAATTAAGTGGTAAAGTAGTTAGATTATCAGCTAGAGAAGACATCGATCTTCCAATAGAAGAACATTTAATAGTAGAGCTTTACTCAAAATAATAGTTTTTGACAGTAAGTGTAAAGGTTTAGTCAAAACTTTAAAGTTTTACTTAAAAAACTTAAAAAAGTTTTTAAGGAGTTTGAGATTAGTCTCAATTTAGGAGGTAAAAATGATAGAATTTGAAAAGCCAAATATTGAATGTCTAGAAATTGATGAAACAAATAATTATGCAAAATTTGTATGTGAACCATTAGAAAGAGGATATGGTGTAACAATAGGTAATTCTTTAAGAAGAATATTACTTTCATCACTTCCAGGATGCGCAATAACAAGCGTAAAAATTGAAGGTGTATTACATGAATTCTCAACAATACCAAATGTTGTAGAAGATGTACCAGAAGTAATAGTAAACTTAAAAAATGTTAGATTAAAATTCGATGGAAACGAAGAAAAAACATTAAGAATTAACTTCAAAGGAGAAGGAGAAGTTACTGCAGCAGATATAGAATCAGATGGAACAGTAGAAGTATTAAATCCGGACTTACATATAGCAACAGTTTCAGAAGGTGGAAGCCTTGTAATGGAATTAACTGCTGATAGAGGAAGAGGATATAATTCATCTGAAAAAAATAAAAAACCAAATCAAGATATCTCTGTACTTCCAATAGATTCAATCTATACACCTGTTAAAAAAGTAAATTATCATGTTGAAAACACTAGAGTTGGTCAAATGGTAGATTATGACAAATTAACAATAGAAGTATGGACAGATGGTAGCTTAAAAGCACATGAAGCTTTAAGCTTAGCTGCAAAAGTAATGACAGGACATTTAGAATTATTTATAGATTTATCAGAAACAACTAAAAATACACAAGTTATGGTTGAAAAAGAGGAATCTAAGAAAGAAAAAGTTCTTGAAATGTCAATTGAAGAATTAGAATTATCAGTTAGATCATATAATTGTTTAAAAAGAGCAAATATATCTACAGTTGAAGACTTAATAAGCAAATCTGAATCAGAAATGATGAAAGTTAGAAACTTAGGTAAAAAATCTTTTGATGAAGTAACTGCAAAATTACATTCATTAGGATTAGACTTTGCACAAGAAGAAGAATAGGATATTTAAATTTTTGAAGGAGGGAAAAACAAGTGGCAACAAATAGAAAATTAGGTAGAACAACAGACATTAGAATGGCAATGTTAAGAAACCTAACAACTGATTTATTAGTATATGGAAAAGTTGAAACTACATTACCAAGAGCTAAAGAAGTAAAATCAATAGTTGATAGTTTAATATCACTTGCTATAAAAGAAAAAGACAATTTTGAAGAAGTAGATGTAAAAGTTGTTAAAGCTAAATTAGATTCTAAAGGTAATAAAGTTACAGAATTAGTAAAAAGCAAAAATGGTAAAGAGTTCTTAAAAGTAGTAAAAGAAGAAACTACTGAAAAAAGACAAAAAGACATGCCATCTAGATTAAATGCTAGAAGAAAAATAATGAGAAAAGTTAATAAAGTAAAAGATGCAGAAGGTAATAATATTGATGTACCAGCAAAATTATTCAACGAAATAGCACCTAAATATGCAGGTAAAAACGTTGGAGGATATACAAGAATTGTTAAAGCTGGACCAAGAAGAGGAGATTCAGCAGAAGTTGCTATATTACAATTAGTATAATAAAAAATGTCCTTTTGGTAATGAGTCTAAGAAAGATATCATAACCAAAAAGGATATTTTTTTATAGTATGTAGAATTTTTTAAATATAAAATTTAAAAATAAGGAAAATAAAATATGAATAATTCAATGTTAAATTATGAAATAAAATACTCAAAAATAAAAAATGTATATATTCAAATAAAAGAAGGAAAAGTAATTGTAAAAGCACCAAAAAAAGTAAGTAAAAAAGAAATTGAAAAAATAATAAAACAAAAATCAGACTGGATACAGAAAGCACTAGAAAAAGAAATAAAAAAGCAAGAAAAACAGCCATTATATATAAAAGAAGAATTCAAAAGAATAATAGAAAAAAACGTCAATGAATTAGTACAACTTACAGGGCTAAAACCAAATAAAATTACTATAAAACAAATAAAATATGCATGGGGAAGCTGTTCAAGTAAAAAAAATATAACATTAAATTTAGAACTAATAAAATATAGTCAGGAAGCAATAAGATATGTAATATTACATGAATTATGTCATATAAAATATATGAATCATTCAAAAGATTTTTGGAATTTAGTAGAAAAATATATGCCAAATTATAAGCAGGTAAAAAAGGAATTTTAATAAAAAATTTATATATAATGTCCAAAAAGAACCGTCCCTATTGGACAAAAAAAGAACTGGCTCTATTGGACAAAAAAACTGTTTCTATTAGATAATTGAACAAAAGAGGAATAAAATTTTAATCTGATGTCTATACTAAAACATAGAAAGGGAGGCATTAGTATGGAATTAGAAAACAAATTAAATGAATTTTTAGCTGATTTAAATGTATTTTACAGAAAATTACAAAATTATCATTGGAATGTTCAGGGGAAAGATTTTTTTCAGGTACATGCAAAGTTAGAAGAATTATATAATGAAATAAATGAACAAATTGATGAAATAGCAGAACATATTTTAATATTAGGAGGACAACCATTAGGAACAGTAAAAGATTATTTAGATATTTCAACAATTAAGGAAGCAGAAAATAAAAAAATAAAATCAGCAGTAATATATAACAATTTACTTTCAGATTTTGAAGAACTAAATAAAAAGGCTATTGAAATAAAAGAAGAAGCAGAAACAGAAAAAGATTATGCAACATCATCATTAATAGATGAATATATTTTAGATTATGGCAAAATTATTTGGATGTTAAAACATGTAACTTCAGAATAAAATAAAGCTAAAAGCACAAAATATAAAAATAATCATATTATAAACCATAGGAGGCATAAAAATGTTGGAATTTGTATTAAACACAATATTTTGGACATTAGCCATTTATGGTTTATTTGAAATTATAAAAAATATTATATACATAAGTAGATATACTAGATTCAAATCAGATGGAATCTATGTAATAATTGCGGTAAAGAATCAAGAAGAAAAAATAGAAGGGTTCTTGCGTTCAATTTTATTTAAAATATTATATGGAAGAGAAGAATACTTAAAAAATATAATAGTTGCAGATTTAAATTCAGCAGATAATACAAAAGAAATAGCAAAAAGGCTTTCAAAAGATTATGATATTCTAAAAGTTACTAGTTGGAAAGAGTGTAAAGATGTAATTGATAATGTTGATGAACAATAAATTACTTGTTTTTTATGTATAAATATGATAAACTTAAAAAATAAATAAGAGATAGAGTAAAAACAAAAGGAGAGAAATTTATTGGAAATCAAAGGAGAAGTAACAGACATAATATATCAAAATGACGTAAATAGTTACACAATAGCGGTATTTGAAACTGATGAAGAAGAAACAACAATAGTGGGATACTTACCATTTGTAAAAAGTGGAGATACTTTAAAACTAGAAGGAAAATTTGTTGAACATAAAGATTATGGAAGACAATTTAAAGTTGGAACATTTGAAAAACTAATGCCAGAGACATTAGGAGCATTAGAAAAATATTTAGCAAATGGGAGTATTAAAGGCATAGGAGAAGCAACAGCAAAGAAAATAATAAAAACATTTGGTGAAGAGACAATAAGTGTATTTAAATTTGAACCGGAAAAACTAGCTCAAATAAAAGGAATATCAAAAAGTAGAGCTATTGAAATGTCAGAAAGTTTTTTAGAAAATTGGGAAGTATGGCAAATAGTAGGTTTTTTGGAGAGATTTGGTATAGGGGCAGAAAATGCAAAAAAAATATATGATTTGTTGGGAATAAATGCAATTGAGCAAATTGAATCAAATCCATATATTTTGATAGATATGGCACGTGGAGTTGACTTTAAGCAAATAGATCAAATGGCATTAAAGCTTGGAATTAATTATGATAATCAAAAAAGAGTTGAAAGTGGTATAAAGTATGGTTTAATTAAGGCGACATATAATGGACATTCATGTGTTATAAAACAAAATTTGATAGAATATGTAATTTCATTATTAGATGTAACAACAGAAGCGGTTGAAGATAATATAATTAATCTAAAAGCTAAAGATGAAATATATGTTGAAAAAAGAGATAATGCAGAATGGATATATTTGGCTAACTTTTATAATGTAGAAAAAGAAATTGCAACTAGAATAGTAAGATTAGATAAAAGCAAAAATATGAAAAAAATAGAGCATATAGAAAATGCATTAAAAAGCATAGAAAAAAAATCAAATATAGAATTATCAGACAAGCAAAGAGAAGCTGTTTTATCAATAAATGAAAGCAATGTAACAATTATAACAGGTGGACCTGGTACTGGTAAGACAACAATTATAAAAACAATAATTGATTTATTTGAAGAGAGAAAGAAAAAAGTAGTGTTGACTGCACCAACAGGAAGGGCTGCAAAAAAAATGACAGAAGCAACAGGAAGAGAGGCATCAACATTACATAGATTATTGGGAATAGGAAAATTGGATGATGAAGGAATTTATTCAAGACATAGTGATTACAAAGGTGAGCCAATAGATGCAGATTTAGTTGTAGTAGACGAGTTATCAATGGTAGATATGTTTTTAATGGATTATCTGTTGAATTGTATTTATCAGGGAACTAAATTAATATTAGTAGGAGACATAGATCAATTAGCATCAGTTGGTCCAGGAAGTGTTCTTAAGGATTTAATAAATTCAGAAGTTATTAATACTGTTAAATTGGATAAAATTTTTAGACAGGCTGCAAAAAGTAAAATAGTATTAAATGCTCACAGAGTAAATAGTGGACTTGGATTTATAAAAAATGATGACGAAGAAATAGAAGAAGATACAAAACAAGACTTCTTTTTCATAAAACAAAATTCAACAGAAAAAATGTTACAGGAAGTGATAAGCTTATCAACAGGTAGATTAGAAAAATTTGGAAATTATGACTTTTTCAAAAATATTCAAGTCTTAACTCCAACAAAAAAAGGACCACTTGGAACAAGAGAATTAAATAAGGCATTACAGGCAGTTTTGAATCCTAATATAGATGAATTACCAGAGAAAAAAGTAGGAGATGTCATTTATAGAGTGGGTGACAGAGTTATGCAAATTAAAAATAATTATGACATAACTTGGGAAAGAGAAACTAGACCATTTGGAATAGAAAAACTGGATGGAAATGTATCAGAAAAAGATAATAGTTGGGCATCTATGTATCTAGCCAAGCCAAAAGATAAAAAAGAAATAGGGACAGGTGTATTTAATGGAGAAATAGGAACAATAATAGAAATTGATGAAAGAGAGAAAGTTGTAAAAATCCAATTTGATGATGAAAAGGTTGCATGGTATGAATATTCAGATTTAGATCAAATAGAACATAGCTATGCAATAACAATTCATAAAGCACAACGGTAGTGAATTTGATGTTGTAATAATGCTTGCACCTGCATCAGCTCCAATGTTGATGACTAGAAACTTACTATATACGGGTATTACTAGAGCAAAGAAACTTTTAATTATTATTGGTAGTGATAGAGTTGTAAACTACATGATTCAAAATATTGACAGTAAAAAGAGAAATACAGGGTTAGAGTTTAAAATGAGACAAGAGGGATAGTCCTAATTTGTCTCATTTCTGAATGAAATTTTGTCGATTTTTGTCAAAAACTTTTTGTTGACAATAGAAATAAAACAAAGTATAATAATAAAGCTAATCTTAATATACAAAAAAGATGTTGCAATTTTAAATTCTTAGAAACGAAATTAAATCAATATATTTTAAATCAAGAAAAGAAGTGAATAAAATTTTTAAAATTCAAGAAAAAATAATAAATCTAATTTATCCCCAAACGTGTGGAATATGTGGAAAAATTAACAATAAAACAATATGCTCTAAATGTAATATACAATTAAAAAAACCACCGGCAACACCGAGACCATGGCAAACTGCATCGCGGAG
>URWN01000049.1 GCA_900551615.1 uncultured Clostridium sp.
CGATATCCACTTGTGTACCATCATTTAAATCCGCTCTAATATCTAATTTAGATAACTTACCCTCTAAGGATAATGGCTCATTATCCTTATCTAAAAAAGTTATATCTGTAAAACAGTTTTCATCATTTTTATTTAAAATTCCATTTAAAAAACTAAGTGTTAAATTCTTTCTTTTTTTATCTCCTAAAAGCTTTTTGAAGTATAAGTCATTCAATCTATTAAAATTTTCCATGATAATATTCCTTCATTATCAATCATCTATATTATAACACGGAAAAATATCATAAATATAATAAACTGCATTTTTAAAAGTCAAATATAAAACAACTTTTAAAAATGCAGTTTATTATATTTATGATGAAGAAAACTTATATTTTTATTAATGATTGACCTGTTTAGCTAAAGTTTCATTCATATGTCTTATACCTTCTTCTAAATTAGCCAAGTGTTTATCCATGCGAAATAACAAAAAACTTGCTACTACCATAGGAAAACCATAATTTGCTATATACGTAAAAATATATTCCATATTATCACCTTAATTCTTTATTTCTCTAGAGATTTATTAATAAAAGCTAATGCTTTACGATAATTTTTGCTTACAGCTTGTACAGATATATGCAATAGTTTTGCTACTTGTTTATATTTTAATCCTTTAAATACTACCAAAATAAAGACTTTATATTGTTTAGGTGGCAATTGATGAATAAGTTTCATTATATCTAATCTAGAAGAAATACTGTCTGCTAAATCCTCATCTACTGCCAATAAATCCCCAAATTCTTTTACTTCATCTTCATCATCTGTATTCATTTGAGCAGATAATGACACTTCATTTTGCCAAATACGCAAATATCTACGAAATAAAGTATGCACACCTTGATATACTTTTACTTTAGCATAACCGGCAAACGGCACACCTAAAGACTCATTAAAATCTTTAATTGCCTGATAAAAACTAATCACAGCTTCTTCATATGCCTCTTCTTGAATAGATATTAAATGATGTTGTCTAGAAGCACTATTTAATAAATTCTTATACTTATTTAATAATAACTGTATAGCATAATTATCTCCAGCTTTAGCTTTTATTAATAGTCTTTCCATCTAATCGTCTTCTTTCTATCATCAAGAGAATAATTTAAAAGAAAAAGGGGTGACACGCACCCCTTTTTCCTTATTCCACAGCGATTTCTGCTGTGTCCTGACGATTTACACTACCTAAATTATATTTTTGTAAGCCCGCTATTTTTTGACCGATATCTAAAATATCATCTTCTGATAAAGAAGGATTGATATAACCGAAACTACGACTGCTATAACTAGCTTTACCTGTAGAAGTAGTACCTGTTTCTACTTTAATGATGATTTCACATTCTGCATTTTTCTTAACTGCCATAATACATTCCTCCTAATAAACTATAAAATTATAAATTAAACTTAAGCTAAAACATCTTGTGTAGTAGTTGTGATATATGCTTCTTTAATCGCTGTTGCTTTATGATTATCTTTGATAATAGCCTGTGTATCAATCATTTTCTGCATGACTACATCGACTTCACTCTTTGTCAATTCATCTTTCGGGTCTGCTAAATTATATTTAAAATCGTCTCCATTATCTAAAGTAAATACCATTGTTAATTTGCGTGTATCTGCCATTAAAAATCACTCCTTAATTTTAAAATTTAAAAATACATCATAGCTTTGATTGATAACATCTTTTGCCGCCGTTTCTTATTCATCTTATCAACTCCTTACACTTATTTACTTGCAACTTAGATGGCAAAAATCAACCCCTAAATCAAAAAATTTTTTCTTAGCAAATAAAAAAAGACAAACTATTATCCAAAATTACATAATAGTTTGCCTTTCGCTATATGTGCAGTTATGAATGAATTTTTTATTCTATTTTAGTCTTAATTAATAAACCTGAAAAATCATAATCTATTTCATTTAAGTCTTTCCAACCACCTTTAGGACTATTAGAATCAATAACTTGTATTTTTCCTTCTTTATTTTTTTTAGTTAACATATAATGTAACGCTACTAAAGATTCAGCATTTTCATAAATCCAACCTTTAGGCATATAAATACCTATTCCATATTTTTCTGAAGGCACTAAAACATCTGTTAACTTTTTATCTATATCTTTAAATTTTAAAGGCTCATTATCTATCTGTGCTTCTATTATATCCGATTTCCATTTACTTTCTACTTTATTTACTTTATCCTTAATGCCATCAGAAGTTTTTAAGCAATATAAATTAAAATCTATATCTCTCCCCATATCTTTAACTATATCTTTTAAATACTCTACTATTTTATTAGGATGTGAACCTTCTGCTTCTTTAAATTTTATGTTCGCATATATTTCATTTATTTTTTCATATATCTTCTCATCATTTTTCTCTAACATTTTTTCTTCTAAATCCATTTTCAATAAATAATAGTATGTAGCACATGCTCCACATGTAGGACCTTTTTGACCAGGTAAATTATCATAAAATTTTTCCATAGTAAAACACTCCTTTTATAAGTAATTTGGTTTTCGTTTAAAACCTAAATGATAAACACTATATTGCATTACAACTTGATGTTCTCCAATATTTAAAATAAAAAAATTACGTTCTATACCAATTATTTTTCCTTTAGGATATTCAGTAAGACATCTATTTAACAAATCTATTTGTTTTTGTATAGTTCGTTCATCTGTTGCTTTTTCTGGATTATTATTACCAATAACTATACGCTTTACATAACCTACTGATGATATATCAAATACTTCTTTATTTCTCATCTCTTTTTATTCACTAATAATTTTATTTTTTAGTTACATTACTATTAGTTGTACTTCCAGAATTAGTAGTATTATTATTTCTATTATTTATATTTTCATTCTTATTATTTTTATTATCTATTGTTTTTTCTTCTAAATTATTTGCTTTTGTTATCGGAGTAATAGCTGTTGCTACTATATCTAATACTCTAGATAATCCTTCTGGTAAATCGCCTTGGCTTGCATGAATTTGCACATGATATTTAGCAGAATTATCACTAGAACGAGTATTTTCTTTATGACTAGAAATTGAACCTTTAATTTTCACATCCATATGAAATGGTCCAATCTTTAGACCTGCATTGGCTTCTAATTCCCCTTTTTTATCATCAATTTCTTTACTACTTTCAGAAGATTTTACTTCCATATCAAAACTTACATCTACATCATCAATAGCTAATGCTGGTACTTTTACTACGGCTAATAATGGAACATTTAAATCTACATCTTCCATTTTAGGATTTCCATTTTCATCGTTGATAGCTCGCTTAAAACTAAAATTTACAGTTTGTGCTGTCAATCTTCCTTGTTCATCAGCTGTCATACACACATTAGTAATAAAATCTGATGTTGCTCTAGCCAACATAGTTTGTGCATCACATGCTGCTTTTAATGGCCCCCCAATTAACGAGCTCATATCCAAGCCACCGAATTGCTCAGACATTTTCTCTAAAGACATATAAATCACTCCTTATATTTATTAAGGCACCATACGTATCATCATATCATTTACCCTCATGATACCTTCTGGTGGCTCTTTATTTATAAATTCAATTTCAACATGAATACTATTTGTATCTTCTGTATTAGCAAAAACATTTGTAATAATTTGTTTTTTGTTTTGATTTTTTCTAAGCAAATTAGTCAATACTTTTTCGTTGGCAGTTTTATTTTTTCCATCTATCGTTGTTTTATTATTTTCAACTTCTTTTTTGCCAAAATCTACTAATTTCACATCAAAATCCATTTTCACTTTTTTCATAGCTAATGAATTCTGTGGTACCAAGCAAAATGCTGGAATTTCAATTATTTTATATTCATCTAATACTTGCTCTATTTTTATATCATTTTTATCACTATTTTGTGCATTCTTTTCTTGTTCATTAATGACATCAGTTTTAGCACTAGGAATTTTTATCTTTAACATTAAAGGATTTCCATCTTTATCAAAATATTTACTCATTAATGCCAAATGTTGATTTTGTGTCAATTCTTGAGATTTTATGACAGCCCCTTGAAGACTACTTATTAATTCATCAAAAGCTTGAAAATCTGACATATTTTTTACCTCCTTTTATTTTTATCATAATACATATTAATATATTTTTTTAGTGCTATTATTCACTGCTTATCTTCCTTAAAAATTATGTCATAAAAAATACATTTTATGACTATATTTATAATAATAAAAAAAATATATATATTATTTATTTATAAGAATATATAGAAGGTGTTATCATGACAAAATATTATATTGTTGATGGAAATAAACCTTTACTCCAAATAGGTATATCCAATTTAATATCCAATAATCTTCCTAATTTAAAATTATTAAGTACTCCAGACTATAAAATTTCATTATTATTAATTTTATGCATTGATAGCTTATCTAATAGTCAAAAATACTTATTAAAATACCAAGATTATTCTAATTTACATACTCTAATTCTATATAGTGAAGCTGATAACAATTTAAATTTATCAACATACTTAATTAATTGTTCTTGTATTTTAAAAGACTCCATTTCTTTTCAAGACTTACTAAATTGTCTTCAATTAATCGAACATAACATATTCTTTAGTGATAAAAATATCTTTTCTCATTTAAAACAACAATTAAAATCCTATAATTCGTTAAATGCTTCTCTATCCCAATTAAATATTAAACATAAGCCTACATATAAAGAATTAACTATTGCCAAATTTATTCTTTGTGGACTAGATAATAAGGCTATAGCACATGAACTCAATCTATCTTTTGGAACTATAAAAAATACAATTTCTTTAATTTTAGAAAAATATAATTTCCACAATCGCTCTCAAATTATATCATTATTATTTTTTCAATAAAATTATAGAAAGGATTAAATTTTATGCAAAAAATTTGTCTTTACTGCCACACTTCTTTTTCAACACAAAAGAAACATCAAATTTATTGCTGTCACCAATGTCAAAAAAAAGGCTATAAACAAATTTATTATAAACGCAAAATTAATAATGATATTGATTCTAATAAACTATTAATCAGACAATTCTATTGTGCTAAATGTCATACATTAGTTTTAATTTATAATATTAAAGATAGACGAACTAAATTTTGTAGTCCCCACTGTGAAAAACTTTATTGGAAACATCATAATAAATGTTCATAATAAAAATAATAACTTAATATAATTTATATTTTATGCATAAAAATTTACATTCTATGACAAAATATACCTCATTTGTATATATTTTGATAAGCTAATAATAAAAGAATAGGGTGATTTTTATGTATATCATTTTTGTTTCAAATAATGCAGCAACTCATAATAAATTATTACAAAAAATAGATAATTTTATATTATATCATCATTTATCACATATAGATCTATATTCTTATTCAAGTATAAACATTAATAATATCTATACTTTAGATAGATTTGAAGCATACTATTTTCTATTGGATATTGATTCTCAAAAATATTCTATAAAAGATATTATGCAATTAACTAAATATTTCTCTTTCAGTAAAATAGGTATCTACTCTAAAGATGAACAATATTTTCTAAACTTATGTAACTATTTACCACTACAAGGATATATTAATGTAAATCAAATAAATTGGGAAAAATCCCTACTACATTTACTAATTCATTTAAATAAACAAAATTCTACAATACCCAATGGACTATTTATTTCTACTAAACAAACAAAAGAACTTATTCCTTTTAACTATATCTACTACATAGAAACTATTAAAGGTAGTCATTATTGCAAAAATATATGTGATAAAAAATCACATATATTCCGAGGCAATATTTATGAAACAATAACTATGCTTGATAAAAGATTTCTTATAGTTCGTGCTTCAACAATTGTAAACTTAGATAAAATCATTTCCATAGATACAAAAAATAAATATTTACATTTTAATAATAATGAATTTTGTTCTTATAGTGCTAAAAATTATAAAAAAATATGTAAAAAAATCAAAAAAATATATACACAATAATTATTTAGGAGATGATCATTTTGAAAGTTATCGATATTTCTGCCTGGCAAGAAAATATTAATTGGCAAGCAATTAAAGATGCAGACATAAAAGGTGTAATTATAAAAATAGGTGAAAAAACTCATTTAGATGATATGTTCATCACACATGTAAATAATGCTGCAAAAAATAATCTGCCCTATGGCATATATTATTATGCTCATGCTTCAACAATTGATGAAGCTATAGCTGAAGCCAATTGGGTTGATAATCAAATAAAAACATATTTAAATGGGAAAAACCCCAAACTTGGTATTTGGTATGATGCTGAAGATAATTCTATGTTAAAAAGTAGTAATAATATTGCTTATATTATTGGTAATTTTATTAATAGATTAAATGAAATTGGTTATAACTATGTAGGTCTTTATAGTTCCTATAATTGGCTTACTAATGTTATTGACTTAAATCTACTCGCAGATTATATACCTATTTGGACGGCTCAGTATGGATATCATGAAAATAGTTTTGCTATTGAAAATCCTAATCGCATATGTCGTCTTTGGCAATATACAGACTGTGAACAAATAGGTAATATGCAATTAGACTGCAATATCTATTATTAAAATATTATTTAAGAAAGAAGGTTATTTTATGTTTCAAAATTTAAATTTAAACATAGATGATATTTCATCTACTATTGATGAAAATATAAAATCTTCATCAATCAATTACAGAGGCATTTATAAAATAAAAAGTCAAAATAATTTATATTTTGATGTATGTGGCAATAGTTCAGATAATAATACTCCTATTATCTTATATCCTAATAACAATCATAATAATCAAAAATTTATTATTGAACCACTAGAAGATACTAATATTACTTCTTCAATTCAAGATTTACTAAACAATATATCAAATAGAAAAGAGCCTAACTTATATATCATAAAAGCATTTCATAGCAAAAAAAGTTTAGATATTTCTAGTGAAAATAAAGCAAATGGGGCAAAATTAATCCAATATGAGTATCATAATGGGGCAAATCAACACTTTATAATCGTACCTATAAACAATAACAATCCTAATCTTGTAAATATCTATATTGCTCATTCTAATAAAGTCCTCGATATTCCAGGAGCAAATTTTAAATCAAAGGTGCAAATTCAACAATATACAGCTAATAACACTATTGCTCAACAATTTACGTTGGAAAAAATCAGTGATTTATAATTTATATGGAGGTTTTAATATGTGTAAATTAAAACAAATTCAAATAAATCAAATCATCGGTAAAAGTTTTGAAGAAGCTTGCTTGAACGAACTAAAGAAATCTTATGATAAAGTAGAAAAATAAATTTCTTTATATTATAAAACAACAAATGGTACAATAAAATCTTTTCGTCCTGATTTTATTATATATAATAAAGATGGAGAACCCATTCATCTTATAGAAGCAAAATCTTCTGCAACTGCTTCATTTACTGAAAATCAATATGAAGGATATCTTGCAGTTGCTAATGGTAGTGCTTACTATGATTCTAATTGTACAAGTTTATTTCCTAAGGTATTAACAATTGTTATGTATCCTTCTGATAGTAATCCTCAAATAATTGAACAAATTCATCAAAGATTTAATCCAAATAAAATTTAATATAAAACTATATGCTCATTATTTCTTAAAATTTATTCTTTTTTTATTTCTCTACTATTTTATCAATAAACTAATAAATTAACATCTTCTTTAGTTATTATTATAATATTTATTTTCATATTTTCTTATTAAAGTTATTTAATATACAAAAAATCTCAAAGAAATTAGTTTCTTTGAGATTTTTTACTACTTATTTATTTCTTGTAAATATCTTAATAAAGCATCTTGCCATATTGGTAATCTATTAAATCCTGCTTCATCTAAACATTTTTTGCTCATTCTTGAATTATGTGGTCGTATAGCTTTTGTTGGAAATGCTGTTGATGGTACTGGTTCAACATTTATCTTTATATCTGCTTGTTTAAATATTTCACAAGCAAAATCATACCATGAACATATCCCTTCATTTGTAGCATGGTAAATACCATATTTATCAGATAATGCCATATCACAAAGTAATTTTGCTAAATCCACTGTATAAGTTGGTGAACCTATTTGGTCATTAACTACAGTTAATTTATCATGAGTTTTAGCTAAGTTAAGCATAGTCTTGATAAAATTCTTACCGTTACTACCAAATACCCAAGAAATACGCACAATAAAATATTTATCTAAACAATTCCTTGACTAAGTAAATCAGTAAGGTGAACTATACCTACTGGTTCATTTTTCTCTACATCAATTACTGGAAGCACTGTAA
>URWN01000050.1 GCA_900551615.1 uncultured Clostridium sp.
GCCTCAAGCTCCGACAGGGCTTTGCCCTGTACCTTTTGCTCGCTTCGCTCGTGTGCCTAATTTTATGTCTTTATGTGTGTTAAATATTGAATCAGTTTTTGAAAGAATTTCTATCGAATCCTTTATTTGTAAATATAATTTTTTACCATTTTTATTAAGTATCATTCCATATTTACTTCTTTTAAATAATTCTACCTTTAATTCATTCTCTAAATTTTTAATATGTTTTGTTACAGCAGGTTGTGAAATATGTAACATTTCACTTGCTTTCGTTAAATTTTCTTCATCGGCTACAATTTTGAATATTCTATATAGTTCTAAATTTATCATATAATCATTTCTCCCTTTATAAAATTAATGGTCAATTTTTAACCATTAATTTATTTTTATAAACGCATACATTTAACTCTACTTTCTTTATTATTGTTTTTTCTTATTAACATGTTTGGTCATCTTATTCGGTTATCTTGTTCGGTTCATTTTAGAAGCTTCCAATAACCTTTTCTATCTGAGCCAACTCTTTCAATTTTTCCTCTTTCTTTCAAATGAGCTAATAAAGTAGAAATAGTTCTTCTTGATACACTCAATTTATTTGAAAGTTCTACTTGAGTTATATTAGGATTTATTTTTAACAATTCTAATAAATTTATCTCATTATCTGTGAAATTTTCTGTGAAATTATCTGTGCAATTTTCTGTAATATTCTGTGCAATTATTTCTTGTTCCTCTTTTCTAAAAGTAACTTTAAATGTTCCTCTTAAGTTTTCAAATTCTGGTTCCGGTAAATTCATTTTCTTCATTTCATCTCTCATTGTAGCAATACCTGTATGCCTATTTTCAACAATATCTGTGGTTTCTTCCAAAAGTCTAATAATAGTATTGTTTCTAACTTCAAGCATATTGTCTGTGCCTAAATTTTCTAATCTATTATTTCCATATAAATCACCAGGATTTAATATTTCTATTCTATCATCAAATATTCTTAAATAGATATATGCACCTTCTGTGTTACAACTATAATCTCTATGAATAAGTGCATTAGCTATTGCTTCTCTTAATGCTTTCATAGGATAATGAGGTACATCAGTTCTTTTTCCGTCATTATCAATTATAACCATCGTTCCTATATTTCTTCTTACAAAAGCTAAAGATTTATCTAGCATTTCTTCAATAGTACCCTCAACTCTTTCGTTATCATCAAATCTTTGTCCTAATTCTCCAACATCTCCTAATTTTCTTCCAGGAACAACAACACAAGCAATAAATAGTTGCGGAAGATATCCTTGTGGATATTCTCCAAACACCATCATTCCTGCAAGTGTCGGTCTTATTTTTCCTGTACTGTTTTCTATTATTCCATTTAGTTTTAAAATTTTTTCATCAGAAAACTTTGAAAGGTTAGGTTTGTTTTTCTTTATATTAGTTAAGTATGTTGTAATTTTTTCTTGATTTAAATCTTCAAATTCAGCCCTTTTTATTGGTCTTAAATCTTCCTCAATTCCATCACTATAACTTTGTAAACTATATATTTCATAATCAGTCATATGCTCATCCGAATCTCCAATTCTAATATATGAGCCTTTGTTTATCCCTACATTTTTATAATAGCAAGGTTTCTTTTTTTGTGGCAATTCATTTATTTTTACAGCTAATAATTTTTTATCATTATATGTAATGGCTAAAAATTCTGGTCTAATTTTAGGCTCAAGAGAAGTAGTACATAATGCTGTAATTTGTTTTTGCAAATCATTTACATCATATACGTCCTGCTCTATAAAATTATTATGCTCATTTATTCCAAATATTATAATTCCACCATATTTATTAGCAAATGCAGAAATTGTATCATAACATTTTTGTGGGCAACCTTTTTCAGCTGTTTTTGCTTCTAGCTTGTCCGTTTCTGTTTGATATTTTTGCATATATTTTATTGCATCTATAATTTCTTTTTCTGTCATAAATTTACCTTCTTTCTATTTTTTATTCGGAAATTGTTTAGATAATCTTTCTAAATCCTGTGGTGTTATTTTACCATTTATTACATCTTTCATAACATTTCCCATTACAGATGACATAGCATTATAGCTGTAATAATTGAAACAATATAAGGTGCAATATTTTTCATAAATTCCATTTTTTCCTCCTCCAAATTTTTATTTATTTTCTTCCATCCATTTATACAAAACATCTTCATCTAATTTGTCCTGTTTAAATAGCTTTATCTTTGCCTGTGCTTCTTTTTTCCATTTATCAAAATCTTTTTTTAATTGTTTATTATCTTTGTTCCTATATACATTCATAACTTTTTGTTGATATGTTCTTCTATATAATAATAATGCTGGTGTATTTTCCAATGTTTTCTTATAAGTTTCATTAGCACCTTTCTCTCTACAAGTTGGGCTGCCATCAACATTTTCCAAATCACAATATATTTCATTTTGTCTAAATGTTGGAATAAAATATCTACCACAATTTTGACATATTTTTATTGGTAAATTTTCTTGTTTGACTAATAAATCCAAAACAATAAAACAAATACTTCTTAATTTTTTACTTGTATAAACATTGTGCAATTCTAAATTAGGATCTTTATCATCTATTCTTTTTATCAACTTCTCTATTGGTTCATTGTAATTATGATTATGTATGTTTATGTAATTATCTAGTATTATTTCAATATCTTGTGAGTATGTATAAATATCATTTTTTATTGTATATGCGACAAATTTTGAATATATAGAACTTTCTTTTAATTCTTCATTACCATTTAAATTATATACAAAATCTACACATTTTTTAAATTTACTTTGTATTTCTAATAAATCTTCTAAATGATCACTATATGTATCTTCTAATATTTTTAGAAACTCCATATCTGTTAGTGGTTCTCTGGATTCTAAATAGTGTTCATCTTCTTTTATTAACTCAAATCCATAAGCATAAAAGAAAGTATTATATGCAGTTTCAAATGTAGAAAAATCAGCATTTAATAATTTTAATAAAATCATCCCTATACTTTCTGCATAATGAATATATATAGTAGATGGTTGTTTACGAATTTCTTTTTTATTTGTGCATTTTATTTTTGTAATATCTTTTTCTAAGTTCAAATATAGCCTTGTTTCATCATCTTTATGTTCTTTTCTTGTAACACCATATAAATAAAGAGGTGTTGAATAATATTCTTCTTTTTCTTTAATATTAAACCATAAATAGAAATCTTTTAATATTAAATGACGAGGTAATTCTCTCATTTCTATTCCTCCAATAAAATATATGTAAAAAATTTCAAAAATATTTTATATTGTATTGGCAAATATAAAGTATGATTATATAATAACAATATCAAATTGCTATGTGAGATTTTTTACAATATAATAGTACAACAATTAGGAAAAAATGTCAATAGGTGTATTGTATAAAAAATCTTGTAAACAAAAAGTCAACCAATTTGGAAGGAGGTATTTTAGGTTGGAAAATCAAGAGAACATTTTAGATTTATACTATAATAAACATCTAAAACAAAAAGATATTGCAACAATGGTTGGTGTTTCTAAACAATATGTTTCAAAAGTAATAAAATCAGATATTAGATGTAAAGAAGAAAAACAAATTCGCAAAAATACTAATGCTATTAAGCGAAAGAATTATATGAAAGAATATTTTAAAAATTATGATAGACCAAAGAAAGAAGATAATTCTTATGAACAACTACAAGCATTATTAAATCAAGATTCTTTAGAGTTATCATATTCTAATAGCAATATAAATGATTATGCTTTTGCAAAATATAATTCAAGTATCTATCATACAGATAAAAAAGTAAATTTAAAACTTAACAAAGGTATAAAAGTTGGTAATGATGTTCCAAAAACAATAAATATGAACATTCCTATTCCAACTCAAAAATACAAATATAGATGTTATAGTATGTAAATCAAGGGACTTGCAAGAAAGTCTTTTTATTTTATAAATTTTAAAGAAGGAGGACAAACTATATGGGTAATATAAAGGAAAATTATGAATTAATGTTTACTGCATATCCAGATATAGTAAACATTATTCAACTAAAAGAAATGCTTGGAATTGGCATAAATCTTGCTTATAGATTAGTAAGAAACAAAACTATTCCATCTCTTAAAGTTGGTAGAGAATATAAAATACTAAAAATAAATCAAGTTATAGAACTTTACCTATGTTTGATTTTATTGCTGATTTATTAAAGAAGTATAAGGAAAAATATAAATTAAATGAAAAAATCTTTGGAAATACTTATATAACAGACTATAAAGAGTTTATTTGTTTAATGGATAATGGAGAATTAGTAAAACCTGACTATGTAGATAGAACTTTTAGTAGAATATTAAAAGAAAATGGATTTAGACATATTAGATTACATGATTTAAGACATTCTTGTGCTACATTACTTTTAAGAAATGATGTACCACTTCCAGAAATTCAAAAATGGCTAGGTCATTCAAATATTGTTACTACTCAAAGATATTCTCATTTAGATCAGAATGATAAGTCTATACCAGCAAATATGATTGAAACAAAATTTAATATGTCATTTATATCAAATGACAATAAAAAAGAACAAATATCTATTGGCATTAGATAAATGTTCAAAAGAATATATTTCAAAACATTTTCTTAACTTACACAGAAAATTGAAAAGTGTTAGGAAAAATGTTAGGAAAATTTGCTTTTTTTATAAATTAAAACCTCAAGTATATCTTACGAACTACTTGAGGTTCTAATGGTGCCAACGACGTAGACATTTACAACTCGTTAGCTCTCTTGACGAATGACTAAATAGTCATTCAAGTTATAAATATATTACCAAATTATTTTATAAAAATCAAGTATTTAAGAAGAAAATATAGAGTGATATTTTATAAACCACTCTATAACTGAATTATAGTTTTAATTTTTTGCAAATAGGACATCTGCCACTGCCTTTTCTTTCGTTATAAACATGTCTTTGATATTCATGACCATTTTTGCATTTCCACCAAACTTTTTTACTATAACTTTTACTAATTGATTTAGGCGTAATTCCTAATTTATTATTCTTTTCATAATTCCATTTTTCCAATAATTCAGGATTCGTCGTTGCTAAATCATTAAAACCAACTAATATCTTGTTTCCAGAACAATACGGACACCCTGTACCACGTCTTCGAGCTGGAATAGTAGCTTCATAGCTATGATTGTTACTACAAATCCACCAGATTTTTTTATGAGTTCCTTTAGTTACTTCATCAGGTTTAATGGTATTCTTACTATAATCCCATTCTTTCAATAATTCTGGATTTGTTGATGCTATATCATTAAATCCTTTAAGAACTTTATTTCCAGAACAATATGGGCAACAAGTTCCTTTTGATTTTGTTCTATTAACAATTGAAGATTTATATTCATGACCTTTTTCGCATTTCCACCAGACTTTTTTATCTGTATTTTTCTTTACATTCTGTGGTTTAATTCCTAATTGGTCGTTTTTTTCGTAATCCCATTCTTTTAATAATTCTGGAAATAATGTAGCAATATCATTCTCTCCACTTATAGCATATCTTCCAGAGCAGTACGGACAATTAGAACCTCTAGCTCTATTGTTTAATGTTGTTGTCCATTCATGACCATTCTTACATTTCCAATGAATCATTTTAGTTGAATTGAGAACAACATTTTCTGGTTTGATTCCTAACTTATCATTTTTTTCATAGTCCCATTCTTCTAATAATTCAGGATTAGTTGTTGCCAAATCATTAAATCCTATGATAATCTTCTTATTGGCACAATATGGACATTTGGTTTGTTGATTTACTTTGTTTGAAACAATAGCTTGATAGTTATGACCTTTTTCACATTTCCACCATATTTTTAATGCACTTCCACTACTTATATTATCTGGAGTAATTCCTAGTTTATCATTTTTTTCGTAATTCCATTCTTGTAAAACCTCTGGATTTGTTTTGGATATACAGTTCTCTTTTTCCATAAAGTTAATCATCTTAATAATATCATCTAAATCACGCCTAATATCAAAGTCTAAATCTATGTTGAGATAACTATTTAGGAAAGATAAAGCATCTTCTACATATGTATAATCTGTGTTATTATCTATTTTTATATTGTATATGATAGCACTTGAGTTAATAGGTTTTGATTTCTTTTCTCTAATTCTAATTATTCTCACATTGTTTTTTGAGCATAAATCATCTTTTTCTATATCATGCTTTATGTCTTTATGATAATAGTATCCATCATACTCTATACCAACATTTAGCTCTGGTATAAAAATATCTATTTCTTTTGGTTTTAACCATTCAGGTTTATAATTTGCTATAGTTTTAGAAAATTTTTTATGAATATAGTAAAAAATAATCTTTTCAGGTATGGATGTTCTTAAATAACTAGAGCAAATAGGGCAACGATTATAAAGCTTATCATTTCTTATTCTTGCTGGTATACTAGATTGCCATTCATGACCTTTTTCACATTTCCACCAAAATTTGACTTTACCACCTAAAATAATTTCATCTGGTTTTATATCAAGCTTATCATTTTTTTCATAGTTCCATTCTTTTAATAATTCTGGGTGTTTGGTTGCAAAATCATTATAGCCTTTTAATAATTGCTGATTAGCACAAATAGGGCAATTAACATTTCTATTTGTTTTTTGTGCTACTGATATTTGATATTCATGACCTTTTTTACATTTCCACCACACTAATTTTGTAGATCCATGACTTAGATTGGATGGAAAAATACCTAATTTATCATTTTTTTCATAATCCCATTCTTCTAATAATTCGGGATTAGTAGTTGCTATATCATTATAGCCTTTTTTTACAAGATTATTTGAACAGTATGGGCAACCACTTCCTGTGATTCTACTTCTAATAATAGAATTCCATTTATGACCTTTTTCACATTTCCACCATACTTTTTCTTTGCCACCATTAGTAATTTCATTTGGTTTAATGCCTAATTTGTCATTTTCTTCATAGTCCCAATCTTTTAGTAATTCAGGGTTGGTAGTTGCTAAATCATTATAGCCCTGCAAAACTTTTCTATTTCCACAATATGGGCAATTTCCACGACCATGTAATCTATCATAAATACTTCTATCATATTTATGACCTTTGCTACATATCCAATATACTTTTTTTATTGAACCTACTAATAATTCGTTTGGTTTAATACCTAATTTATCGTTTTCTTCATAATCCCATTCTTTTAACATTTCTGGATACAAAGTTGCAAAATCATTTACTCCTTGAATTGCTTTTTTACCCATGCAATAAGGACATCCGACACCTTTAACCCTAGTATGAATTACAGATTCCCATTCATGACCATTTTTACATTTCCACCAGACTTTCTTACTACTACCTGAAGTCAAATCAGCTGGATTATATAAAATGTTTTTTTCTTGATTCCATTCTTTCATTAATTCTTTATTATCAATTAATCTATCTGACATATATAACATCACCTTTAATACTACAAAAACGTAATTAATTGCTCTTATTATATAACAAAAGACTGATAATATCAACATATTATCAGTCCTAGAAATTGTAATTTGTATTACTGATTATTCTATTGCTCCAGCTATACATTTATTAAACATATACATCTCTACTTGTATTATCTTGTTATTTGTTACATCTTTAACAAGTTCAACTTCATAGCCTAAGCCTTGATACATTATTGTTTTTGTAGTTAAATCATTTTCTTGCTTAACTACTGCAAAAATAGGCTCTCTAAAACTTTCTACTCTGTTTATATCAATAGAAATCATAACACTATATATTGTTGCTAAAATAATTATAATAGATAATACTATTTTTAATGTTTTATTACAAAACTTTACAACCAAAACCATAGCTATTAACAATAATCCAAAAATTCCTATCATAAATTACCTCCCTACAAATTACTAATTCTTGTTACGATTATATAATAAAAGGTTGATAATTTCAACTGGTTATCTACCCAACTTATTGGAATTTTCAAATTAGTCTTTGCAAATAACCTTTGAACCTTCACCATCAATTAC
>URWN01000051.1 GCA_900551615.1 uncultured Clostridium sp.
AGATAAACAATACATTTTAATTTTTTTATTTTTTAAATTATTAATATAATTATACAATATTTCTGATTTTGTACAAGATTCTATTACTATAATTTTATTTATTCCATTTTTTAATTAATATAGCATTTAAAAAAACTACCCATAATGAACATAAAAACATAACTTTAAATGTTGCATCTGCATTTACTACGCTAATTATCATAAACACAAATAAAACAACAAATTCCCAAAAACACAAACTCATTTCATGTACAATAGAAAGCAGCATTGTATCTTTATTGTCATTTTCAACTTTACTCTGTTGCAGCGCACAATATGAAGAATCATATACATCATCAATTAATTTATACATTGATTGATTTATCATTAATATATACATATTCTTAGCAAATAAGAATATGGTTGTTGTAATTCCTCTTATTGTTGATATAATATTAAATGTTTTTTCATGGTTTTTGTCTAATTTTTCACCTGTTATAAATAAACTTAATAATTCTATTATTGTAGAAATTATATAAAGTGATGTGAAAGTTTTTAAATTATTTAAAGATATATATAAATATAAAGGAACAGCTATTAATCTTTCTATTATTATAAAACTTCTTAAACCACTTACTAATTTTAATTTTTCATTTTCGCCTTTTTTAAATAGATATTTATAACTTTCTTTAAATGGGCAAACAACTTCATATTGTAGTTTATTTCTATCTATTTGTAATAGTGCAACATATGCAATAAAATAAGATATAAGTACTGTTAATACTATAATCAAATTGTTATTTTTTATTAAAAATGTTCCTGCAAATGCATATCCTACAATGCTAGAAAAGCATCTTAAAATATATGAGCAACTATTAAATCTACCTCTAAACTTTTCATTAACAATTTTACTTGGAATATATGTGTTTAATGGATTATTTGCTGCTCCACTTAAACCTTGGATAATAGAAATTGCCAAATAGTAATATATATTTGTATCAACTATTAGCACAAGCAATAGACTTATGCTCTTTAATATGTAACTTAAAAATTTTGTATTTGCTGCTCCTATTGTTTTTGATAGTGTTGCTGCAAGTGGTGAAAATATTCCCATAACAAGGAATTGTACCATAAATATAAATATTATCATTGTTATACTTACACCTGCTTTATATAAAATAACTGGCGTAAATACTGCATATATACTATTTGCAAATGTTTTAAAAAAACTGTCGTAGTATAACATTCTATAATCTTTATTACTAAAATATTTTTCCATTTTTTTCTCCTATAAATTTTCTTTTATTTTTGGAAATAAATCATATAAATTATAGCCCAGCAAATTATTAAAATATTCTTTTAATTTATATGTTTCCTTATGGTATAACATCTAAATTCATTCTTTTTTATTTAATGCTTCAGCTATTTTACCTGCTGATTTGCCAACACATATTGAATGGTCTTTCCATCCTTGATTTTCAAAATCTTTTCGTGTTTCTTCCAGCATTTTTAATGCTTTATCACTTGTTAATTTCATCGTTTGTCCTCCAATTTATTGTAATAAACATTTAATGATTTGTAATAAGGTCTTGGTGCATTTCCAACTTTATATAATTCTCCTGGATTGGCATTTTTAATAATATTATGTGCAGGTTCAAAATACGCATCCATACTATCTGCATAATTTATTATTATTACCTCTAACATTTTAGGTAAAACTAGCGCTCCCCATTCACTATATTCGTTCATATGACTACCTATCATATGAAGTACCTGATTTTTAAATTGTTCATCCATTTTATAATTTGATAAATAATTTTCTACTATATGAGTTCCTTCATATGAATGGCCTAATAAAGCAAAACTGTTACCAGTTTCAGGATTATAATTTTCATCTTCTATAAAGTCATTAAAATCATTTATTTTCCCTATATCATGTGTTAACGCTCCAAATAAAACTAAATCAATATCAACTTCTAATTTTGGATATAACTTACATATTGCAACAGAATTTTTGGTAACACTATATAAATGATATAATAATCCCCCTTTAAAGTAATGATGAGAACCTGGTGTTGCAGGTTTATTTATTAATTTTTCTTTATTATCATTATATATTTTTTGTACTACTTCCCTTAATATTGGATTTTTTATTTTATTACTATATTCAATACATTCATTATATATTTTTTCTAATTCATTATCACTCATTTTTACTCTCCTAATTTTTTAAATAAATTTTCATATATTTTATTGAATTTTCTTGAAATTTCAGTACTTTCATTTATTTTTTCTATACATTGGTAGCATTTTTCTTTATATTTTTCCTCAATTATATCATAAAAATTTAATGCTTCATTTATATTTTTATATTCTATTTTCATTATTTTGCCTCTTAATATTTTTCTATATCTCTTGATTTTGTTTATATTATCATAAACAAAAAAATATTGCAAGAAATACAATAAAAAGTCACATACTGAAATATTTTGATTTTGTATATTTTTTTATTTTTTATACATACTAATATAGAATTTGAAAATTGTTTTTAATATTTAAAATTATAATTATAAAATTTAAAAATAATTGCATAATTAAATTCATTCTATTTTTATTGGAGGTCTTGGTATGGATAAAAATCAAAAAATATGTTGTAGTGTAACAAGTTGTAAATATAACGACTTAGAAAATGGTTGTGAATTAGCTGAAATTCAAGTGTCACCTATTGAAGATTGTGATACTCAAAAGCCTGATGAATCAATGTGTTCAAGCTACGAATATGATGAATAATTCAATAAAAAGTTAAATAGCCACGGTTTGATAAGCATATAAAACTTATTAAACTGTAGCTATTTTATTTATTAATTATCAAATTAACATGTGTCCAAAAAGAACCGTCCCTATTGGACATCTTCAAATTGAGAGTTATATAATTTATAATAGAATCCGCTTTCACCTTTGGCAAGTAGTTCTTCGTGTGTTCCTTGTTCTACTATGTCTCCATGATCCATAACTAAAATTAAATCTGCATTTTTTATTGTAGATAATCTATGAGCTATTATAAAGCTTGTTCTTCCCTCCATTAGATTATCCATGGCTGCTTGAATTTGCTGTTCTGTTCTTGTATCTATTGAACTTGTTGCTTCGTCTAAAATTAATATTTTAGGGTCTGCAAGTATAACTCTTGCAATTGTTAGTAATTGTTTTTGACCTGCTGATATGTTTGTTGATTCTTCGTTAATTTTTGCATCATATCCTTTTGATAATGTTTTTATATAATGATGTATGTGTGCTGCTTTTGCTGCTTTTATTACATCTGAATCAGTTGCATCTGGATTACTATATTTTATATTTTCCTTTATAGTTCCTCCAAATAGCCATGTGTCTTGAAGAACCATTCCAAACATTTTTCTAAGTTCTCCACGTTTGAAGTCTTTAATGTTATAACCGTCTAATAAGATTTCTCCACTATTTACATCATAAAATCTCATTAATAATTTTACCATTGTTGTTTTTCCAGCTCCTGTTGGTCCAACAATAGCTATTTTTTGGCCATCTTTAACTTTGGCATTAAAGTCATTTATTATTGTTTTTTCTGGATCATATCCAAAATGAACATTTTTAAATTCAATGTTTCCTTTTAATCCTTCTGTTGATATTGGATTTTTTACATCTTCTACTTCTTCTGGCTCTTCCAAAAATTCAAATATTCTTTCAGCAGCTGCTATCATTGATTGTATTGTACTTGATATTTGTGCAACTTGGCCTATTGGCTGTGTAAATTGTTTATTATATTGTATAAAACTTTGAATATTACCTACTGTGATTCTACCTTTTACTGCAAAATATCCACCTAAAATTGCAACTGTAACATATCCTACATTCCCAACAAAGTTCATTAATGGATGCATTAAACCTGATAAAAATTGTGAACGCCATCCTGATTTGTATAATTCTTCGTTTTCTTTTTCAAATTCTTTTATTGCTTGTTCTTCTCTTCCAAAAACTTTAACTATATTGTGTCCACCATATACTTCTTCAACTTGACCGTTTACGTGACCTAGATATTCTTGTTGTTTTACAAAGTATTTTTGTGATTTTCCTATTACTTTTTTAAGTATTACACCTGATATTGGTAATATTAATAAACTTACTATTGTCATTTCCCAGCTTATCGAAATCATCATTACTAATATTCCTATAATTGTAAATGTTGATGTTATAATTTGTGTTATACTTTGATTTAGTCCTGTACTTAATGTATCTACATCATTTGTTATTATTGATAACACTTCTCCATTTGTTCTTTTATCAAAATATTTCATTGGTAATTTGTTTATTTTTTCTGTTAATTCATTTCTGATTTTATAAGTTACCTTTTGTGCAACTCCTGCCATGATATAACTTTGTATCATTGAGAATAATGCACTTACACCATATAGTCCTAATGCAAATAATATTATTTTACCAATTTTTGCAAAGTCGATTCCACCTGTTTGGTTGATTTTGTTCATTAGTCCTGTATATATTTCTGTTGTTGCATTTCCTAGAATTTTTGGTCCTACAATACTAAATATTGTACTTCCTATTGCAAATATCATTACAATTATTATTGCTATTTTGTAACTTGATAGTCTTTGACCTAGTTTTTTTGTTGTTTCTTTTACATCTTTTGCTTTTTCTACTGGTCCACGACCTCCAGGTCCACCCATTGGTCCATGTCCTCTCATTCTTGGAGGTTTATTTGTTGTTTCATTATTACTCATGTTCTTTACCTCCTTCCAATTCTTTTTCTGTTGAATTTGATTCTTGTATATTTAGTTCCTCTGCAGAAAGTTGTGATAGTGCTATTTGTTTATATATTTCGTTATTTTTAAGTAACTCTTCATGTGTTCCCTTACCTACAACTTTTCCATCTTCTAATACTATAATTTGGTCTGCATTTAATATTGTATTAATTCTTTGTGCTACTATAATTACTGTTTTGTCTTTTGTCTTTTTAGCAAGTTCTGATCTTAAGATACTATCTGTTTTGAAATCAAGTGCAGAGAAGCTATCGTCAAATACTAATATTTCTGGGTTAATTGCAATGGCTCTTGCTATTGATAGTCTTTGTTTTTGACCTCCAGATACATTGCTTCCACCTTGTGCGATTGGCTCTTGATATTTTTCTGGTTTTGATTCAATAAATTCTGTTGCTTGTGCTATTTGTGCAGCTTCTATCATTTGCTCATCTGACATATTTGGATTTCCATATTTTATATTTGATTCTATTGTTCCAGAGAATAATATTCCTTTTTGTGGAACAAAACCTATAATCTTTCTTAAATCTTTATTTGCTATATCTTTAATGTCAACACCATCTATTAAAAGATTTCCTGATGTTACATCATAAAATCTAGGTATTAAATTAACTATGGTTGATTTTCCACTTCCTGTACTTCCAATTATTGCTGTTGTTTTTCCAGGTTCTGCTGTAAATGATATATCACTTAAGACCTCTTCATCACTGTCTGGATATCTAAATGATACGTTTTTAAATTCAACAAATCCTTTTTTGTTTGGATTTAATTTTTTAGGTTCTTTGCTATCTTTTATTGCTTCATCTGTTTCTATTATTTCATTTATACGGTTAGCTGATACAGATGCTCTTGGTAGCATTATTGATACCATTGATATCATTAAGAAGCTCATTACAATTTGCATTGTGTATTGAATAAATGCCATCATATTACCAACTTGCATTGTTCCATTATCTATTCCATGTGCTCCAACCCATACAATCAATAATGAAATACCATTCATTATTAGCATTAATATTGGCATCATAAAGCTCATTGCTCTATTAACAAAAAGGTTAGTTTTTGTTAAATCTATATTTGCTTTATCAAATCTTTTTTCTTCTTTTTTCTCTGTATTAAATGCTCTTATTACTGGTAAACCTGTTAATATTTCTCTTGCAACCAAATTTAATTTATCTATTAATTGTTGTAATTTTTTAAATCTTGGCATTGCTATAATAAATAGTGTTGCTACTACAAATAATATTGCTAAAATTGCTACTCCTATTATCCATGCCATTGAGTTATCACTTTGATTTAATACTCTTAAAAATCCTCCAATACCAATAATTGGTGCATATACTACAACTCTAAATAAAATTGCAATTAAACCTTGTATTTGTTGAATATCATTTGTTGAACGTGTTATTAATGATGCTGTGCTGTATTCAGAAAATTCCTTGTTTGAAAAGTTTAATACTTTTTTGAATACTTTTTCTCTAAGTGTTTTTGCAAGTCTTGCTGCAACTCTTGCAGATAAACACATAATTGATATTGCAGATACCATAATTGCTAATGATATTCCTAACATTTTTAGTCCTGAAATTATTATATATTGATTTTGTAAACTATCTGTATCTATTCCTATTGCTTTATATTCATTTTTTACTTCTTGTATTGCTGCTTGCTCTAATATACTTTCTTGCATGTCGTCTAACTTTTGATTTACTGTCTCTAGCATTTTGTCTAATTGTTCTTTTGGCATTTGTTTAATTATTTCCATTAAACTCATATTTTGCATTGCTTTTTGTTGTTCTGACATTTGAGCATTCACTTGGGTTTGTGCACTTGCTGACATTTGCTCTAACATTTGTTGCTTCATTTGTTCTGATGTTTCTTCATTTTCTAGTGTACTTAACATCATTAGTGATTTTGCCATTAATGAATCTAAATCTTCTTGTTCACTACTACTTAATTTTTTAATTTTATATAAAACTTCATTTTCTAATGCTGGATATTTTTTTACTAATTTTTCATACTCAGAATTTTCTAAATTTTCTTTTGATATTTCTTCATATGATGATAAAATTTTATCGTCATCATCAGTAAAAATTAATAAATTTTCCATTTCTGATTTTCTTATAACTTCTGGTGCTACATTTTCTATTCCACCATTTTGGATACCTACATTTACTATTTTTGATGTGTAATCTGGTAATGTTAAATCACCTGCTGCTTGAACTATTAATAATAAAACAATTGCAATTACTGATATCCATGATTCTTTTAAATTTTTTAATACTTTAAACATTCTTTTCTCCCTTCACTATACTTCTTTTTGTTCATCGTCATTCAAAATTTTGGATGCTAAATTTAAGTTTCTGTTCGGCACATTCCATATTTTAAATATTCAATTTGCTTTAAATAATTTTTCCTAGCCTCTTCTTTTGAAGCATATTTAAATCGCATTACAATAGCCTTAGTTGTTACTGTAAATAGAATCTTCTCTACTATTTCAAATTCTTCTTTTGAGTTTACCTTTAACTTTGAAGTATCTATGTATTCGTAAAAGTCTTTTATTTTTTTTGGTCTTTCATCCACAAATTTTTTAAAAATTTTACTATCTTCGCTTGTTTTTAAATTTTCAAATATACTTCTATAAAACTTCATATCTTCGTCTTTTATTAAATTATTGTCTACACAGTCGTACATTGATATAAATATTTTGAATATATCTCCTTTAAATTTTATTATATTTTCTTGCATTTGTGCATTCATTTCTTTAAAATGTGCATTTAAAATATATCCGCAATAAGTCTTCCTTGCTTTCAAAATATTGATAGAAGCTTCCTCTTGCAATTTCTGCATCATTTGCTATATTTTTTATAGAGGTTTGTTCAAATGGTACTCTTTCAAATTCTTTTTTTGCTGCTTTTATTATTTTGTGTTTCTTTTCTTCTGGTAATTTTAAAAATGTTTCTTTTGGCATATTATCCTCAAGTTTTCTTACTGCATTCCAGACTCCATACAAAGTCAGGACCGCACTTCCTAGGAAAAACACTTTCCAAGTAGCAAAGAAATCCATATTGGACAACAGCACAAAATAAAAAATCATACCGTACAATCCGCCAAAGTTTTGCGCCGCGGACTGCTTTCCTCGATTGACTGCTATCTCTTCTCCGCTCTCGTCAACCACCATGGTGTAGAGCGAAACGGACAAAAG
>URWN01000052.1 GCA_900551615.1 uncultured Clostridium sp.
AACGCAATGAACAGGACGAAATCTCAAATATATATAATTACCCAAGGGGAAGAGGATGCCACACAAATAATAATTTTATTGGCTGTGAATTGTAACAGTTTTATTTTTATTTATAAAAGAAATAAAACCCTAGTTTGTTTACTAGAGTTTTACGTTTTTTTATTTTCTTTTATTATTTCTAATGATTTTTTTCTTGCACTAATTTCATTTTTTTCTTCTGAAGAAAGTTCAGCTAAAGTTCTTCCATCTTCTAATTCAAATATTTCATCAAATCCAAATCCATTTTTTCCTCGAGGGTATTCTGCAACAAATCCACAAATATACGCTACTGCTGTAATTGTTTTTTTGCCATCTGAAAGTGCCATTGCTGTTGTAAATTTTATTTTTCTTTTCTCATGTGGTACTCCTTTTAATTTTTCTATTATTGCTTCGTTTCTTTCTCTATCTGTTCCTTTGTTCCATCTTTTTGTATAAACTCCAGGGAATCCATCTAAATACTCAATCTCAATTCCTGAATCATCTGCCAGGCACATTTTTCCTTCTAATTTTTTTGCTATTGTTTCTGCTTTTTTTCTTGCGTTTCCTTCAAATGTATTCTGATCTTCTTCAACATCTCCATCTATTCCAATTTCATTCATTGGAATTATTTCGTATTCTTCTAATATTTCTTGTGCTTCTTTAATTTTACCTTTATTTCCAGAAGCCATTATAATTTGTTTTTTCATAATTTTATTGCATAAACTAGATTATGCTTCTCCTTTTTCTATTTATGTTCTTTTATAATATCTTCTATTTTTTTTACAACTTCATCTATTGATAGATTACTTGAGTCGATAACAATTGCATCTTCTGCTTTTTTTAATGCTCCTACTTTTTTATGCATATCATTGTAATCTCTCATTTTTACATTTTCTAAAACTTCTTCATATGTTGTTTTTATTCCATTTTGAATATTTTCTTCATATCTTCTTTTTGCTCTTATTTCTTCACTGGCATCTAGATAGATTTTTATATCAGCATTTGGAAATACAACTGTTCCAATGTCTCTACCTTCTACAATTACATTTTTCCCTGTTGCTAGTTTTCTTTGTATTTCTACCATTTTTTCTCTTACTGGTATTATAGAAGAAATTTGAGAAACTATTGATGTTACTTCTTTTGTTCTTATTTCTTTACTAACGTTTTCTCCATTTAATAAAATAATATCTTTACTTCCTGTATTATCTATTTTTATATCTATTTCATTTGCTATTTTTATTATTTTTTCTTCATCTTCTAATTTTGCATTTTCTTTTAATACCTGTAATGCTACACATCTATATGTTGCTCCTGTATCTAAATTTAAAAAGCCTAATTCTTCTTCTATTTTTTTTGTTACTGTTCCTTTACCACTTCCAGCTGGTCCATCAACTGCTACTATCATCTTTTTACTTCCTTTCTCTTTTTTTATTTATTATATCAAATCTATTTTTGTTTTTCAATTATTTTTAGTTTTTAAATTGTAACATAATTACTAAAAAATAATACAATAGTAAGAGGTGATTAATGTGGCTTATTCAGAAAGAGAACTTTTGGCAAGAATGATACAATGCGAGGCTGGTGGTGAAGGTGATATTGGAATGAAAGCTGTTGCATCTGTAATAATGAACAGAGTAAATGTCCCTGTTGGTGAATATTCAAGAATTTCTCAAAATGGTAATATACGAAATATTTTATTTCAAGATGGTCAATTTGATTGTGCAAGGGAAACTTTAGGAAATCAATATAATCCGCAAAATATCTATAATATGAATCCAACTGAAGAAAATTTTTATATTGCTGATTGGGCACTTTCTGGTAATAGACTTATAGAAGCTGGTGAATGTTTATGGTATTTAAATCCTTTTAAACCTACCTGTGATACAACTTTTCCTAGAAATGGCTCTGGAACTTTCCACACAAGAATTAATAATCATTGTTTTTATAGGCCTACCGCTTCTTATTCTAATACTTAATTAATTTATAAAATCTAAAATTTAAATATTTTTTATCAATTTATATACATATATTTTGTATTAAAAAATCTATTTTGAAAGGATGAATTGTATGAGTGAAAATTTAAATGAAAAAAGGAATGTTGTTCCTAATAATCAATCTCCTGAGGTTTTAACAAATAATATCTATACTCCTGCTTTTTTACGAGAACATATTGGAAAATTAGTGAGAGTTGAATTTTTGATTGGTACTAATAATTTAACCGATAGAACTGGTATTCTTGAAGATGTTGGTGTAAGTTATATTTTACTTAGATCTATTGAAAGTGCTAATTTGCTTTATTGTGATATTTATTCTATCAAGTTTGTGTCTATTGCAGAATATCCTTATAGACCTGGAATGTACAATTATTAGATAATATCTTGAATTTTAGTGTATAATGATGTATAATTCAAACATAATAAAAATGGAGGTACAATATGGAAAAACTAGTTATAAAAGAATTATACAAAAATACTGAAAATTATATTAACAAAGAAGTAACTTTAGAAGGATGGGTTAGAACAGTTAGAGATTCAAAAACATTTGGTTTTATCGAAATAAATGATGGAACTTTTTTTAAAAATGTTCAAATCGTTTTTACTGATAAATTATCAAATTTTAATGAAATCTGCAAACTTACAATTAGTTCTTCAATTAAAGTCACAGGAACTCTTGTAAAAACTGAAAATGCAAAACAACCTTTTGAAATTCAAGCAACAGGTGTAGAAATAGAAAGTTTATCTGATAGCACATATCCACTTCAAAAGAAAAAACATTCTTTTGAGTATTTACGTACTATTGCACATCTTCGTCCAAGAGCTAATACTTTTAATGCTGTATTTAGAGTTAGAAGTAGTTTGGCTTATGCTATACATCAATTTTTCCAAGAAAGAGGTTTTGTATATGTAAATACACCTTTAATTACTGGAAGTGATGCTGAAGGTGCTGGAGAAATGTTTAATGTTAATTCTTTTGATTTAACAAACATACCTAAAGCAGATGATGGAAATATTGATTTTTCAAAAGACTTTTTTGGAAAACCTGCTCATTTAACAGTTAGTGGTCAATTAAATGGTGAAACTTTTGCTGAAGCTTTTAGAAATATTTATACATTTGGTCCTACTTTTAGAGCTGAAAATTCAAATACAGTTAAGCATGCTGCTGAATTTTGGATGGTTGAACCTGAAATATGCTTTGCAGATTTAGCTGATGATATGGATTTAGCAGAAGATATGATTAAATATATTTTTAAATATGTTTTAGATAATTGCCCAGAAGAAATGGAATTTTTCAACAATTTTATTGATAAAGGTTTATTAGAAAGATTAAATCATGTTATCAATTCTGATTTTGTTAGAATTTCTTATACTGATGCAGTTAAAGAATTAGAAAAACATAATGATGAATTTGAGTATAAAGTTAGTTGGGGTATTGATTTGCAAACTGAACATGAAAGATATTTATGTGAGCAAATATTTAAAAAACCTGTTTTTGTTACAGATTATCCAATGGATATAAAAGCTTTCTATATGAAACAAAATCCAGATGGAAAAACTGTTGCAGCTGCTGACCTTTTAGTTCCAGGTATTGGTGAAATTATTGGTGGTAGCCAAAGAGAAGAAAATTATGACAAATTGTTAAATAGAATGAAAGAATTGAATATGCCTATTGAAAATTATGAATGGTATTTAGATTTAAGAAAATATGGTAGTTGTGTTCATTCTGGATTTGGTCTAGGTTTTGAAAGGGCTATTATGTATTTAACTGGTATGCAAAATATTCGTGATGTTATTCCTTTCCCTAGAACACCAAAAAACTGTGAATTTTAAAGTTCACAGTTTTTTATTTTTTATTTTACTAATCTTTTTATTAATTCTTCTATTGTATATACTTCTTTTTCACCTGTTTTTGAATTTTCTAATTCATATTTTTCATCTTCAAATTTTTTGCCCATTACAATCATATTTGGTGTTCCTAAGGCATACACATCATTAATTCTATTACCCATATTTAGATTTTCTCTATCATCAATAATAGTTTGAATTCCATTTTCTTGAAGTTTGTTATATAATTCAAATGCTTTTTCTTTGTTTTCTTCACTATATATAATTTGAACTTTATATGGTGCAATTGTTTCTGGTATTGCAAAACCTTTTATTCTATCATTTTTAATAATGATGTTATTTTCTATTGTTGTTGCAATTATTCTTCCCAATCCGATTCCATAGCATCCCATATAATATGGTTTGCTTTGTCCATTTTCATCTTGGTATGTTAGTCCCATTGCTTCTGAATATTTTGTTCCTAATTCGAAGTTATTTCCTAATTCTACAGAATTGTATTCTTTCATGTCTTCTAGTTTTAATCCTTGTAGTCTGTCTATAAATGTTTCTTTGTCTTCAAAATCTAGAACTTCTTTATTAATACCTACATTTTTTTCTTCATTATATAAAATAATGTCCTCTCCTAATTTTGTAATAGCTTGGAATTCTTCTGATACTCTTCCTCCCATTGTTCCGCCATCACTTACAACTGGTATGATATTAATTCCTATTCTTTTGAATATATTCATATATACATCATGCATTTTTTCAAATGTTTTGTGCATATCTTCTTGTGTTTTATCAAATGAATATGCATCCATCATTACAAATGTACGTGGTCTAAACAAATATCCTCTTGCTCTAATTTCTTTTCTGAATTTTTCTCCTATTTGATAATATGTTGCAGGTAAGTTTTTGTATGATAATAGTCTGTTTGCTCCAAATATTGTAGCACATTCTTCTGCTGTTGGTGCTAAACCATAATCTCCTAAGTTATTACTCATATTGAACATTATATCTGCTTCTTTTGTGTATACATCCCATCTTCCTGATTGCTCCCATATTTTTCTTGGTTGTAGTTTTGGAAATTCTGCTTGAATACAATCAGCTTTGTCTAATTCATCAATAATTATATTTTCTACTATTCTTTCTATTTTTGTCCATATGTTTCCATATCCAAATATTCCACTTTCAAATTGATATAATTCTCCTAGTTTCATTAATATGTCTTGTCCTGAATAGTTTTTGTCTACATCATTAAAATTTATTTTCTTTGGGTTTAATTTACTTAATTTCATTTTTTATTCCTTCTTTCCTATTCTTCATCATTATTACTGTCCTCTTTTTGTTCTTCCCTTTCGGGTTCTGGAGCCTCTTGTTTTTCTTCATTTTCAGAATTATTTTCTACTAAATCATCAATTACAATTTGTTGATTTTCATCTAATTTATATCTTGGAAGTTCTGGCAAATCATTTAAAGATGTGTATCCAAACATTTTTAAGAATTCATTTGAAGTTATATATGTCATTGGCTTTCCTGGTAAATCTGACTTTCCAGCTTCTTGAATTAATCCATATTCTAGTAATTTGTAAATACATGCATCTGCACTAACTCCTCTTATAGACTCTATTTCCGCTCTCGTTACTTTAGGATTATATGCAATTATTGCAAGTGTTTCTAATGCTGCGTTTGATAAATTTGGTTTTGACCTTTTATCTAAAATTGGATATAAATATTCATATAATTCTTTTTTAGTACATAATTGATAGCTATCTTCTACTTTTATTATCTCTATTCCTCTGTTTTGAATTTTATAATCTTCATGCATTGATACTATTATATTTTCTAAATCTTCTTTTGGCATTTCCAAAGAAATCATTAGTTCTTTTATTGTTACTTGTCTTCCTGCTGCAAAAAGTATTGCTTCAATTATTGCTTTGATTTTTTCTATTTCCATATTTGATTTTTCCTTTCTAAGTTTTTTCCCATATAGATTGTTTTTCTTTTTCTTCATCTCCTCTATCTTGCAGATATTGTTGAGGAATTCCATCTATGTACAAATTATTATTTATTGCTAATATTGCCATTTTTGCTTCCATACTTTGTATAAGGTAATCATGATATTTTGAATTAATATATGGATAATTTTTCATATATAAATATTCGTCATTTATACATCCGTCTTGTAACAAAAATGATAAATCAGTGTCTGCTCTTGCAATTTCTTTTGCAGCTTCCATATAACTTTCTTTTAATGTCATTGATAAAAAAGAGTTTGTTGATTGTGCAATTGTTTTGTAATTTCCATATAAGTCCTTAAATTGATTTGTTGATGGCTGTTTTGATATGCTTACAGTATTATCTATGTTTTGTAAAAATGGTAGAACATTTTCAGATTCTGTATATAAATCTGGTCTTATGCTTTTTGTATATCTAATTAGTTGCATAGTATTGTCTACTTCATTTTTATCACAGTATATTACTATTTTTTCTCCTCTTGGTTTTATGTCATTAGCTTCATTTGAAATAAATTTCATATAAAAATTAGGGTTTTGGTTGCAAGATAATATCAAATTTGATAGTTCTGATATATTACCATTATTGCAATTTATATATAGCCTTAACATGTTTTCAAATTGTGGCATTTCATATCCTTTGGATTTTATATGATAAAATACTGTCCTCTCTTTTGTCCCTTGATATTGTATATTATATTTTTTTTCACTATATAATCTTTTTAATAATTCTTGTTCCATATAGTCATTGTTTTGGTATTCTTCTTGTGTGGGTTCTTTTCCTTGCATTGTGACTAATGCATCATAAGCCATTTTAGTAGTGTTAATTGGTTGTGCTTCATCTACATTTTCTATTATATTAGAATATGCTTTTAAAAAATTATCTATTTCCATATCTAATTTTGTTGGTTGACTATTATTGTTTATTTGTAGTATGTATTTTCTATTTTTATTTTGACTATTTATCATTTGTGCTTCTGGTAATGCTTTTTGTCCTCTGTGTCTCCATAAATTCATTATTTTTTCTATTATATTCATGTGTAAAACCTCGGTTTTATAATTTTACTTATTAATTATATTATATTTTTTCTTAAAAATCAATGCTTGTAGCATTATTATTCAAACTAAAATTTTTGTTGATTATTTGTTTTTTTTGTGTTATTATCTATTTAGTAAGTTATGGAGGTATTTCTTATGAGTGAAGAAAAAAAGAAAATTGAAATCGTTGATGGTGATGGTTCTAATTTAGATATTTCTAATGTATATGATCATTTAAACCCTGGTAAACCTAGACCTAGCGAAGATAAACCTAAAAATGTTATTATTCCTGAAGAACATAAAAATGTTGATAAAAAATAATTTGTATATTTTACTAGTTGAGGTTGAATTTTTAAACCTCAACTTTTTTTGCTTTTTTATAATATTTATGGTATAATTTTAATATATATTAAAAATTACCTTTATGATGGCAAAGGAGAAAAACATGAAAGAAACCAATACAAAGAAAAAAGACAATAAAGAGAATTTAACTGAAATACAAGAACTACTTAAGCAATTAGATTCTTTACTAACAGAAACTTATGAAACTCATCAGTATACTCATACTGTTGAAATCACAAATCTTTCAAGGAAACTGCAGGATAAAAAACTCAATGATGAATTTTTTATTTCGAATCTAACCGAAAAAGAAAAGAAAACCTTAGACTTTGCGTTAATTATAGCAAATGTCAGATGTTAAAATTTGAATTAAAGGTAATTTTTTGTATTTAAGGAAAGGAGTTTATCTCCTTTCCTGCTTTTTTCTTTTTAAGCTTTTATAAAACTAATTCTAAATATATGTTTTATATAGTTTAATGTTACAGTTCACAGCCAATAAAATTATTATTTGTGTGGCGCCCCTTCCACTTGGGTAATTATATATATTTGAGATTTCGTCCGTTTGATTGGAGTGAAAAATAG
>URWN01000053.1 GCA_900551615.1 uncultured Clostridium sp.
AAGCACACTTTTCACGCCGAATTCCGTTACAGTTTTCCCCATATGCCGTCAACTGATGAAGTAGTATGGTATCAACTTGTGTAACTCATAGAGCGCAAATAGTAATAGGTTAAAAATAATCAAGAATTTAACATAAAGATGTTAAAATTGTGACTTGTTAATAAGTGCAACATGTAATATACTTATATCATAAGGAACAAACAAACAACAGCAAACGCTACAGAATGAAAAGGAGAAATGAACATGAATGATGGAAAGTTTGTAGAAAATATGTGGTTGGGAAATCGTGAATTGATTATGCGCCGTCTATCGACTGGATGATTTGAAGTATTAGGCGGTGATAATAATTATAAGGTAGCTTTTAAGGGCGATTGTTCAGAGTGTGAAGAGTTTATGAAGCAACAGTACATCGAATATGAAGAAAATAGGATAGGATAATTTTTAGCTGTTCTATCGGCTAGACGGGAAGAAAGGAGAAAAAACATGATAACTAATTGTATAATTATTCAAAAACAAACGCAACCGCATTTAGTATTTCAAGCTAATATTGACTACATATTAAGTAAATGTTATTTAGTAGAGAGTACGTCTAAAGATAGTACTTATTCAACACTATATGTCGACGATAACAAAACATTCTATATAGTAAATTCACATTTAAATAGAATTTATAGTTATATTAAATTAAATTGTTTAGGTGTGTCGATTATTGAAAAAGAAAGAGAGGAAACATGAGATATCAAATAGGTTTTGAAAATGCAAGTGGTATTAAACATTTTCGTTTTGCTTATTCAGCAAAAGAAAGGGATGAAATAATTAAGGAAATACGAAATTATGGTGAAACTACACATTATTGGTTTTATCCTTGTTTTAAATATAACAAGTTTGGAAATGCAAAACATTTTTATAAAGATAATTAAGGATGGTAAAAGTAATGATGTTACAAAGGGAATTATGCGAATTAAAAATAGATGAACTTATTAAAACGCATAAAAAGTTAATAACAGAATTAGACAATGGAAAATGTACCCCTGATTATTTTAAGATTAATTCGGCTAAAGTAATGGGTGTAATTTTAGGTATTTCATTTGCACTTGGCTACGACGTAGAAAATAAAATAGAGGAGCGGTTATAAATGAAAGAGTACAGCGAAAAAAACAAGTCATTAATCAATATTATAAATTCTTTTTGTGTCGGTGATATGCTTTTAATATTTGATGATGCAATTACACACGGGTTCGAAATCACCGTAGAAGATGGCAAATTTTATTACCTTGAATAACGTTCACAATTTGTTCACAATTTGTTCATTTTAATTTCATACACTACTGCTATAATATCATTATAGAGTTAAATAATAGAAACGAGGTGATTACATTGTTAAATACTCTATATGAACAATTTATGAGCACCGTCGGAATACATCAGTTATCTGAAACAAAATTATATTCTGACGAGTTAGATGTTACAATGGAAGTAATTTGTGAAAATTTGCCTGTAATCAACTCAAAACGTATTATTTCTATCACTTTTACAAATGGTTATAACACCTAAATGGTGAATAACATATTACAAAAACCAAAAAACAAGCTATAATCAAGGAGGAAAAAATTATGGCGAAAAAAGTAACACGTACCATTATCAGCACCAAAGTAACTGCACTCTGTATCGACTTAAAGAAGGTAGAACCGTACAACGACACAATCATTATCCCGGGCTCGTTTTCTGTTTCTGACAAGAAGTTAGAAACAAAAGCGCACGAACTTTATGACAACGATTCACGAAAAATTGTTCAGATTCAGAGTGCAGAACAGGAAGAAAAAATTTTTGGCATAACCGAAGAATTATTCATGAAGTACGCACAGGAACTTGACGAAAAACGTCATTTCATTGACACCGCAGAACAAGAATCTATAGAAGAATAACAAGAAAAAAAGAGGTAAATAAAAATGAGAAAAGACTATAACGTAACTATTACAGATGCATCCAGAGAACTTACGGCGCGAGAAAAACTTAAATTCACAGATGTCCAGAATTGTCTTTCCATTGACACTCTGATTGATGAGAACGGAGGCTATCTGTTAATTAAGCCCGTGGATTATGTTGCGCTTGATATTCACAACGAGCACGCAGATAACACAGACTACAGCAAATTTATTGTTATTGACACAGACGGCAATATGTATTCCACAGGGTCTACAGCTTTCATTGAGTCGTTTATTCAGATTACAGAAGCTATGGCCGATTCTGGCGAAACTGATTACGAAATTAAATGTTACAAGGTAAAGTCAAAAAATTATAATGGCTCTTTCATTAAGTGTACCATTGTTTAAAAAACTAATTTGAAACGGTGGGAGAAAAAATATCTCCTACCGTTTTTTTGATTAAGGAGGGTATAATAAATATGACCTTAAGACAAGAATATAATAAAGAAAGAAAGCGTATTCAGCGTGCAATATCACAGCAAAGGAAGAGCGGTTATATAGTGCCCGAAAATATGTTACCAGATATACCAAAACGCATTACAAAAGCATCAATAAATCGTTTAAAAAAGATTACACCTAAAATGATAAGAACTAAGTCAGAATTAATTGATTTTACAACAGGTGAAATTATAACAAAGGAATCATCTAGTTATAGAAAAAGTGTAGTAAAAGCAAATAGGGAACTTGTTAAACTAGCAAAACAAAAGCAGAAAAAAGAAACGTCCGCTTTTTACGAAACAGAGGACGGTTTGCCAATAGCAAACTTTGATGTAATAGAGCATATCAGAAATCAAATAATAAATCTAACTAGAAAAGAGGGAACAAGACCTATTGAAATAGAAAGTAGAAAACAAGGGCTATTAAAATTATTTGACGACAATGTTAGTTATTATGACTATAACGATAACTTAGACTTGTATTATAACTATTTATCTGAAAAGGAAAACGATATAGCCGAGCAATTGGATGAAATATTTGAAGATAGTGGTGACGAAAAAAGAATACAGAATCATTTTATAGAACTTGCTAACCTGTTAAATATGGGTCATCCGCTTTCGCAAATTGAAGCAGAAAGCATATCTGGCGAACAAGAATTTTACGAACCTTAAGGGGTGAATATCGTGAGAAATATTAATTTTAAGTTTTTCTCATGTGACTTTGAGACAACAGTTTATAAAGGGCAAGTAAATACTGAGGTATGGGCATCCGCATGTGTTGAACTGTTTACGGAAGATGTAGTTATCTTTCACAGCATAGAAGATACATTTAATTATTTTAAAGACTTAAATTGTAATATATGCGCTTATTATCATAACCTAAAATTTGACGGTAATTTTTGGCTGTCTTTTTTGTTAAAAGATTTGCACTTAAAACAAGCAGTAAAATATCTAAACGATGAAAAAACATCAATGGTTTTTGATGACATAAAAGACATGAAAAATAATACTTTTAAGTATGTAATATCTGATATGGGCCAGTGGTATTCCATAACTATAAAGGTAAATGACCACATAATAGAAATACGTGACTCATTGAAACTTTTACCATTTAGTGTAAAAGAAATTGGAAAATCTTTCGGCACAAAACATAAAAAACTTGATATGGAATATAAGGGATATCGATATGCCGGATGTGAAATTACAAATAAGGAAAAAGAGTATTTAAAGAATGATGTTTTAGTTGTAAAAGAAGCATTAGAAATTATGTTTGAAGAGGGCCATAAAAAATTAACTATCGGATCATGTTGTTTGTCAGAGTTTAAGAAAACATTATTATCTCAAGATTTTAAAAATTGGTTCCCTGACCTAACACTTATAGAATTAAATAAGGATGTGCACACTTATGAAACAGCCGATAAATGGATAAGAAAAAGTTATAGGGGCGGTTGGTGCTATCTTGTAAAAGGAAAAGAAAACAAGGTTTTTTCTAAAGGTTTGACAGCAGATGTAAACTCACTTTATCCGTCTGAAATGCATTCAAGGAGTGGAAATAAGTATCCAATAGGCGCCCCTAAATTTTGGAAAGGAAACTATATACCAGAAGAAGCGCTAAAACCTAATAAATATTACTTTATTAGAATAAAAACACGTTTTTACTTAAAACGGGGGTACTTGCCATTTATACAAATAAAAGGAAAATACATATATAAAGGAACAGAATCGTTAACAACATCCGATTATTATGACAATAAATTAGGGATGTACTGTCAATATTATAAGGATAAGTATGGTAACACAATAGACACTAAACAAGAACTTGTACTAACTATGACAGATTATGAATTAATAAAAGATCACTATGAACTGGTAGATTTTGAAATTATAGATGGGTGTTATTTTTATGCACAAGTTGGAATATTTGACGAATACTTAGACAAATACAAGCAAATTAAAATGGAAAGTAAAGGTGCAAAAAGAACACTTGCAAAACTGTTTCTTAATAATTTATATGGAAAACTGGCATCGTCTGATGATTCGTCTTTTAAATACGCATATTTGAAAGACGATAATGTAGTAGGGTTTTATAACGTAGAAGCACACGACAAAAAAGCGGGATACATTGCGATAGGGTCAGCAATAACCAGTTACGCACGCAACTTTACCATACGTCACGCACAAATGAATTATCACGGTGAAAATGAACGTGGCTTTATTTACGCTGATACTGATTCTATTCACTGCGATTTATTTCCCGATGAAGTCGTTGGTTTAAAAATACACAAGTCTGACTTTAATTGTTGGAAATTAGAAAGCTACTGGGATAGTGCTATATTTGCAAGGCAAAAGACATACATTGAGCACGTAACACATGAGGACGGCGAAGCGGTAGAATCATATTATAATATTAAGTGTGCTGGTATGCCGCAAAAATGTAAAAATCTTTTAAACGAAAGTTTAACAGGGACTCAGAAAAATAAAGAAGAATACACCGAAGAAGAACAAAAATTTTTATATAAGGGTGATGAAAAAATATTAAGAAATTTAGAGGATTTCAAAGAGGGTCTTATAGTACCAGGGAAATTATTACCAAAAAGAATTTTAGGTGGAGTACTATTAACAGAAACAAACTATGAAATGAGATAACAAAAGAGACTGATATAAGATCAGTCTCTTTAATATATCTATAACACTAGTATAATGAAAGCGATTCGCACCATCGACAAGTTATATGTGGCGGTTTCTTTCACCCGTGCTGTCCACACTACTCAGACATTAAAACCAGTGCAGATACCAAAAATGTTTCACGTGAAACATTAATAAGATAAAACAGTGAGAATAGCGTCTTTACATTCTAAATCTTTAAAACGAAAACATCCTTTTTCGAAAAAATAACGTAGAGAGGATATAAAAACATCATTTCTTTTTAACATTACATAGTTTATATCATGGTCATTAACTGTAACAACTAAGCGGAAAGGAAAAGTGCTATCAACTCTATCGTCTGCATAAATGATTCCATGTTCTGCATATTCACGAACAGCATATTCTTTTCCCCTGTATTTCAAGGTGCACAGATAGCGACTTTTTCCAATGGGTTTGTCAAGAAAGGATTTACTATCATTTAGATAAATACCCTCGTTGGAATATGACTGATACCTGTCGGACGAAAAAGCTCTGTTAAAGCCACTATCAATTTGTGCGTCATGTGCGTCTCGGTTAAAACCTTGTTCACACACAAATCCATCGCCGCGCAAAAATACAGTGTCCTCTCTTAATCGTGTTGATATACCAAAAGCCACGTAATAAGGATTTAGAATAGTGACGGGATTGCTTAACATATATACGGGCACACGTCTAACCATTTTTCCTTGTCCCCTTGCTATTGATTTATGAACGCTCTGAAATTTTCTTAATTCTTCTGTGCAATAGTGATTTGTTTCCGACTGAAATTCATCAAAAATCATGCGTGATACGTCACTAAATAAATGTGAATATTTTTTTAGAGAATCAGCACTATTTAAGGAAATAGCATATCCGCAAGGGATGTCATCGATAAACAATTCTTGATAAATTCCCTTTGCTCTCTTTTTGGCTGTCATGTTATGATTTAAAAAGAACAAACTTTGAATGTCCTTAAAAAATTTATCAACAATGTCGTCTAGTTCATAGTTATATCGATAAATAAGTGCAAATTTTTCAGCGTTTTTCAAAAAACGGTTAACACAAAGTCTATTAAAATAGGTAGTCTTTCCTGCCGAACGATTAGACGTACATATATAAATTTCTGGTATGTTGCCATTAATATCCTTTAAACTCAAAAGTTTAGTGCCATCATAATATGACATTGTTGTCACCTCCTTTAATTCTTTATTAAATTATATCATAGATATTGACATTTTGCAAGTAGTTATGATATAATATTATAAAGGAGGTGAAAAATATGGAAACACTTACAGGTATCACAACGGCAATTAGTACAGTCGGCTTTCCTATCGCAATATGTCTTATTTTACTTTGGTACATTTACAAGTTGTCCGAAATGCACAAAGCGGAAACAAAAGAATTTACAGAAGCGTTAAACAAAAACACACTAGCACTACAGAAATTAAGCGACATTATAAGCGAGGGTAAAGACATTGAGGAGTAGTAATAAAGCGTATGAATTGATAAAAAAATACGAGGGGTTAAGATTAATAGCTTATAAAGCTGTATCCACTGAAAAATATTATACAATAGGTTATGGTCATTATGGCAAGAACATAACCAAAGGTATGATAATCACTAAAGAAACAGCTGAAAGTCTATTGCATAACGACATTAAAAAAGCTGAAAATGCGGTAAATATTTATAACCCCTTGTATAGCTTTAATCAGTGTCAATATGATGCTCTTGTGTCTTTTGCTTTTAATGTTGGCAATATTAAACAACTTACAAACAATGGCAAGCGGACTATATCACAAATAGCAAACGCATTACCGTTATATTGTAAGTCAGGGGGTGTGAAACTAAATGGTCTAGTTAAGCGCAGAAACGAAGAATTAACTCTTTTTTTGAGAGAGACAAACGAGTTAGAAACGGTGGCAAGGCAAGTCTTAACCGGTAAATGGGGCAACGGACAAGCAAGAAAAGAAGCGTTAACCCTTGCCGGTTATGATTATAAAGAAATACAGTCTATCGTTAACAAATTATTAAAGGAGGTGTAAAAAACATGATATTAACCAGAGATGAATTTTTTGAAGCTATCAATAAACGGGTTGGTGAAAATACTGATGATGAATCGCTGAAATTTATTGAGGACATGACTGACACGTATAACAGTCTTGAGACTGATAGAAACAGCGATGACTGGGAGAGAAAATACAACGACCTTGACGCTGAATGGCGTGAACGTTATCGTAGGAGATTTTTTGAGGGAAAAGAAGATATTGTAGATGAAAACCGTGAAGATTTGAAAGACGAAAGCGAGCCGTCTACATTTGACGAATTATTTGAGGAAAGAGAGGAATAAAACATGGCAACAAGACCAAAAGTAAAAGTATTAACAAATACATCCACTGATGTATTAAATGTTATCCGAAACAATGCATCACAGAATTACAAAGATTACGTCCCCAAAGCCACGCCGGACGCTGAAAGCATTAGGGCAATCGGTAGTATTATTATGGACTATCCGGCATTACAGAATGAATTTCTCAGCGCACTGGTAAACAGAATCGGAAGGGTGCTTATTACAAGCAAGATGTATTCTAACCCGTGGGAAAGATTTAAAAAAGGATTTTTGGAATATGGTGAAACTATCGAAGAAGTT
>URWN01000054.1 GCA_900551615.1 uncultured Clostridium sp.
TTCTTATGTTGCGTATTGAACCGAGAAAATGTTTCAAATCATATACATATATACAAATTTCAATAAAAGTTAAATATCTATTGCATATATAAACTTTTTATGTTAATATAATGATATTATTATATTTCAAACGATTTTTAAAATTCAAATGTAAGGCAAATCGGCCTAAAATTCAAAATTTAAAATTTAATAACAGAAAGAAGGAATGTTTTATAGCAAATTTATTAAACCCAAAGAATGATTATGTTTTCAAGAGAATATTTGGACGAATTGGAAACGAAGATATAACTGCATCATTAATAAGTGCAATAATTGGAAAGAAAATAACAAATGTAGAATTAGACAATAATACTATATTGGAAAAGGATTTGTTTGATGATAAGGTAGGAATATTAGACATAAGAGCAAAGATAGATAGTAGCATAAATTGTAACATAGAGATGCAGGTAGTTGATAGAAATAACATAGAAAAAAGAATGATGTTTTATTGGAGTAAAATGTTTAGCAGGAGTGTAAAGTCTGGAAATGATTATTCTGAATTAGAAAAAACAATTGTAATTTTGATATCAGATTATGAATTAGAATCATTAAAAAAAATTCCGCAATATTCCACAAAATGGCAAATCAGAGAAGAAAAATACAGTCAGATCGTATTGACAGATGTTTTGGAATTATATATAATTGAATTACCAAAGTTCATAAAATACAAAGAAAATAAAAGAAAGCAAATGAGCTCATGGTTAAAATTTATTGAAAATCCAGAGGTGGTAAAAATGTCTGAAAATATGGAAATAAATAAGGCAAAAGAGGAATTGGAGAAAATAAGCAGTGATGAACATGAAAGATATTTAGCAGAATTGAGAGAAAAATATATAATGGATCAAAAAGCAATTGAAAGTGCTGGATATTATAAAGGAATAAAAGAAGGAAAAATTGATGTTGCAAGAAAATTGTTACAACAAGGAATAACAATTGAAGTAATAAGTCAAGTAACGGGATTTACAAAAGAAGAAATAGAAAAATTATAAATGTAATTACAAAATAGTTTGAAATATAAGTAAATAATTAATAAAAAAAGTATATATAATTCGCAAAGAAAAATATATACTTTTTTAAGATTTAAGGTTACAGAATTCGTTACAAAAAATGTAACAAAAATGTAACAAAAGAAAAAAACTTAGAGCCAAGCCGACAAAAAAACAAAAAAAAATCTTTTTCATAAAATGTTGCAATTGCAACAGAAAAAGTTTCCGGATGATATATAATAAGTGCATACTTAAACAAGGGGAGGATATGGAAATGAAAATCATAAAAAGAGACGGATCAATAGTAGACTACAATCCGGAAAAAATAAGAATAGCAATAAAAAAAGCTAATAATGAAGTATCAAGAAAAGAAAAAGCAACAGAGGCAGAAATTGATGAAATAATAACTTATATTGAAGATTTAAAAAAATCAAGAATATTAGTTGAAGATATCCAAGACATAATAGAACAAAAATTAATGTCATTAGAAAAATATCAATTAGCAAAAACATATATAACATATAGATACACAAGAGCATTAGTTAGAAAGGCAAATACAACAGATCAATCAATAAAAGAGCTAATTGAAGGTGAAAGTGAATACTGGAATAACGAAAATTCAAACAAAGATGCAACAGTAGTAACAACACAAAGAGATTACTTAGCAGGAATTACAAGTACAGATATAACAAGAAGATTCTTATTACCAGAAGACATAGTAAAAGCACATGACGAAGGAATAATTCATTTCCATGATGCAGATTATTTCGCACAAAATGCGTTAACAAACTGTGAACTTATTAACCTAGAAGATATGTTACAAAATGGAACAATTATGAATGGAGTTATGATAGAAAAACCACATAGATTTATAACAGCATGTACAATAGCAACACAAATAATTTTAGGCGTTACATCATCAACATATGGTGGAGCAACAATATCATTATCACATTTAGCACCATTTGTAAAAAGTAGTTATGATAAATACTATAAAAAATATAAAGATAGAGGATTAACAGAAAAACAATGTGAAGAATATGCAAAGCAAGATACAAAGAAAGAAGTATCAGATGGTGTTCAAACATTTAATTATCAAGTTAATTCAATGACAAACACAAACGGACAAGCACCTTTCTTATCAGTATGTATGTATTTAGGTGAAACAGAAGAATACAAAGAAGAATTAGCAATGATAATAGAAGAATTCTTAAAACAAAGAATAGAAGGATTCAAAAATGAAAAAGGAGTATATGTTACACCAGCATTTCCAAAACTTTTATATGTATTAGAAGAAGATAACATACACGAAAATAGCAAATACTGGTATTTAACACAACTTGCTGCAAAATGTACAGCTAAAAGAATGGTGCCAGATTATATATCAGAAAAGAAAATGAAAGAACTAAAAGTTGATAAAAACGGAGAAGGACACTGCTATCCATGTATGGGATGCCGTTCATTCTTAACACCATATGTAGACCCAGAAACAAACAAACCAAAATATTATGGTAGATTCAACCAAGGTGTTGTAACAATAAACTTAGTTGATGTTGCATTAACATCTGGAAAAGATAAAAACAAATTCTGGAAAATATATGACGAAAGACTTGAATTATGTCATAGAGCATTACAAGCAAGACATGAAAGATTAAGCAAAGTAACAAGTGATGTTGCACCAATTTTATGGCAAAATGGAGCATTTGCAAGATTACCAAAAGGAGCACCAATTCATCCATTATTACATGGAGGATATTCAACAATTTCACTTGGATATGCAGGACTATATGAATGTGTTAAATACATGACAGACAAGAGTCACACAGATAATGGTGAAGGTAAAGAATTTGCAATAGAAGTAATGAAAAAACTAAATGAAAAATGCAAAGAATGGAAAGAAAAAGAAGATATAGATTATAGTGTTTATGGTTCACCAATAGAATCTACAACATACAAATTCGCAAAATGCTTAAAAGAAAGATTTGGAGTTATAAAAGGAATAACAGATAGAGACTATATAACAAACTCATATCATGTACCAGTATTTGAAGAAATAGATGCATTTTCTAAATTAAAATTAGAAAGTGAATTCCAAGAATTAAGCCCAGGTGGAGCTATATCTTATGTGGAAACACCAAACTTACAAGATAATCTTGAAGTAGTTTTACAAATAATCAAATTTATATATGATAATATTATGTATGCAGAATTAAATACAAAATCAGACTATTGCCAAAAATGTGGATTTGATGGCGAAATTTTAATTGACGAAAATCTAGAATGGTATTGTCCAAACTGCGGAAATAGAGATCACAACACATTAAATGTAGCAAGAAGAACATGTGGTTATATAGGAAGCAATTTCTGGAACAAGGGAAGAACTCAAGAAATAAAAGAAAGAGTTTTACATATTGATAATAAAGATGATGTCCAATAGGGACGGTTCTAAATGGACACATGTTATTTTTTAAATAATGGGAACGGTTTTGTTTTATATGTACACTGTTCCCTTTTAAAATATTAAAAACAAAAAAGGATGATATAAAATGGGGTATAATAAAATTAGAAAAATGGACATTTCAGATGGACCAGGAGTAAGAGTATCAATATTTATGCAAGGATGTGCTTTTAACTGTAAAAATTGTTTTAATCCAGAAACACATGATTTTAACGGAGGGAAAGAATTTACAGATGCTACAATAGATAGAATACTAGAATTATCAGACAATGATAATATTGAAGGCCTATCAATTTTAGGTGGTGAACCAATGCATCCTAGAAATATCGAGAATACAACAAAATTAGCAAAAGCATTTAAAGAAAGATTCCCTAATAAAAATATTTGGGCATGGTCTGGTTTTAAATTTGATAAAGATTTAAAGGATAAAGAAGTTACTAAATATCTTGATGTTATAGTAGATGGACAATATGTTGATGAGTTGCATAATCCAACATTAAAATGGAAAGGTTCATCAAACCAAAGAGTTATTGATGTTCAAAAAAGTTTAAAACAAAATCAAATTGTATTATTTGAGAAATAATGTGCCATAATATAAAAAAGTAAGGTTGAAAAATTATAATTATTTTTCAACCTTAAAAAAGGAAAGGAATGTGAATGTACATGGCAAATACTAAAGAAGACGTAGATATAAATAAAATGTATGCAAATGAAAGCCAGATAAGTAAAGATGAATTTATAAAAAAATACAAAATAAATGAAAAAGGAATTTCAATTAAAGAAGCAGAGGCAAAATTACAAAAACTTGGTCCAAATGAAATAAGACAAGCAAAGCCCAAAAGATGGTACAACTATTTTTGGGAAAGTTTGGTAACACCATTTAACTGTATATTAATCGGAATTGCATTTATATTAAGTTATACAGACATAATATTAGCAGAAACGCCAAGCTATGCAAATATTATAGTAATAGCAATTCTAGTAATAGCAAGTACATTGCTAGATTTTTTTGAAGAATATAGATCAAATAAAGCAGCAGAAAAATTAAAGAAAATGGTTGCAACAAAAACGACAGTAGTAAGAGACGGCAAAAAGATAGATATTCCAATTAAAAATGTAGTAATTGGAGATACAGTTGTATTATCAGCAGGAAGTATGATACCAGCGGATTTAAGAGTAATAGAAGCAAAAGACTTGTATGTTGGGCAATCATCTTTAACAGGTGAATCAGATAGTGTAAAGAAAACAGTTGAACTGGAAGATAAAACAGGTGAAATAGATAATATTTCAGATTTTGATAATATTTGTTTTATGGGAACAAATGTAATATCAGGTTCAGCTAAAGGAATTGTAATAAAAACAGCAGATTCAACGTATTTTGGAAAGATAGCACACACAATAACATCTGGTAAAGATAAAACGGCATTCCAAAAAGGAATAGAAAACATAAGTAGATTATTAATAAAGTTTATGTTATTTATGATACCATTAGTGTTTATTATAAATGTAGAAAAACATGAATTTGTAACAGCGTTTACATTTGCAGTTGCAATAGCAATATGTATAACACCATTATTATTGCCAGTAATTTTGTCATCAAGTTTATCAAAAGGTGCAATACGAATGTCAAAAAAGAAAACAATTGTAAAAAAGCTTGATTCGATTCAAAATTTTGGTGCTATGGACATTTTATGCACGGATAAAACAGGAACATTAACAGAAGATAAAATTGTACTAGAAAGATATTTGGATATAAATGGTGATGAGGATATTCGAGTGCTTAAACATGCATTTTTAAATTCTTATTTTCAAACAGGACTTAAAGGAAGTATAGACGAAGCAGTAATAAAAAGGGCAACAGAAAATAATTTAATGGAAGTTGCAGAAAAATACAAAATAATAGACGAAATACCATTTGATTTTTCTCGTAGACGTTTATCAGTTATTGTTAGTGATGGAGAAAAAAAACAATTAATTACTAAAGGTGCTGTTGAAGAAATCTTAAGTATTTGTACAATGGTTGATTATAAAGGACAAGTTAGCAAAATAACAAAAGAGATTAAAGATAATATTAAAAAAATCAGTAAACAGCTAAATAAAGAGGGACTAAGAGTTGTTGCAGTTTGTCAAAAAAATGATATAGAAGATAAATCAAATTTTGAAGTATCTGATGAAAAAAATATGGTGTTACTTGGATTTATAGGATTTTTAGATCCACCAAAAGAAAGTGCAAAGGAATCTATTAGAAAATTAAATAAAGCAGGAATAAGAGTTATAGTTCTTACAGGTGATAATGCAGATGTAACAAGATGTGTATGTGAAAAAGTAGGAATAAATTCAAAAAATATCGTTTTGGGAAGTCAAATAGAAAAACTTCCTGATATGGGTGTGACTCGTTTGTTAAAAAAGACAAATGTATTTGCTAAGCTTTCACCAATACAAAAATCTAGAATAGTAAGAATTTTAAGGCAAAATGGAAATGTAGTTGGGTATATGGGAGATGGAATAAATGATAGTCCATCATTAACAAATTCAGATGTTGGTGTATCAGTAGACACAGCGGTTGACATAGCAAAAGAGTCAGCAGATATAATTTTACTTGAAAAAGATTTAAATGTTCTATTAGATGGAGTGGAAGAACGGAAGACGTACATTTGTAAATTTAATGAAATATATAAAAATGGCTACAAGCTTTAACTTTGGAGAGGTTGTATCTGTAATTGTTGCAAGCATATTTTTACCATTTTTACCAGAAACTCCAATACAATTATTAGTAGAAGGACTAATATATGATTTTGGACAAATGACATTGCCATTTGATAATGTAGACAAAGAATCATTAGAAAAACCAAAAAAATTAGATATAAAAAGTCTAAAAAGATTTATGTTGTTTATGGGGCCTGTAAGTTCAGCATTTGATATTGTTGTATTTTTAACATTATGGTATGTTTTTAAATTAAGGGATGTAGCACATTTTCAAACAATATGGTTTACGTATAGTATAGTCTCAAATTTAGTGGGAATGCATATTATAAGAACAGCAAAGGTTCCGTTTGTACAAAGTAATGCACATAAATATGTTTATGCATCATCAATTTTGTTGATATTAGTTGGTATTGTTGTGCCATTTACAACTTTAGGTAATGCTATTGGATTGGTTCCAATTGGTGCAAAATATTTATTTATGATTTTTGTAGTTACATTTTTGTATTGTATTATTGCTTCTTTTGCAAAGAGAGTGTATATCAAAAAATATAAAGAATGGATTTAAAAGAGGTTACTTTTTAGTAGCTTCTTTATTTTTTATATTGATAAAAATATAATAAATTTTAAATAGTAAAAATAATATATGCAAATTATATATTAAAAAATATACAAAGAGTACATATTTTTTTGTGTTTTTATTGACATTTATAATTGATAATTATAAAATATAAAACGACAAAAGAATATATTTTATGTGTATATTTTTATATCAAATTGTGAAAATTAACAAAGGAGGAATTTAAAAAATGAAAAAAACAAATGGACAAAAAGGTATTACGCTTGTTGCATTAGTGATAACAATTATTATCTTATTGATATTAGCAACAATATCAATACAGTCATTAACAAACACTGGATTGTTTGCAAAGGCAAAAGAGGCTAAGGAAAAGTCACAAAATGCAGAGGAAAATCAAGAAAAAACTTTAAATGAATACGAAGATGAGTTAAACAAATATATATCAGGAACCAAACAAGAAACAGATTGGACAGGAAAAGTAAATAAACCAAAATTAATGACTGGAATGACCGCAATAAAATTCAATGAACCAACAGGAGATGAAAAAGCAAACGAAGGAAGTGTTATAAAAACAACAGATACAGATACAGCATGGTACGATTATGATGCAAAGAAATGGGCAAATGCTCAAACGCAAGATGGAAGTATGTGGGTATGGATACCAAGGTTTGCATATAGAGTAAATAAATCAACAAAAACATTTGATGTAGTATTTTTAGAAGGAACAACAGATTATTATTATGAAAATGGAGAAAAGAAAGAAGCAAAAAGACAGAAAACAGAAAATGAAACAGTAGATACAACAACAGGATATACAGTACATCCAGCATTTACAAATGAAAGTAGTATAAATTATGCAAATGGAGGATGGGATAAAGAATTAACAGGAATATGGGTTTCAA
>URWN01000055.1 GCA_900551615.1 uncultured Clostridium sp.
TATATACATTTTGGCCTGAGAGAGGCTCCAGTTTTTTATGTTAGATTTTCTTTTTTCCACAATTGTCACATACATCTTCATGTGCTCCTAATTCTCCTGTTCTACATTTTTCTATTGCTCCCATTGCTTTTGCTATGTGTGGCATCATTTTATGTTTTTCTTTATATTCTTTTCCATATTTTTTTGTTTCTCCTCCCACAAATAATCTCATTTCCTTACTATCTACATCTTCTATTCTTAAATTTGTGGCCTCCGATATTCTAAGCCCTGATCCATATATTAACATGAATATTGTTTTGTATTCATAATTTTCACACGCATTAAAAAAGACATTAAGTTCTTCATCACTTAATATCTTTGGTAATCGTCTTTTTTCTTTCATGTGCTTTAATAAAAAATTTCTTAATTCGGTTGTATTTACTTCTTCCATTGGTTTATTAAAATATTCTATTATTTCTTTTCCTGTGTGATAACAACTGTACTTTGTGTACTTTGAAAATCCGTCTAAGTTCCATATCTTCTTGTAATTTTTCTAATAATTCTTTGTTTGTCATAAACAAACCACCTTAAAATATATTTGCAAATTGCTTTACATAATTATATTTTAAGAAAAAGTTTCAAAGTGCTACTGAGCGACAAGCACTGAGCGGAACCCACTGGCGTAACTGCTACGGCCAGTACCGCGGTTGAAAGAGAACAAACCAGCAACCTCGCCGTACCAAAAACCGCCACCGCGCACGAAGAACGGATCGCCCACTGCAGGGAAGTAAGAGTAGTCTGTATGCCATGATGTTTTACCTGTTCCGCCTGTTGATGTTTCGCGAATTCCATCTCCGTATATTTGTGTATTTTTTGCATAATTTGCTGCACGTGCTGTATCTATATTTGCTCCATTTTTATCAACTGCTGAATCAAATGGATATGCTGTTACATATTGTGAACTTTTTCCATTTATTAGTGAATTCATTAATGATTTTCCATATGTTGTTAAATTTCCATTACCATTATTTACTAAACTTGCTGTTCTTTCCCATGCTCCACCTGACATGTCATATATTCCGTATATTGTTCCTGTTGTACTTGCTTTTGTTCCATTTGCTTGTGTCCACGTATATATCTTCTTTGTACTATCTGTTGTTACTGGTTTATTTGTTGCTGTATCTATTTTTACTCCTACTTCTGCTGCATCTTCTGTTTCTCCTGCACATCCTGTTATTGCATATGCACTTGCTTGACTATTACGTAAGTTTGCATTGTTTATATATATATTTGTTCCATTTAGTCCATATTGACTTTGTGCTAAGTATGCTATTGCTCCCCATTCACTATTTTTCATTAAGTGACTATCTGTTGTACTTTTACTTAATCCATATATATTCCCATTTTCAGTTAATGCTCTTGATATACTAAATGCATCATTGTAATTTATATAATTCATTGAATATGCTAATCCTTGGAATGTTGGATATTTTATTGCTGTTGTTGTTGAACCATATACTCCATCTATCCAGTTCCTTGCAGATAGGCTTCCATCATTTCCACCTGTTTCATATCCACTTGCCCATACTGAAGTTTGACTATAATTTACTGAACTTGCTTTTTTTGGTGCACTATTTCCATTACTTGTTGCAAATCCTGCTTCAAACTTTGAAACCCATATTCCTGTTAATTCTTGGTTCCATCCACCATTTGCATATCCTATACTACTTTCATTTGTAAATGCTGGGTGTACTATATATCCTGTTGTTGTATCTACTGTTTCATCTGTTTTTGTTTGTCTTTTTGCTGTTTTTCTTACTCCATTTTCATAATAATCGTCTGTTGTTCCGATTAAAAATACTACATCAAATGTTTTTGTATCCGCATTTACTTTATATGCATATCTTGGTATCCACACCCACATACTTCCATCTTCTGTTTGTGCATTGGCCCATTTTTTAGAATTGTAATCATACCAATCTGTTGATGTACTATCTGATACTTGTTGTACTGTTCCTTCTGTATCTCCTAAGGGGTCTGTAAATTTAATTGCCTTCATTCCTTGCATTAATTCTGGTTTATTTACACCTTTTGTTTTCTCAAACTTTTCGTCTGAAGATTGTTTATTAAGCTCATCCATATATTGACTTAATATTTCTTGTTCATTACGTTGTGCTTGTTGTGTTTTTTCTTTCGCCTCTTTGGCTCTTCCAAATATTCCCGTATTTGTTAGTGATGATATTGTTATTCCTGCCAATATCAATAAAATAATAATAGTAATTACTAGTGCTACCAATGTTATACCTTTGTCTCTGTTTTTGTTTATCATAATCAATCCCTCTCCTTCGTATTTTATTTATTTTTCTTATTATTTGTATTTTTAGATTTTTAATACATCCAGTTCGTGTCCCTCCTCTCAAATATTTCAAATACTAATAAATCTACTATTTAAAATATGCTTTATCATTTGTATTTCCATTAAATAGGTACTCAAGCTATATAACATTAAATGTGTACATTATCTATTTATAGTTCTATATTACTATAATGAAAGCTATAGTTCAATAGTTTTAGTTGTAATTTTATGTTTTTAACAAAAATGTTATATTTCTGTAATATTCTTGTAATATTTTTATTTAAAAATAAAAAAACGAGAATTAGAGTACTAGCTCCATAATCTCGTTTCTTATATTTTACCAGAATATTAAAAATGTTAAAAATGTTCCCCAAATCACCTGCTCTTTAGTCAAGTCTTTTAGCATCTCTGGCAATTCTCCCTCTTCTTTTTCATCTACAAATTTCATTTCATAATAATCTACATCTTGAACTTTAAAATATTCTTCAAAGTTTCTTGTTTCACTATCTCTCATTGTAGATACATCTATATATTCGCTTCCTAAAAATACATCTCTTTCTGAATATAAATCAATTCTTAAATATTTATTTGTAATTTTGTTTGCTTCGCTATTATATATACTTCCTTTTATTCTACCATTTACTTTTGTTGCTTGTGCTTGATACACTGTTACTTGTGGTAAATTATCTTTTCTTCCTATATTTTGATATGTTGATTCTATATTTAGATATATCATCAAATTTGAAAATATATAAAATAATACTAACCATATTACATATTTTGCAAGTGTTTTCATTCTATCCATTTTTACTTCTCCTTTTATTCCTGATATTGTTATTATATCAGGAAATTGGTAAAATTTCAACAATTTTAAATTTTTCTTGATTTTATATCATAATTTGTGTATAATTTGTATATATTATTAAAAGGAGGTATTTATATGGCTTTAATTAGACCTTGTGCAGATTTAAGAAATAATTATAATGAAATTTCAAAAATATGTCACGAAACAAAAGAACCTATTTACATTACAAAAAATGGATCAAGCGACCTTGTTATATTAAGTAACGAAGTTTATGAATCCATATTAGAAACTGAAGAAGAAAAAATTGAAACAATTGTAGAAAAACATTTTGAAGAAAAATATGCTAATTTTGAAGAATTTCAAAAAGATTTTTTGGCTCATATTGAACAAGCCTTAGATGAAGTTGATAAAAACAAATGCATCTCAATGAAAAATGCTATAACAGAAATGGAGGCGAAATATGGAATACATAAAAAAATATAACATAAATTGGTCTCCAAATTTCCAAAAAGAATTAGGGAATATATACCTATATTCCCATTGTAATCAAAATTATTTACATCTTATTTAATTTCAATCTCTTTATCTAAATAAACAGAATAAATATAAACTCTATCTACTTTTAAATCCAAAGCATTCTCCAAAGCCTGTTTATACAAATCCAATTGGTTCTTATATTTTTCCACAAGCTCAAATTCATTACCATTTTCCACATAATCAGTCTTATAATCAACTAAAACAACTTGCCCACTTTCATTTACAAAATACAAATCTATAATACCCTGAACAAGTATATTTTCTTTTATATCCTCATCATAAATTTGATTTGCTGGAACATTAATATAAAACGGCTTTTCTTGATAATATTCTTTTGCATTTTTTAATTGGTTCCAGATTTCTGATTTTGTAAATTGTAATATTTTGTATACATTTATTGCTTCACTTTCTTTTTCTGTTATTATTTGATTCATTTCTAAATTTTGTATTAATGATTTTATTTTATCAAAATCATATTCTTCTTTAGGATTTAATCTTTGCAAACATAAATGTGTAAGTGTTCCTTTTTGTGCTGATGTTATTTTAGTTTCTTTTTCCTCTTGCAAAAACTTTGGTTTTTCAAAAGTTATGCTCTTCTCTTGTTCTACTTCATTTTCCATGCTTTCAAAGTCAACACCTAATTGTTTTTGTTTCATTTGCTTAATTTTTGTAACAGAACTTTTTGTTGGAATATCAATAGCTAATTTATTAGGATATTCATATTCAATTTGATTTCTAACTTGATTCACATCATTTTTATTAGCCTTTTTATTTAGCATCTCAATTATATTTTGAGATGTTTTTTCCTGTTCAATATCTTGTTTTTTATTTTCCAAAACACTACCTTGTTCTATTTTATTTAATTCAAGTAAATCTTCTGTATTAGACTTTTCATACAAATATACAAGCAATATCCAGTCTAAATATGATTTATATTTTTTTACCAAAATAGGATTTATTTTTCCATCTTTTCTAGCATAAATATTTTTTTGTTGTTCAATATCTTCTAATTGTTTATGATAATCATTAGAAATTCCTGTTATTATTAATTTTTCCTTTGCTCTTGTTAAAGCAACATATAAAATTCTCATTTCTTCCGAAATATTTTCATTTCTAACAACATTTTTTATTGCCTCTCTTGTTAAAGTATCATATTGAACCTGTGCATTATAATTAATATATTTAGCACCTATTCCTAACTCTTGATGCAACAAAACCGGATTTTTTCTAATATCTTGTTCATTAAATTGCTTATTTGTATTTACTAAAAATACAACTGGAAATTCAAGTCCTTTACTCTTATGAATACTCATTATTCTAATAACATCATCATTTTCACCAATTATTTTTGCAGAACTTAAATCACCTGAATTAATTTTTAATTTTTCTATAAAGTTTATAAAATTATATAACCCTTTAAAACTTGCTGTTTCATATTTTTTAGCTCTTTCAAATAACATTTTTAAGTTTGCTTGTCTCAAATTACCATTTGGCATTAGCCCTACATAATTGTAATATCCTGTATCTGAATAAATTTTCCAAATCAATTCATCTAATGATAAATATTCTTGTTCTTTTCTCCATAGATCAATTTGATTTAAAAACTTTTCTATCTTCTCTTTTAATTGTGAATTCACATCAACTTTAGCTTTTTGCATACAATTATAGAAATTATCATACTTATCAGACAAACGAATTTCTACTAATTCATTATCTGTAAACTTACCTATATTTGACCTTAAAACTGTTACAAGTGGAATATCTTGCATTGGATTGTCTATTATTTTTAGCAAACTCATAATTGTCTGAATTTCTATAGAATCTAAATATTCCTGGTTACTATCTGCAAACACTGGCATATCAAGTTTTATTAATTCTTGTTCATATATACTGGCTTTATCTTTTGTAGACCTTAATAAAATTGCTATATCTTTATATGTTATATTCCTAAAAGTCTCTTTTTTTCTATCATATACTTGATATTTACTATCTATTAGATTTTTTATTTTTCTAGCAACATGTTTTGCTTCAATTTCGATATTTTCTAAATGTTCTAGTTCTTCTTCACCTTCTTCATTGTCACCAATATTTTCTGAATATTTATTAGACAAATATTCTTCTGTTTCATCAGTTGGCTTTACATCAATTATATCAATTTCTGTTTTTAAATTTTGATTTATTTTTTTATAATCCTCTGCACCAAAATTTAAATACTCATCCTCAGTATAATCAACTTCGCCTAACTTTTGGCTCATGATATCTTTAAAAATCAAATTTGTAAAATCAAGTACATTGTCTCTACTTCTAAAGTTTTTAAATAACTGTATTTTTCTGCCAATACAATTTGTATCATTTTCAACTGGCTTATAATTAGAATATTTATCTAAAAATAGTTTCGGCATTGCTTGCCTGAATCTATAAATACTTTGCTTTACATCTCCAACCATAAACATATTGTTTTCTCTAGATATAGATGAAAGTATAAATTCTTGTACAAGGTTACTATCTTGGTATTCGTCAATTGCAATTTCTTCAAATTTTTCTGTATATTTTTTTGCAACTTCCGTTTTTATTATTTTTTCGCATTTTCTACCATTTTCATCTATTGTTGTTTCCACGCCTTTTACCAAAATGTTTAATGCAAAATGTTCTATATCTGTAAAATCTACTATGTTTTTGTCTCTTTTCTTTTTTGAAAATATTTCATCAAATTCTATAATTAGTTTTTCTAATTTTTTTAAGATGTCATACATATCAAATATATCTTGATTTGATTGTTTTGAATCTGATACAAATATTTTACTTATTTTTTTATTGAATTTCTTTTTTACGCTATCCCTTATACTCTTTATTTCATCTTTTATTTCTGATTCTACTTTTTTCCTTGGCCATGTTATAAATTTTATATTTTGAGCAATTTCATATGATTTATCCCAATTATTTAAATTTTCTTTCAATATGGTTAATTGTTTTATATCAGACTCTATTGTTTGTTTAAACTCTTCTAAATCATTTTCATATTCTAGTCCATCTATACTGTCTGTAAGAATTGTAATATCATCTGTTAATTCTTCATCCATTTCTTCTAGCAATACTTTTCCCCAAGGAGTTTGGCTAAAATCTTGATCTAATTCATCTTTTATATTAAACATTTCTATTTTTTCATTTAACCATTTTAATGGATATGGACTTGAACTTATATAACCATAAATGCTTAAAATTAAGTCTTTTAAAGGTGTGTCATCTCTATAACTTGTATATGTATTTATAAGTTTTGTAAAGTCTTTATCTTCTGAAAGATATTTGTTTTCAAATAATTCATCTAAAATCTCTTGTTTTAAAAGTTCTATTTCTGGTGTATCTGCAATTCTAAAATTAGGTGATACGTTTTCTAATTCATAAAAATTGTTTTTTACAACATCTAAGCAAAATGAGTCTATTGTACAGATACTTGCCATGTTTAATAATGTTATTTGTCTTTGCAAATTTTCATTTTCTGGATCTTCATCTAATTTTTTATATATTGCATCTAACACTCTTTCTCTCATCTCTGATGCTGCTGCATTTGTGAATGTTACTACTAACAGCTTGTCTATATCAATATTTTCATTTATTGCTTTATTTATTATTCTTTCTACTAATACCGCTGTTTTTCCGGCTTCCTGCAGCAGCTGCTACTAATAGATTCGAATTTTTTTCATATATTGCTTGTTTTTGTTCTTTTGTCCAGTTTGGCATTTTTTTCTCCCTTCATACGTTTTCTATTTTAGTCCGAGTTTTAAAGAGGTTATTTATCTGTATGTAATATATCATAGGTTCTGTTTTGTTTCAATATCTTATAAAAAACTTATCAAACATATATTTTAGTTTGTTACAGTTCACAGCCAATAAAATTATTATTTGTGTGGCACCCTCTTCCCCTTGGGTAATTATATATATTTGAGATTT
>URWN01000056.1 GCA_900551615.1 uncultured Clostridium sp.
TTTGCTTTATTTGCACTTTCAAATAATCCTGTATTGGTTAATGCTTGTATTGATATTGTTGCTAATATTAATAATATTATTATTGTTATTACTAATGCTACTAATGTAATCCCTCTTGATTCTTTTCTCATCAAATATTTCCTCCCTATCTTTTGTATTTTTATATTACAAATAGTGTCTTTATTTGTCACCTTTAATTATAAGTTATAGTGTCGTTAAATGTCAATATATTTTTCACTAATTTTATGAAATAATTTAAAAGAAAATTTTAATAATTATTAAGGTGATCTGACATGATAAAAGAAAAAAGAAAACTAAAAAATTTAACTCAAGAAGAAATGGCTGAAAAGCTTGGTATATCTTTAAGGCAATATGTTAGAATAGACAACGAAAAAGCATTTCCAAGAAGAGATATACTTAAAAAAATAATTAAAGAATTAAATTTAACAAATGAAGAAATTGGAGAATATATAAAAACAATAACTGATTATTCAGCATAAATCATAGAACTTATATGTTTAATTAAATTTTCAAAAATGTGTATAATAATAAATCATATTATACACATTTTCATTTTTTATAACACTTCTACTATTACTTATTAGAAATATGTATATTTTCAACTTTTGTATTCATCTCTCTCGAAATAATATTTTGAATTTGTGCAACTTTTTCTGTATTTAATTGATCATCTCTAACAATTATACTTACACTATCACCATTTACAAAAATCACTACATTTTCAAATCCTTTTGTCTTTATCAAATTTTCACAAATCATAATACTATTTTTTATATCATTTATCTTTTTTATTTCTTCCGTTGCTGATTGTTTTTGAGTTTCTAATGAATTACTACTATTTAAAATTTTCTCATATGTCTCTAAAATTTGAGAATACATTGTATCTCTTTCTAATCTTGAAGTTGTAAAATAATCATCATTAGTCTTACCACTACTACTTGTCTCTACTGTCTCTCCACCTTGTTTATTATCCTCATTTTGATTTTCTTCACTATTTTCATTCTTAGCTACATTCGTTGAATTTTCATTATTAGAATTATTATTTTCTTCATTAGCTTTTTCTGTATTTGTCTCTGTACTTACACTTTCATTACTTTTAACATCATTTTCTGAAACTACATTACTACTAACCAATTGAGCATCTCCAATATTAGCCATCTTTTCAAGTTCTTCTTCTGAACTTGCTGTTTGCACAGCACTTTTTAAATCTCCATTAGTAGTAAAATTTAAATAACCAGCAACAACTAACATTAATGCTATAACATAAATAACCACTTGATTTTTCTTTATTAGCCTCATAAACGTACTCCTTTCATTTATTTATAAAATTAAACAGACATTGTAAATACTTGAATTTTATGTGTTGCCAAACCTGTTGCTGCTTCTACTGCTTGAATAATACTTGTTTTAACATTTATATCACCTGCACCTTTTGCAGTAATAATTGCACCTTCTATTTTAGGTTCAACAGTTTTTTGGACAATAGGTGTTTTGGTTCCATTTTGTTCCTGATAAATAACTTCTTTTTGTGAATCAGTTTGTTCTACTTTTCTAGTTCCACCTGTTTTATCTGTCTCTTCAGTTGTACTCGTTTTAGAGTTTTCATTATACATTGCAACTGTTTCTGAAGATTCTGAATAATTAATAAAAACTTTTACACTTCCAACGCCCTCTATTTTAGAAAGTATATCTTCTAATTTTTCTTCTAGGCTTATACTTTCAGTATTATTATATTGGCTTGATGCTAAAGTTTGATTGTTATTTGTTGTTGCAAGTTGTTTTCCTGCTGAGTTTGTTACTTTTTTATTTGAACTTTTGTCTCCACTCCAAACATAATTTATTATAACTACTGTAATTATTAAAATAATTACTAAAAACACTAAATTTTCTATTTTTCTCTTATTATTACCTTGTTCTTCACTATTTCCAACAATCTTTTTCAACTTATCTTTAAACATTCTTCACTCACCCCATATTCTTTTTTTAATAATTTTTTTACTTTATTGATGTCTGCTTTGGTTATATTTTGATTTTGTTTATTTTCTTCGCCTTGCGTATTTTCAGTTATTTTATTATCTGATACTCCAATTTCCACTTTTTGAATTTTTTGTATTTCACTAACTAATGCGTTTTCTATTGTATCTGTCGAATTTATAGAATTATCATCAGCTAAATTTGTATCTTCTTCTGTCAGTTTTTCTTTCAATTTTAAAGTTATTAATTCTATTCCTGTATCATTATCAGATATATGTGCATTAACATTGCAATTTTCTACTTCATATCCTTCATCATTTACCTTTTGTATAATATCTTTTTCTAGTTTTTGTTTATACAGTTCATTCAATCTATTATCCATAGAAGTTTGGTCCATTTTGTCAGCCACTTCTGATGTTTGTACCGTATACTGTCCATATAAATTTTCCACATCAACTTTTAATTTGTCTTTATTTTCTACAAATGGTGCTATTATGCTAAATAATACGTATAACCCCATAACCATTTTAATGTATTTTTTAGTTTTGTTATTTGGTAATAACATTTCTAATATAGAAACTACAATTAATGCTAAGCATAAGTTTTTAACCCATGAACTTAAGAAATTTACCACATATATCACCTACCTAAACATCATACCTGTGTTAGACATTTTTATTAATAATGTTGTCCCAATTATTACCATAAACATAATTGACACTAAAATAGCAAGTAGTATTTTAAAAATATCAGCTATTTCGTCTAACAGTTTTACAATTTTGTCATCTGCTATAACCTCACTAACACTTGCTACAAGCTTATACGAAAATGTCAAAACTGTTAATTTCAAAATTGGTAAAATGCATATGCCTATTATAATAATTACTCCAACAAAACCAACTGCATTTTTTAAAATAACTCCACATCCTAATACACTGTCAACTACATCTCCCAAAATCTTTCCAACTACTGGAACTGCCGAACTAACTATAGCCTTTGCTGTTTTTGCAGTAATTCCATCAACAGAACTTGAAAGTGTTCCTTCCAAAGAAACAACACCTACAAATATTGTTAATATTGTTCCTAAAAGCCATACTGTAGAAGACTTTAAAAATTTTGATATTTTGTTTATTTGCACTCTATCAGAAATTTTTGAAATGATACTTATTGATGTTATTATCAATATTACAGGAATTAATATGTCTTGTATCAAATTTCCTATAAAGTTTATCATAAATAGAATTATTGGTTCTAATATACTTGTTGTTGTTATACTTCCTGTATATACCATGAGTGAAATTAAAACAGGTATAAGTGTATTCATAAATCCTATTAGATTTGTTGTAGTCTCTTTTACCAAATTTATTATGTCTGAAAAGTTTCCCATAATTATTGTTATAATCGCTATATATTGAACATAATAAATTAATTTTGATACACTATCATTTTCAAGGCTTTCACTTATTGATTTTAAAATACTATGTATAATTATTATTGCTAAAATACACGCTAAACTCTTTATTCCTGTTTGTACTTCATTGCCTAGTTTATTTAATATTTTCTTGTATATAGTTGTGTTGTCTATTTCTCCTTTAATTGCAGAATTGAGTATTTCTCCTATATCTATATCATCAAAAAAATTTCCTGTATATTGTTTAGAATTTTGTATAAATGAACTTATTCCAAACATTTCCTCTTGGTTTGAAATTTCGTTTTCATCTATTTGTACTGTATTATTGCTAATTTGACTTTCCATCTTTGAATATGTTGGAAATATAAACACTAATGTAAGAGCTATAATAATTATTTTTGATATTTTTTTCTTTTGTTTATTCACATTTGCCTTACCTCCTAATATTTTATTTGAGCACTTGTCCTTTTATAGCAATCAACCTAAAAGCACTAGCTAGGGTAATATTTTTAAGATAATTTCTAATAAACTTGAAATTATTGGTACTGACATAGAAATAATTATAATTTTGCTACCTATTTCTATTTTACTTGCTATTGCAGCTTCGCCTGAATCTTTACATACACTAATAGCAAACTCTGATAAAAACGCTATTCCAGTAATTTTTATCAGTAATGCTATAAATTGCGTATTTATAGAAAATTTGTCTTGTATAGATTCTATTAAGTTTATTATTCCTGTCAGCCTATCCATTACAAGAAATAATATTAATATTCCTGTTAATATACTTATAAATATTGCATATTCTGGTTTATATTGTTTTAACATTATTATTATAATTAAAGCAATTAAAGCAATTCCTATTATTTTAATAATTTCCATTAATTTTCCATCCTTGTTAAAATTCTTTTTTATAAATTGAATAATGTTCGCACAGTGTCAAATAATCCACTTATTTCTTTAATTACCATTGTTAATACAATAACTAAACCAGCAAGTGTTGTCATCATAGCTTGGTCCTCTCTACCCGCTCTTACTAATACTTGATATAAAACTGCTACTAAAATTCCTATTGCAGCTATTTTAAATAACAAATCTATACTCATATAAAACTCCCCCTTTTCATACCTCGGTTCCTTTGGGACAAAAATGTCAAAAAAGAAAATGTCCAAAAAGAACCGTCCCTAATGGACATCACATTAAAATAATTACAATTGCCATACCTATGCACATACCCAATTTTCTATATAATTTTTCATTTTTATTTTTTTCTTCTTGTGCATTTAATATTTGTTCTTCTAAAAATGTTTCGGTTACTTCTATTTGGCTTAGCTGTCCATCTACATCTGTTGTTCCGCAACAGTTTTGATAATGTTTTTATTGCCTGCTTGTCCTCTTTATTTATATTTCCAGAAAAACTATCTACTGCTTCTTCCCAAGCAATACTCGCCGAAGCATTTTCCATATTTGTAACTGATTTTAAGAACAATTGTGATATATTTTTATTAGAATTTTCTGATATCTGTTTAAATATTTCTGGTATAGGTTCATATGTAAATTTAATTTTGGATTTAAATATGTTTAATGCATTTTTTATTTCTTCTAGTTCTTCAAGCCTAAGTCTATATTTTTGTGCTATATTTTTTCCTATTAATGTTACTATTAAAAACACACAAAAAAGCATACAATATTTAATAAACTGCATTTTTTATCTCCTTGCATTTATTTTTTAATATTATATGCTTTCAATTTTATTTTAGAACCATTTAAATGAATTTACTAAATTGTTTGTATCTTCCTCTATTGTTTTTTCATCATCTAAATTAAAGCTATATGTTGTAATACATGCTAATTTGTCTCCATTTAAAATATAATAATAATATAAAATTTCTTGTGGTTTTTCACTATACAAAACTCTTACCTTTAATAAATCATATCCATTTGAGGTTGTTGTTATACTCATATTTACTGCATCTGCATTGTTTTCTGCTTTATCTTCCATACTTTGAATATTTTGTTGTACTTTTGTTTTTATATCTTCTATATTATTTATTCCACTATCTTCTGCAACTGTATCATAATATATATTGATACCTGCTGGATATGAAGAATAATCATCTTCTGACACTTCATTATTTGAGTCTACACTATTTAAGTTTGTGTTTGGTTTATTGTTAATATATTTATAAAAATTCCATTCTGTACTATAATTTGATGTTGTCTTAGTCCAACTTTTTTGAATTTCAAAACTTACATTTGAATCTTGATACTTTTCATTTGTAATCATTTTATCAGAAACAGACATTCCTATAGCTATTATAACTAAAATTATAAATATAATTAATGATATTTTTTGACTTTTTGTCATATTCTTGTTTGCTGATGTCTCATTTTCATTCTCTTCTGAGTAATAAAATTTTCCTTTATATTTTTTTATAATCCCTAATTGTTTTAAATAACTAAATGAATATTTTGCTTTTCTTTTGTCTTCTATTTCTGCTATAACTTCTTCTTTTAACATTGCTTTATCTGGTGTTATTGCTCCATATTTTTTAAAAATTGGTTTTATTAATTCTATTGTTGCCTCTTTTATTTCTGTCATATAATTTTTCTTTTTTTCTTTTACAATTTTATTTTTCATTTTATTTCCATCCCTTTTTAATTTATTATAGTACAAGTATTCCTAAATGTTCTAATAATATTTTTAAACCTAATAGTATTAAAATAACTCCACCTACGAATTCGGCTTTTTTTTCGTACTTATCTCCAAATTTATTTCCAACTTTTGTTCCAATAACTGATAAAACAAATGTAATTATTCCTATAAGTGAAATTGCTAAAATCAAGTTGACTTTAAAGAATGCAAACGTTATTCCAACTGCTAATGCATCTATACTTGTGGCTATTGCAAGTATAATCATTGTTTTAAAATTTACATCATCACTAATAGTATCACATTCTGTATCGAATGCTTCTTTTATCATGTTTCCACCTATTATAGCTAATAAAATAAATGCTACCCAGTGATCAAAATTTGTTATAAAACTTTCAAATGTTGAACCTAAAAAATATCCTATTACTGGCATTATTGCTTGGAATCCTCCAAAGTATAATCCTATTATACAGGCTTTTTTCCAGTCCATTTTTTTCATTGATATTCCTTTGCATATTGATACTGCAAAAGCGTCCATTCCAAGTCCTATGCTTAATAATATTAGTTCAATTATTCCCATGTTTTCATCTCCTAAATATTTATATATAATTTTATTAGGGTTTAAAAATTTTTATGTTATTTATATCATAATTTAAGAAAATTAGCAATGATTTTAATTACTTATTTATATTTATATTTTTATTTTTTAATACCTACCTTTAACATACTACAAGTTATCTTATTTCTACAATATAAAATAGAATGGTGTATAATTTAGCACACAAATTTTACTTTTTAAAATTTACACACAATGTTATACACCATAACTATTTTCTATTTAATTCCAAACGGAGAACTTGAACTTCCATTTCCTGATGTTACTTGGACATTAGAATTTAGAATTATACATGGGCGGAAGGCAAAGTCAAAAGAATTATCAATACCAGAACGATACAAATAGCAAGCACCAACATTTCCAGGCCCCGCTGCTCGAACATCAAAGTCAGCATAGTCAGAATTAGCCACTACACAACGAGATGATATCCAATATGTCGGATAGTCCTTTCCATTATTTGTAAATAATTCATAATATTTATTATCTATAAAGCTATCTGTATTATTCATACTTTGAAACCAGTATGTTTTCTTTAGTGTAGTTGTAGATGATATATCATTTCCTGTTACAAAACTTTCTTGACTACTAACACCTAATTTTGTTGAAGTACTATTTGTTTTTTCAACAGTTTGATTTTCTTCTGTTTCTAATATTTTAGGATATTTAATGTTTGTTGGTAAATATTGTGTTGAATCTTCTGTTGGTTGTATTTTCATATATTTTGTTATATCTTCTATTTTTAAGTTTTGTACTGTACTTGCTAA
>URWN01000057.1 GCA_900551615.1 uncultured Clostridium sp.
CAATGAACAGGACGAAATCTCAAATATATATAATTACCCAAGGGGAAGGGGGTGCCACACAAATAATAATTTTATTGGCTGTGAACTGTAACAAATTTATATTACTTGATAATAGTTTTGCCCAAAATCCCTTGAAACCTAAACGTTTTTGTTATATAATAGCAAATATCAATAAATATAACGTTTATAAAAACGAAAGGAGCAAAAATATGGCTTATAATTTTAAAGAAATAGAAAAAAAATGGCAAGATAAATGGGACAAAGAAGGAACATTTAATGCTAAAGATGATTACACAATGAAAAAATGGTATGGACTTATAGAATTTCCATATCCATCAGGACAAGGTCTACACGTTGGACATCCACGTAGTTACACAGCATTAGACATAATAGCTAGAAAAAGAAGATTACAAGGATATAATGTTTTATTTCCAATAGGTTTTGATGCATTTGGTCTTCCTGCTGAGAATTATGCAATTAAGACAAATGTTCATCCTAAAATAACAACTGCTCAAAATATAGCTCATTTTACAGAGCAATTAAAATCTTTAGGTTTTTCTTTTGATTGGTCTAGAAAAATAGATACAACAGATCCTGAATATTATAAATGGACTCAATGGATTTTTATCCAATTATATAAACATGGTTTAGCATATAAAACTACAATGCCTATTAACTTCTGTACTGGTTGTAAAGTTGGTTTAGCAAATGAAGAGGTTGTAAATGGTGTTTGCGAAAGATGTGGTAGTCCAGTTGTTCAAAAGGAAAAATCTGAATGGATGCTTAAAATTACTGCTTATGCACAAAAATTAATTGATGATTTAGATGATGTTGACTTCTTAGAGAAAATTAAGGTTCAACAAAAAAATTGGATTGGTAGATCAGAAGGTGCTGAAGTTAATTTTAAAATTGCTAATATGGATAAAAATTTGACTGTTTATACAACAAGACCTGATACTCTATTTGGTGCAACTTATATGGTTATTTCACCAGAACATCCAATTTTAAAAGAATTAGAAGATAGAATTGAAAATTTAGATGAAGTTAAGGAATATCAAAAACAAGCAAGTTTAAAATCTGCTTTTGAACGTTCTGAATTGAATAAAGAAAAAACTGGTGTTGAAATTAAAGGTATTACAGCTATAAATCCATTAACTAATAAAGAAATTCCTATTTGGATTTCTGATTATGTTTTAATTACTTATGGTACTGGTGCAATAATGGCTGTTCCTGCTCATGATACTCGTGATTATGAATTTGCTAAAAAATTTAATTTACCAATTGTTCAGGTTGTTGATGGTAAAAATGTTGATTTATCTAAAGAAGCTTTTACAGATGTTGCAACAGGTAAACTTATTAATTCTGATTTCTTAAATGGATTAGAAGTATCTGAAGCTAAAAAGACTGTAATTAAATATTTAGAAGACAATCATATTGGTACTAAAAAAGTTAATTATAAATTACGTGACTGGGTATTTTCTCGTCAAAGATATTGGGGTGAACCAATTCCAATGGTTTACTGCGAAGATTGTGGTTGGGTTCCACTTGATGAAAAAGATTTACCTTTAAGATTACCAGAAGTTGAAGAATTTACACCAGGGGAAAATGGAGAATCTCCTTTAGCAAAGCAAACTGATTGGATTAATACAACTTGTCCTCATTGTGGTAAACCTGCAAAAAGAGAGACAGATACAATGCCTCAATGGGCTGGTTCTTCTTGGTACTTCTTAAGATATATGGATCCACATAATGATAAAGAGCTTGCATCAAAAGAAGCCTTAGAATATTGGTCTCCTGTTGATTGGTACAATGGCGGTATGGAACATACTACTTTGCATTTATTATATTCAAGATTTTGGCATAAATTTTTATATGATATTGGTGTTGTTCCAACAAAAGAACCTTATCAAAAACGTACTTCTCATGGTATGATTTTAGGAACAAATGGTGAAAAAATGTCTAAATCTAAAGGTAATGTTATTAATCCAGATGATATTGTAAATGAATTTGGTGCTGATACTTTTAGAGTTTATGAAATGTTTATGGGACCTTTTGATCAAGTTGCTGCATGGTCTATGGAGAGTATCCGTGGATGTGGTAAATTTTTAGATAGAGTTTGGAACATGCAAAATATGTTAGTTGATGGAGATACTTATTCTAAAGAAGCTGAAAAAATGATGCATAAAGCTATTAAAAAGGTTTCACAAGATATTGAAGATATGAAGTTTAATACTTCTGTATCTACTTTTATGACAATGGTTAATGAATTCTATAAATTAGGTAAAATTAATAAAGCTGAATTTAAAACATTTTTAACTTTGTTAAACCCATTTGCTCCACATATTACAGAAGAGCTTAATAAAATAGCTGGCTTTGATGCTGATGTTTCTACATACTCTTGGCCAGAATATGATGAAGATAAAACTGTTGATGATGAAATCACTTTACCTATTCAATTTAATGGTAAATTAAAAGCTACTATTACTATTTCTGTTGATGAGGATGAGTCTTCTGTTAAAGAAAAAGTTCATAATGCTATTGATTCTAAATTGGATGGTAAGACTATTGTTAAAGAGATTTATGTTAAAAATAAAATTTATAATGTTGTTGTAAAATAGTTTTTGGCATATACTAAATTAATATTTGAATATAAATATTTTTACCCTATTGAATTTTTGAAGTTCAATAGGGTATTTCTTTGAAATTAATACGCATGAACTACTGAATTTAAAACGTAGATTTTATCATCTTGGTTGTCTAATCTTTTTTCGCATTTTTCTACTCTTTCGTTTACTGAAGTAAATTTTTCTGTATGTCCTGTGACTACATCTAATAAGATATCAAGTTTTCCTCCATGATCTGCTTCAATTCTTGCGACTGATAAACTTAAATTGTCTAGGTCTTTAGATAATTTTTCTTGACCTTTGAATAATTTTTCTTGACCTTTTTTTAAGTCCACTAATAATTTATCTCTTTCTTCTTGCCCTTTTTTTAAATCCAATATCATTTCTTTTATTTCATTATCTGCCATATTTTTTTACCTCCCTTCATAAAATGCTCCAAAAAAAAGCGATGTAATAAAATGTAAAATTATACCTCTTTATTTTTGTTTGTGAAATTATTATAGCATCATATATCAAAATTTGTCAACAAAAATATTTCGACAAAATTTGACAAATGCTTGTAACATAAACTTAATACTTTTTTAACATTTCTGTAACATTACTTCACATTTTTTATTGTATAATATATTTAGTGAAATTTTAAGGAGAAATTTATGAGTGTAGAATCAGATTTAAAAAAAGACGGAATTGTAGTAATAAAAAAATTAGATACATTAAGAGTTAATACCATAGCTAAAAATGTAGCTACTAGATTATGTGAAACATTTCCTGATTTTGGCCTTAATCAAAATGATTTATTTATAAAATTGTCCAGATTAGATATGTATATTGCAAAAATGTCTGAAGGTATGGCAGAAGCAAATTACTTTTATAAAAATACATCTATATATTTTAATGACCACATCGCTGATGATGATTTAGAAGAATTTGCAATACATGAATGTATACATTATATTCAGGAAATTAAAGATAAAAGAAATTATTTATTAAGAATGGGATTATGTGATTATACTGAATTTAAAATATATGGTTTAGGTTTAAATGAAGCTGCTGTTCAGCTTATGGCTTCTAAAGTTTTAGCTATTCCTAAAGAATATGTAAAATATTTTAATATTTCTTTTGAAACTAATAGTCCTTCTTACTATCCTTTAGAATGTTGTCTTGTTAACCAATTAGCTTATATTGTTGGTGAAGATGTTCTTTTTGATAGTACAATTAATAGCAATAACACTTTTAAAGATAAATTTATTGAACTTACAAATTATAAATCATTTATGGCAATCCAAGATAATATCGATAAAATTTTGATGGCTGAAGAAGAAATTATTAAAATAAATAATAAAATTGTCCAAATTAATGATAGAAATAAAAAAGTTGATAACATGATTAAAAAAATTGATTCATTAAAAAAACAGATTACTTCAACATTTATTAGAACTCAAAACCTTATTACTACTAGTTATTTTGACAAAGCGTTTTTGGCAATTAATGATTTAGAAAGTGTAGAGAATTATAGAAGGAAATTATATAATTTTAAAGATTATTTAGGTGCTACAGATGGATATACTTTCTTTAATGATTATTATGTTGATAAAATGATGGATTTAGAAGATAAATATAATTTATTAGAAAATAATGCTAGTGTGACTTCTGCTTCTATGTATCTTGTAAAGAAGAAAACTTCTATAATTATGGCATTTTTTAGATATATAAAGAGCTTGTTTATTCATAACAGCTTAAAAAATAAAGATTTTGAAAATGAAAATGATTTTAATAAATAATTTGCACAGAAATTTGCATAAAGCAAATTTCGTGCATGAACAAAAGCGGATATTAATAAGTGCTAATGTTATTAATGTCCGCTTTTGTTCTTTTAGATTTTATTTTAAAAATTCTTTTATAGAGTCTGCTGCATTTCTTCCTGATCGTGCAGCCCAAGCCACTGTGCCTTTGCATCCTGCTAAGTCTCCTCCAGCAAATATTTTTGGATTTGATGTTTGATATTTTTCGTTAATTATGACGTTTCCCCACTTATTTAATGTTAATCCAAGTTCTAGTACTTCTTCTGATACATTGCTTCCAAGGGCCATTACTACATAGTCTGTATCAATTTCATAATTACTTCCTTCAATGTTTATAGGTACTAGTCTTGTCTCTCCTTCTTTTTGTACTAATTCTGTTTTTATAAGTTCCAATTTTTCTACTTGGTTGTTTCCTTTTATTTCTACAATATTATTTTGAAATAAAAAATTTATTCCTTCTTTTTTTGCGTCTTCTATTTCTTTTTGCTCTGCAGGCATTTGTTCTTCTGCTCTTCTATATATGACGTTTACTTGTTTTGCTCCGTAATTTTTTTATTGTTCTTGAGCAGTCCATTGCAACATTTCCTCCGCCAATTATTGCAACTGTTTTTTCTTCGTAATTTGGATGTTTTTTATATTCTAATAGTTCGTTTCCGCCATATACCCCTTCTAGTTTTTCGCCTTTTACTCCCATCTGTGCTGATTTGTTTGCTCCAATACTTAAAAATATTGCATCATATTGCTGTTCCAGTTTTGATAAATCTAGATTTTTTCCTAATTCTTTATTATACTCAACTTTAATTCCTAAATCTAAAATTCTATTCACTGTTTCTTGCACTCGTGTTTTTGGCAATCTGAATTCTGGTATTCCATGAACTAGTAGCCCTCCTAAGTAATTGTATTTTTCGTATATTGTTACATTTACTCCATCTTTAGCTAAAAAAGCCGCACATGTTAACCCAGCTGGTCCGCCTCCTATGATTGCTACTTTTTTATTTTTTAGATTTTCATTATCGCTTGTTTCCATAGATTCTTTTAGACTATATCCTTCTTTTACTGCTTGTTCAAATATAAAGTTTTCTATGTCTCCTATACTCACTGGATTTCCTTTTATTCCTCTTACACAGCTTCCTTGACATTGTTTCATGTGTGGACATATTTTTCCACATATTCCTGGTAGTACTGTTGTTTTTGATAATATTTGATATGCTTGCTTGTAGTTTTCTTCTTTTACTTCTTTTATAAAGTCTGGAATGTTGTTTTCTAGCGGACATCCCTTTAGTGAGCATGGTTTTATTTTGCAGTTTAAACAGTAATTTACTTTTTCTTTTATTTCTTCCATATTTTCTCTTCCTTGTTCTTGTTTTTGGACATTTTGAGCTTTGATTTTTTTAACTCTTGCTATTATTTATTTTATTATAAAATTTTAAGGTAGTCAATGAAACTGACTACCTTTTATAATTTTTATTTAAATTTTTCCCAGTAATTATAAATGTTTTTTTATTATATGTTTTTTATTAAATTTTCTTCTTTTTATATATAAAATATTATACATAATTTATTGTATAGGTTGTGTTGAAATTTTATAATCTGATGAATGAACATGTACTTGTAGTCCATCATATGTACTTGACCAATTTTGGTTTGTATAAAATGTTATCCCCTTAATAGCTGATTTATTTTTAACTTTAAATGTAATTATAGCCCATGGACAAGTACCTGTTCCCGTTGATCCTAAATTTAATAAATTTAAAGGTGTTGGCCATAAAAATTGACTACCATAATGTTGAACACTACCACATATTACTAATGGTTCTATATATCCATAATTTACGGCATCAGTTATTGAGCACTGCATACCATCTTCAAAAATAACTTGAAAATTAGATATATATACTGATCCTGTGTTAAATGCTTTTAAATTTATTGTAATCCATCTATTATTTATATTTTCTGTAAATATGTTTGTATTGTTTCCACTATAAACTAATGTTTTATTTTCATTAGTTTGTATTACGGAATTAGAATTAATTTGTTTTTCAATTCTATAGTAATTACTAATGCTTTCACATTTTGAGTAATTACCTCTATATATACTATCATTAACACCTGCCGGTATGTCTCCATTTGGATAATCAGTTGTATATAATGTTCCATAATTGCTTTGTATGCTTGTACCATAGTTAATATTATTTGGAATATTTACATTTGCAGCATTATAATATCCTCCATTTCCAGCATTATCCCATATATATAGGTGTGTTAAATAAGTTTGTCCATAATGTCCAAATGTAGCTGGTGTTATGTCCGCTCTATACGCATTTGCTCCTGCATCCCATACAGCATCAAACCATACCCAGTTGCTATATCCTCCACTTTGTGTTGATGTAGGCGCTGTTACTCTTGCTATTCCAGATGCATTATCAGTTGCTTGTATATATAATCTTGCTACACTCGCATTGACTTCGCCCCACCACCAATTTGTATGTGTTGGATTTTCAGTATCCATATGGATATGAATAACTGATGTCCACTCACTTGCATTTCCTACATTGTCTACTGCTCTATATCTATTATTGCAACTACTATATCCATTCCATGGTATAAAGTTTGCATCTACATTTTGATTTGATATTCCGTCTCCATCCCAATCTACTTGAAGATATGCAATTCCTGATTGTGTATCGGTTGAAGCTAATGTTATATTTATATTATTTTCCCATTTACATTCATTACTTCCTGAATTATATGTTATCGTTGGTACTGTTGGTGCTGTTTTATCTATATTTGTTACTGTTCCTCCTGCTGATCCTCCATAATTTTTGCCATC
>URWN01000058.1 GCA_900551615.1 uncultured Clostridium sp.
TAGACCAAGAAAATGTTTAAATTGGGATAATCCATTTAATTTATTTTTAAAAGAAGTGTCGCACTTGGATTGACAATTCATCATCCTTTTATGAAAGTATTCATACATAATTTTGCACTCATAACATAAATATTATTATTATCTTTAATAATTCTATTATTATTTATCTCATACAATGTTCGTTCTACTAAATTTATTAATTCTTTCTCCATATATTTTACTAAAACAATTGTATTTATTACATTATACATATCTTTTTCTGATATGGTATTCCATATTAATGCATAAAATTTTTTAATATATATAGAACGTTCATTATCCAACTCACCATCTAAAGGAGCAATTGTAGCATTATCCGTTTCTAAAGGAAAAAATTTCGTAATACGTATCTTCTTTAATTCAGATTCATTTTCTGATAATTCTTTGTCATAATGCTCAGGAATTCCACCTATTTTTATACACCTAAATAGAATAAAAAGTTTGAACCAATGATATATTTTAGATAAATTATTCTTGATGTCTAATTCTTTCTGAGCAAATAAACAATAGAAATCTTTAAACTCTTGCTTCAAAACATTATTAGATTGCTTTCTATCTCTCATATAAGCATCTTTAGTTTTTTGTGAATAATATAAAGGTCTACAATATTTAATTAATATATCAAAATTTATATCATTCTTATTTTCTTCACACGTATCAAAGTATTCTTTAAGAGTTTTATCATTAACTTTTAGACAATCAAAGTTAAATACATATTGCTCTTTATCTTTTATATTTATATCTTTTGATAAAAATTCATGTATTTTAAAAAAAGATGCTGGTAAATATATTTCATAACAAATACTATTAATTTTATATTCACACTTTATTAAGTCAAACCAGTTAAACTCTTTATCCATATCTGATGTTTTAGGAATCAGCTCAATTTTAGTTTTTTCTACTTCTTCATTTTCAAGTTTAACGTCATCTGTCATTTTATTCACCTTGACTTTCATCCATATATTAATAATAGTATCAAAAAAAAATATGTCCAATCAAATGTAAAACAATAACTTTAGAAATAAAAACCACCTTATCTGGTAGAGTCAAAATTTATCAATAATACATAAATGTCCAGATGTCCAAATGTCCAGCAATAAAATGGTGTGTAAAAGGGTGTGTTATTAAACATAAAACACACCCTTCTATAATTGGACATATGGACATTAAGACATATACTTATTTTAATAATTAAAAATTACATTAAATGTAATAATTTAGCTCTTACTATACCCTTTACTGATTCATTTATACGATCTAATGATATCTCTCCATTATTAACAGCATCTAATAAACCTAAATCTACTATAGGCTCTCCCTTAAGACGTTTACTAAATTGTATAGAATCTCTCATCTTACGTCTAAAACGTTCACCAAACATATAAAATACCTCTTATACTATTTTTTCTTTTAAATCTTGCACCATTTTAAAATACAAATTTTTACAACTTATATTATCATTTGCTTCAATATATTTAAGACAAGGTTTTAAATACATTAACCAAATATTCATATATATATCACTAGCATTTGGTAACTTATTAATGGTACTTACAATTTTAGGTGCTATATTATAATACTCTTTTATTAACTCTTTACCATCAGGTTGATTTTTCAACCAATTATCACGGAAATGCCTAAACATAGTTAATTCATAGCAATCATCTGGTTTATTAAAACTATCACATACAGCTGTAGTAATAAAACAGCCTTCGGATTCATTTTCTTTTTGAGATTCATTCAAATTTTTAAGAACATCTTTAGCTACTGTTTTAACTTCATCATTTCCCACAGATATAGCTTTATTTAAATAATCTCTAGCAAAAGATGGATTTTCTTCAACACCTACGCCAATGGCATAACATATACCAAAAATACATAAGGCATCTCCATTATTTTGATCAAGTTATAAAGCTTTTTTTTATAAAGAAATTCCTTTTTTTTCATCTTTATCAAAGTCTGCATATTCCTCATTAAGACCTAAATATACACTAGCTAAACTACTAGCTGCTAAACTAGAATTATTAACTCGGATATTTCTTTCATAATATTCAACAGCTTTATAATAATTATGTTCACTTAAAAATATATTAACTAATTCATTCAAAGCTTCTTCTTCATTTTGTTCAGCAGCTACTAGATACCATTGTTTAGCTTTATTAATATTTTTAGGTAAAAATTTTTCAAAATAATATAAACGTCCTAATATTAATGCAGAATTTCTTTCACCTTTAACAGCTGCTTTTTCATAATATTGAATAGCTTTATTTACATTAGCCGATTGATGACACTCTCCTGATAAATATATATATCCTAAGGAAGCCAAAGCTTTCCAGTAACCTTTATTGGCAGCTTTTTGATATAATTTCATAGCTTTATTGTAGTTTATCTTTTCGGAGTTCTCAGAACAATAATAATTTGCGACCTCATATATAATAAAAGGATCTTCAGATTTTTCTAATTTATCAATTTGAGATAATATATTTTTATTTAAGATAGGAATATACTCTTCATTAATATTATAAAAACCTGAACCTATTAAATGTAAATCTGCTAATACATAACCCTCATCACTTAATTGAGCTAATATATTGAATGCCGATTCACCATCTTCTTTTATTTGATCATAGCCATATTCTAAAATCATTGCTGCTAAATAAGCCAATCTTGGACTATCAGCATTTTCAATATTGTTAATTCTATCAATAAACTCACTCATTTTATAATTAACAAATAATCTCTCTAATTTTTCAGCTAATTTATCATTTTTAATATCTTCTTCTTGTTGTACTTGAGCAAAATCTCCAAAAAAGTCTCCACCATCATTATCAATAATAATATCTTCTTTAGTATCATCTATAATATCCTTTTCAGTTATTGTAGATTCATTATTAAATTCCTGAAGAGAATATCCACATTCATGACAAAATTTGCCATTCTTTAATGTTTTAGCTCCACAATTAGGACAAAATTTTAACATAACTTGTACCTCTCATTTTATTAATATTGTATTTGTTTTTGTGGTCTTCTAAATGCTGTCTTTGCTATTTCTGCAAATATTGGTCCACCATTCTCAGGTTTTCCTAAATCAGATATAGACATCTTAGCCCAATCTATAATACCTATATTTTTCCAATCACTATTATTAATACTTTCATAAATTTGATAAGCTTTTCCGCCTATTCCTTTTATTTGATAAATCACTTTATCAATACTGTCATCTTTTTGATTTATTAAATCTGCACCTAACTGATTTTGTTTTCTATCAAACCAAACTGTATCGTAATCTATAAGTAAACTATCTTCAGTTTTATTAGGTAAAGCATTTTTAGATTGTGCTTCTATTGATACATTAGGTGTATTAATTTTTATATTATCGCTTTTATCAATAAGTTTTTTAGCTACAAAAGCTGTAGCCGCAATACCAGCCACTATCGCTCCACCTTTAACTAATGTTTCTGTACGTTCATTCTTTAATTTTTCTATTTCAATTTTTTTCTATTACTTGAATCCCATGCTTCTACTGCTACTTGAGCAATAGTCCCAAGAATATCTAAACCTGAAAATCCCATTTATTTGTTCCTCCTAACATTAACCTAATCTTCGATTAATTACCCAACTATGAGGTTTATCTCCATTTTTTCTAGGACATTTGCCTGGCTGTGGTCTTCCCATACTTGGTGAACGAGTTTCTTTTTTTCCGCAATAAGTACACATATATTCAATTCTCTTAAATGTTGAAGACATATTTATTCCCTCCTCACATTTTATTTCGCTATATGTTTATTAAAAGTTTTTATAAAATTACAATATCGTATTTATAAAAAAAACACCATTCTCACTAGGGTTAATATTAATACTATAAGTATATATATTTTTTAAATATCGCTTTCTTTCATAATTTCAGTAATATCTACACCTAAACATTCAGATATTCTAAATAATAAATCCATACTGGGTTTTGCATATCCACATTCTATTTTGCTTAAATATTGTGGTGTTATACCTATTTTTTGAGCAAAATCAACTTGTTCAAAACCTCTATCTTTTCGATAATATCGTATTTTATTGCCTAAAAAGGCTAGAATACTTATTCAGATTCTAGCCTTTAATTTATGCTGTCTTAATCATTTGCTTTTGACAATCCATACATAGTGGTTTATTATATCTAGCCATAGAAAATTGCACCACTCTATCACTCGTTATTTCTTCACCACAATTAGCACAAACAGTTATGGATTTTCTAATAGTAGATATTTTCTTTACATTATTAACTATTTTAGAACCTTTATTACCTATTGAAGAATTTTCATCTGTTTTAGTATCTGCTTCAGGATCATCACCTGTAGCAATACATAGACTCATCATATAAGCATATTTTATAGCTGCTGTCTGTGCTTTCATAACAGCTTTATCTCCTGCATCTTGACCACTACCTATACCAAATAAATCAACACATTCTCCGCTTTCACTATCAATTAATTTAATTTGGACATTAACAGTTACCAGATGTTCTGTATTTCCCTTTAGATTGATAACATCAACCATTGAAGCAATTTCTGGTATAACAACACTTGCAATCTTATTCTTAGTTAAAGCAGAATTAACTTTTAAAAGCACATCTTCAGCTGTAGCGTATTTATATTGATGGTACGAGTTCAAACCATTTTTAGCAATATGACCACATTCAATCATTACATTAACCAATTTTTTAGCAATTTTTGTATTTTCCATAATATATACACTCCTTAATATTCATTTGCAAATAATACAGTTACAGTTTCATAGTAATTTTTATCTGTAGCATCAGCTATAATATATATTTTGCCTTTTGAAGTCTTATAACTAGCTAAAATCCTATCGTTATAAATTATCGCTTCATTATTAGATTTAATATCATCAGTTGTTAAGTCTCCCCAATCTTTAGAAATAAATCTCTCAATACAATTATTTATCTCTAACCTGTATTTAGGATCTTCTTTAATATCTTGAGCAATTGTTCTTGTCTGGTAAAAATTAGCTTTGAAAAATGGATTATACATATATTTCACTCCTTAAAAACTAAAGCCAAAGGTATTTAACCTTTGGCTTATTTTCTTTATTTTTTATTATTGCCATTATTATTTAAAATCATGCTAATAACTTGTAATATTAATAAAATGATTTCTTTATTCATGATAAAATTCTCCTTTACGCTATTTTTTCTAATTGTTTAAATTGCTTACCATATGGACAAAAACTGGCAACACTGCAATAATCTTTACATTTACGATCATGCCAATGTTCTTTACTATTGCAAATATGAGATGTTTTACCTTTTATTAATGCTTCATTTAATCTTTTTGCTTTAGCTTTCATATATTTTTTTATCCATATATCTGAAATTTTATTTATATGAATTATATATACAGGACTTGTAATATTGCGTTCACTAGCTACTCTTAAATTAAAATCTCTACATAATGCTTGAATCTCCATTCGATTTACTTTAAAGCCTCTTTCTTCAAGTAAAATTCGATAATAATTAAGCTGAATAGCCCAATCTAAAATATGTTTAACTCCGTCAGTTCTCCATTCTTTTTTAGTTTTTGGCTAACCTTTTTTTGTTCCTGTTTTATAGACTTCTCCAGTTGGTACATCAATTTTATAATAGCCCAGTGCTTTCATCAGTTTATATGAAGAAGTGATTTTATAATCTCCGAGTGTATTATCTTCTTTATCAAGGATTTGACCAAATAAATCAAACTTTCCACTAGTAATTTCATCATGCAATCTTTCTTCACTTAGCATATTACCTTCAGTGTAATTTTCATTTAAAGTATGAACAGCACTTCCATGAAGTGCATACATTTGATTTATAGGATCTACAGCATAATCTGTTGTTTTCTTTAAAAAGGTTTCCATTGTTCCTGCTAATAATTCTGTAACTGTTGCATTTTGTAGTTTCCTATTTAAAGAATTGGCAACTGCTCGTAATGTTGGTAAGAACATACATCTTTGAGTATATATACATTTTTTTAGACATTGATTGATATTTACTTCATGACCTGAAGGACAAATAAATCTTGTTGCTGGCATAATAAAACCTCCTGACACAAAAATAGCAGGTATAGCATTTGCTACACCTGCTGTAATTTGTTTATATTATTTAATTTTAATTTTTAAAGCCTCTACATCTTGAATACTTAATCCTGTTCCTTTAACAATAGTATCTACATCTACACCTAATTTTAAAAGATTAATTGCTGTATTGATATTAGCCTTTTTCATTCCTAAAGTAATGCCTTCTTGTAAGCCCTGCTCTAATCCTTCTTCTTTAAATGCACTCATATATGAATAATAATCTCTTATTGCTTTTTCTCTTTGTTCATACG
>URWN01000059.1 GCA_900551615.1 uncultured Clostridium sp.
CATATTCTGGAAACTATGTAGAAGAAGACAAAGGAGATACAAATACAACATTAAAAAAATATGGAAATACAATAGCCAAAAATATCACAAACTTTAAAAACAGTGTAACATCTAATGGAGGATACTATATTGGAAGATATGAAGCAAGGACAACAACCCCAAGAACTGCAAAAGGAGATGCATTAACACAAATAACAGAAAAAGGAACGAACCCAGTATACAATTATGTAACACAAATACAAGCTGCTGAACAAGCACAAAATATGTATAATAGTTCTAAATTCACAAGTGATTTAATGAATAGTTATGCATGGGATACAGCAACATTATTTTTGCAAACATGTGGAGAAGAAAAATATTCAATAAAGACAAGTGTAAATAATTCACTAGCAAGCAAAGGAACAAATTCATCAGATTATACAGGAACAAGAGATACTGTATGTAATGTATATGACATGGCAAGTAATGTATATGAATGGACAACAGAGACGTCCGACCGTTCCTACAGTCCTTGTGTCCTTAGGGGAGGCATTTACACCAGCAGCAGCAGTTACACGAGCCTTCGCAACAGCTACGGTACTTCTAGCAGCTTCGATTACACTGGTTTTCGTCCACTTTTATTTGTGTAGCTCTGAACGCTTAAGCCGTGTAATAAACATATAACTAAATAACTTTTATTAGAAGAACTCATAAAAGAGCGCTTCTAACGAATGCAATACGTTAGAATGCCAAGTTCTGATTAGCAGGACTATCCTTTGTAAAAGGGTAGTCCAAGCAAAAACAGAACTTGGCACCTAGCGGTGGCGCCACCTAACAAGGTGGTCTTTTTTTTTGCTTCAATATAAAACCCTAAAGTAAAATAAAACCAAAAAATAAACAAAAACAATATAAAATTAAGAAATAAAAAGAAAAAACAAGTAAAACAAAAAATTTACTATATAATCAAAATTGACAAATACAAAAAAATACAATAAAAAAGAATAAAAAACAAAAAAACGCAAAAAATAAAACAAAAGGCACAATAAAAATAAGAACAAAATAAAAAATAAAAAATTTGCCACAGAAGAAAGGAACGTGATAAAATGCAAAACAAACAACAAGAAAACATATTAGAAGAAATATATCAAACAAGATATGAAAAACTAGACCAAATAATAATAGAAAAAACAAAACAAAACAAATCAACAAACCAAGAAGAAAAAGAAAGCATAAAAAACGCAATAATAATGGAAGAAATGTACAAACAGGGATTCAAAGACGGGATAAATCTAATAATACAATGTCAAAAAATATAGCAAAAAAATAAACAAAAAAGAAAAAAATAAAAAAGCAAAATAAAAAATCCAAAACAACAGAAATCCCTAGTAAAAAAGCAACTTTTTTAGCAAAATCCCTTGCAAAATCAAGGTTAGTTTAGTATAATACAAATGTAGAAAAAACAATGAAAAGAGGGAAAACAAATGGAAGAAACACCACAAAGAAGAGACGGAAAAATAATAGAAAGAGACATCGACAAAGAAATGAGAACAGCATACATAGACTATGCTATGAGTGTTATAGTATCACGTGCACTTCCAGACGCAAGAGACGGTTTAAAACCAGTACATAGAAGAATATTATACGCAATGCACGAAGATGGAATCACATCAGACAAAGCATACCGTAAATGTGCAAACACAGTAGGATCAGTTTTAGGACGTTACCATCCACATGGAGACAGCTCAGTATATGACGCAATGGTAAGACTAGCACAAGACTTCACAATGAGATATCCACTAGTAGATGGACATGGAAACTTCGGTTCAGTAGACGGAGACAGTCCAGCAGCCATGAGGTACACAGAAGCCAGAATGTCAAAAATTTCTGAACTAATGCTAACAGACATAGAAAAAAACACAGTAGACTTTATGCCTAACTATGACGATAGATTACAAGAACCAACAGTATTACCAGCAAGAATACCAGCATTACTAGTAAATGGTTCATCAGGTATAGCCGTAGGTATGGCGACAAACATACCACCACATAACCTATCAGAAGTAATAGATGGAATTATAAAAGTAATAGACAATCCAGAAACAACAATAGAAGAATTAATGGAAGTCATAAAAGGTCCAGACTTTCCAACAGGAGCAACAATTCTAGGTAAAGAAGGAATAAAAGAAGCATATACAACAGGTAGAGGAAAAATCACAATGAGAGCCGAAGCCGAAATAGAAGAAATGAGCGGAAATAGACAAAGAATAATAATAACATCTTTACCATATCAAGTAAACAAAGCAAAACTAGTAAAAACAATAGCAGACTTATCAAAAGAGAAAAAAGTCGAAGGAATCTCAGAAGTAAGAGATGAATCAGACAGAAAAGAAAAAACTAGAGTTGTAGTAGAATTAAAAAGAGATGCTAGACCACAAGTAATATTAAACCAATTATATAAACACACACAAATGCAAGAAACATTTGGTGCAATCATGTTAGCCCTAGTAGATGGAGAACCTAAAATACTAACACTAAGACAATGTCTAGACTGTTTCATAGGACACAGAAAAGAAGTTATCCTAAGAAGAACAAAATTTGAATTAGACAAAGCCCTAGCAAGAGCACACATTTTAGAAGGTTTAAAAATAGCACTAGACAATATAGACGAAGTAATAAACATCATACGTTCTTCATATGACAATCCAAAAGAAAGATTAATGGAAAGATTTGGACTATCAGACATACAAGCTCAAGCTATCCTAGACATGAGATTAAAAACATTGTCAGGATTGCAAAGAGAAAAAATAGAAGAAGAATACAACGAATTAATGAAACTAATAGCACACTTAAAAGACATCTTATCAAGTGCAACATTAGTGTATGACATAATAAAAGAAGAACTATTAGAAATCAAAGAAAAATACGGAGACGACAGACTAACAAAAATAGTTCCAGCTGCAGGTGAGTTCAACGCAGAAGACTTAGTTAAAGAAGAGCAAACAGTAGTAGCCCTAACACATTTTGGTTACATAAAAAGAATGCCAATAGACATATACAGAAGCCAAAGAAGAGGCGGAAAAGGAATAACAGGAATAGCAACAAGAGAAGAAGACTTCGTAAAACAAATATTTACAGCATCAACACATGACACAATACTATTCTTCTCAAATAAAGGAAAACTATACAAACTAAGAGGATTTGAGATTCCAGAAGCAGGAAGAACTGCAAGAGGAACAGCAATCGTAAACTTACTAAACCTAGACGCAGGAGAAAAAATATCAGCAGTTATACCAATCCAAAACTTCGCAGAAGGTAAATACTTATTAATGGCAACAAAAAATGGACTAATAAAGAAAACAGCACTTACAGAATATAATTCTGCAAGAAGAACAGGATTACAAGGAATAACACTTAAAGAAGACGACGAGCTTATTACCGTAAGACTTACAGACGGTGAAGACAATGTAGTACTTGTAACACGTGAAGGAATGTGTATAACATTTGACGAAAAAGAAGTACGTCCAATAGGTAGAGTTTCACAAGGTGTAATAGGTATAAGACTAGACGAAGGCGACGAAGTAATCGGTATGGAATCAGTAATAGCAGGAGGAAAAGGAGCAACACTACTTGCAATCACAGAAAACGGATTTGGAAAAAGAACAGAATTAGACGAATATAGAGTTCAAATAAGAGGAGGAAAAGGTGTTATCACTTATAAAATAACACCAAAAACAGGAAAACTAGTAGGAGCAAGAATTGCAACAGAAGAAGATGATGTAATGTTAATTACAGATACTGGAACAATTATTAGACTTAATGTAAAAGACATTAGTGTTCTTGGAAGATCAACACAAGGTGTAACTCTAATGAGAACTAATGATGGTGGAAAAGTTGTAAGTATAGAAACTTTAACTCCAGAAATAGATGAAGTAGAATAAAAAAATCGGGATTCAGGGGCCACCACTCCAAATCCCGATTTTAATTTATATGATAATTACTTATAATAATAAAAAAGGAATCAAAGACTTAATCCCCGATTCCTCATTTTTATTATTTTTTAAATCTTAAATCCTCTCCAAAGAAATAATAAATATCATAATAACCAGCAATTCTAGAACCAATACGTTCCTCATAATTCTTAAAAATATCATTAATATTAAGGTTAGTAGAAATAATAGTCTTAGTAACTTTATGGTTCAAATTCAAAATTCTAGTATTCAAAATAGTAAACAACTCACTAAGTTTCATGCTATTTAAAGACTCAGTACCCAAATCATCAATAATCAACAAATCGCAATCAAGAATAGACTGATAAAAATCATTACTCAAGTTTTTTTGACGATTCATCTTAAAATCTATTACGCTTTCAAGCAATACAGGCGCAGTCTGGTATATAACAGTCTTACCAGATTTTAATAATTCACTAGCAATACAATTAGACATATAGCTTTTACCGTAAACCAGTAGAACCAACAAAAAGTAAATTCTTATAATCAGGATTATCAAAATTTTTAACAAACTCAATAGATTTATTTTTAATATTTAAAATATTTCTTCTAGGAGAAATATTAAATCTATATTTAGCCAAATCAACTTCATCAGAAAAAAGTAATTCATTAAAATTAGAAAAATTCTCCTTGTCAATATTAGAAATATTAGATTTGTTAAAAGAAATATTAAGCAACTTTTGCTTTAAACAATTACACATAGTAGTTTTATAATTGTTATCTAAAACAAAACCAGTATCATTACAAATTTTACATTCATAAAAAGGTTTTAAATAATCAAGGCTATAGCCATTTTGCAATAAAATAGCTTCCTTCTCTTTTTTTAAATTAGCAATTTTCAATTTAAGATTATTCACACTATTAGAGTCAGATGTATTGTTTAAAATACTTTTAGCAGTACTAATTCCCAAAGTGCTCAATTCCGCATCAATTTGTTCCAAACGAGGAATCAACTTATATAAATTTTTCTTTCTTTCTTCTAAATCCAATTCAGCATTTAATTTTTTTTGTTCATATTCTTTTAACAAAGAATTCAAAGCTTCATTTGCCATTAAAAATCTCCTTTATATTAAAATTAATATAACACATAAAATAGATTTTATTTATTATTATCCATATTATCAGTCACATTGTTAGCATACAAAAAGTCCAAATTATCATATTGTCTTTGTTCATAATTAGCCTTAGAAACTTTAGACTTCATCTCTTTTAAATCTTTAGTTTGCTTTTTACGTTGTTCTAAAAATGCCTCAACTTGATCAGGAGTTTTCAAATTTCTTTCATGCCAATCACTTATAACACTATTAATATACTCAAAAGTAGGATTTTGTTTATATGTAGTTCTCTTCAAAGCAATTTCAATAACATTCATATCATAGCCAAAATCTAAAATCCAATTTTCGATATAAGCCTCTTCATATTGGGTTAAACCACCATGTTTACCAAGTTTTTTAGCAATAATTTTTTTAATATTTTTCATTTTTTCTTGTTTTTGATCATAAGCATCCAAATCATTCCAAGTATGAATTTTATTTGCACCCCAAGCTTCCGCAACAGCTTGAACATAATTTTTGTGCAAAGCAGAACGATTATAACAATAATCAAATAAAGTAATCATAACTTGCTCATCAAAATTATATTTTCTAAACCATAAATCAATATCATTGTACCAAGAAGGCCCCATAATACCTTGAAAATACATATTATTAATATGCTCAATAGCCTTAGCTCTTGATTGATTTTTAGCCACATTTTCAATAGTTTCTTTAGATTGAGTAAGATTTGGTTTATATAAATTATTTAAAGTTACTTCCTGTAAATCTATAACAATAAAACCTGTAGTTTTTTTCAAAATCAATTTAGCTTCTTCCAAAAACTTCAAGCCATCACTTATAGTTTTAACAGGTAAAGACAACTTTTTTGATAAATCATTTATTTTAACATCTTTTTTATATTTAGAAAGAAAAACTAAATATAAATATATTTTTAAATAATCACCAGGAAGTTCTGGTAAATAATCAGTAAAAAATATATCTGGTATTTGTGTTTCAGAAAATAATAATTGTTTTTCATTTTGTTCAAGTTTCATTTTTAATCCCCCATTAAAATAAATGATTTGTAATATCTAATTTGTATAATAGATTATAACTTTTTTAGACAAAAAATTCAAGGAGATTTTTTAAATAAATATAATTTCTGTTTTATTAAAAAATTTACAATATATTTTAAAACATAAATAATACTTTCACCATTAAAACCAGAAAAACTAAATAATAATAAAGGAAAACACAAAATAAAAAATAAAAATATTTTAACATTT
>URWN01000060.1 GCA_900551615.1 uncultured Clostridium sp.
CATGATCTTCGTTCTCATTCTTATAATAGGCAATTGGATTTGCTTTGAAACTTCCACTATCTTCATACTCCTTCTGAATGAATCCTTCTCCAATTCTAAAAATATCTTTATATACATCCAGTGGATCCATCTTCTCTCCACCATACTTCTTAATAACATCACTTAACATTGTTCTGCTCCCACTCAGAACAACCATTTATTTCACCTACATAATCGCCTGCAATTACACAAAAGCCTTTTTCACTTCTATAGTTACAAGTCAAACAATTCTTAGGAATATCATTACCATCTATTTTCACAACATCTGTATCTAAATAATAAATAACTCTATTTCTATAATTCTTCTGAGAATGCATTGGATATTCTTTAGCACCCTCTTTTAAAACAAATCCTTTCTCTAACCATTGCTTTCTTGTAAATAATCTTCTTTGCAATTCTTTAGGTAATTTATTCTTATAGCACAATCCAAATTCAGACACTAACTCAATATCATAATCTAAAATATGATAACCCATAAAAAGACCACCTCCTAGGTCACGTTATATTATCAATATAGTTATTTTACCTTTTTACACAAAAAATATAACACGAATTTAGCTCCGTGTTCAAGCTAATTTTTACTCTAACAAACAAAGGCAATGTATTGGATTTATAGTACCAGACATACTTACTCCTTTCTAGCCTTCGGCAACCCGACAACAGAACCCTTAAGGTGGAGCTTACGCTCTTTCTCATATAAAATTATTATGAATCGTTGTGTTAGCGCTTTCAGCTTGTTATAATTTTTTTAAAGGAAAGGAGTATGCTTATTGGAAAACAACACTTCAAGCATGTTAAAATCCTATGAAGTTTTCTCACATATTTTGGTTCATACTAGTATTGATATGGAATATTGAAACCATTATAGATTTAATAAATCATACTTTCTCATTCGATTTATTTAATTGCTTTATCTCAATACTTGGAATATTTGTTCTAATATACCAAACAAAGCTTTTATTTGAAGATATAAAAGACAAACAAGAAAAAAAGGAGAACTAACTCCTTTTTTCTCTAAAGCAATGAATAAAAATTTTCAAAATTATAATTCAAATAATGAGGATCTAGAATTTTAATTAATTTATTTATTTATTTAAATTGTTTTTGCTAAGTCTCGGACGTTTACTTTTGAAAAGTTCATGATATAATGAAAGTACTTAAGATGTGTCTTAGGACATGAGAAAAGAGAGGATTGCAGTCCTCTCTTTTTTTTCGTATTCTGCAATGTTTGTTCCTAAGTTATCCTTTCAATTCTCTGATGATTAATAGCACTGCTACTAAACAAAGAAATTCTTGATAATTCATCACTTAAGATGTTACTTAGGACATTGCAGAAACGTTCTCTTTGAAGGTTTGAATTCATAAAGCTAACCTCCGAATAAAATTATAACATAATCTGGTATCTGAAAGCCCTCTAGGTCACGTTATATTATCAATGAATTTTTTTATCTTTTTCACTAAAAAAAGTAGTTTAATTTCAACTACTTTTTTTTACTTATTGTATTAAATATTTTTAGACTCTTTCTTGAAAATATCTAGATTATTTGATTACCCTTTTATACTTCTATTCTTATAACTTATATAAACGGCAAATAAAATAATAATAACTCCTTGGATAATATAAGTGATTGGTTTTATGTTACATAATAAATTTATAATTAAATCTTCTATAGCTGTTACAGCCAATATAATACCAATAGGGTGTTCATCCTTCTCTTTTAACCGTTGAATCCCCCATCCAAACACTCCAAAATCAATGATATAAAAAATTAAATCTACGATATTATTCGAAAGTGCTATTGATACTGCAGATGTATTCATTGCAGGAATAATCATAGAACAAATAAATAGAACTAAATATTTCATAAAACACCTCTAAACTGGACATACATTATATCTTGTCCTTCTTTCCTTAAATATTTGCTAAATTTTGTATCTAACACTTTTTTAAATACTATTTGTATCAAAGCTCCTTTTTCATTCTCTAAGTGTCCTTTATACAATGATTTTAACAAGTATAAATTTAAAAGCACAGTCTACTAATGATCCAAAATACATGATACAATTTAAAGGTAATCAATAAGTACGTGTCCTCGTACTTAGCATTGGCTAAGTCTCGGACGTTTACTTTTAAAAAGTTCATGATATAATTCAAGTAGGCAAAGTTGCAAACAAAAGCCACGTTAAGAAGAACTGAACTAGTCACTCGGTTCTTCTTTTTTTACATAAAAAAAGAGTGGGTAGTCAATCCACTCAGTTTGTGCTTTTGCTGCCTAGTCATTTCCGTCAAGCCACTTGCAAATGTAGTAGGCGACCACACTTGCTCCGACAGAAACTATAAAGTTGCAAACAAATTCCACGTTCTCACCTCCTTCGCGTTGGTGAGCCTAGGCAACAAAAAGATTATAACATAATCTGGTATCTTAAAAACCCGCTCATATGGACGTTATATTATCAATACATTTTTTTTACCTTTTTTACCAGAAACTTGAAAAACACATAACACACTACTATACTAGGCTTTGTTGGATGAACACAAAAAAGCCCATTATCATCCAACGGAACCTATTCCATGAGCTGGCATTCAACCCTTTCTGTCAGCTCTTTTAAAAAGCAATTTTCTCTTTAAACTGTCTCGCTAAATGGACAGTTTTTTTATTAATAATTAGACAATTGGTACATTATCGAGCCCCTGAATCTTTATTAAATCATTCCATTTTATCAGTGAATTAAGTACCACTTTAGAATTTTTCGACACTAAAAAAGACTCCTTTCTAAAGAAATTAAAGAAAAAGTGTGAACACAAGGCTATTTATGCCTTGAAGCTCCACTTTTAGGTCAAGAAAAATGAACAAAAGTTCAGAAATAAAGAAAATACACCCTGAAGGCTATTTATGCCTTCAGGAAGCACTTTTTAAGAAAAACAGAATGAACTTTTTTTGAACAAAGTTCAAAAATCAGACAAAGAAGAAAATCGCAGGATGAAGGCATAAATAGCTTGCAACTACTGGTTGCAAGGCCCTTAAAAGTTCATCGAATCCGATGTGCTTATCCTGATGACTTTTAGAAGCGTATTTTGCTCACTAAATTAAGCGAATAAAAGTCTAAAAATATGTGCTTCGATTGAACCACTGAAGCACAGAATAAGAAAACTAATCAAGGATGACAAACAAGAATGATATTTAATTTTCGAGTACATTAACGTACCAAAAAAAATATCAGGAATTGTTTGGATCCACAGAAATTAAGGTACTTAATTTCTGCCTAAACCCCGCCTGCTAGAAAATAAAAAAGGTACAATATTGTACCAACGTGAGACAGAAAATCAGTCTTGGCAGTTACCTGTTCATGTACTTTTTTTAATCACTGTTGAAGTGTTCATGGTCTGTCTTTGGACATCCAAAGACGTTGCTTGCTACAACTGTAGACATTGATTTTACGAAGGGGTTTGGGGACGAAAGTCCTCAAAAAATAAAATGTATGCACAATACATTTTGACTTTGTATGCACAGGTATCGCAAGGGCTTTGTATGCACAAAGTCCTTAGGGGATTCCAGTGTATGCACAAAGTCCTTACTTGCTATTTTTAAAACCCCAAAAATGACCTAAAATCGCCGATTTTGAAGAAAATGGCATTTTTACGATTTTTGCGTCTTTTTATTGTGCCCAAATTTCATTTTTAAAGTGCATTTTTTAATTAAAAATGTTGATCTAAAAAATTATTTTTGCATTTATTTAGTGCTCAATTTTTCAAAAATAAGTGATTAAAATTTTTGTTTTTGTCATTTTTATGTATCAAAAGTTTAATTTTAAAATCTATTTTTAATTAAAAATTGTTGATCTAGAAAAATATTTTTGCACTTATTTTATGCCCGATTTTTTTTAAAAATGAGCGCTTAAAAATTTTATTTTTGTCATTTTTATGTGTCAAAATTTCAATTTTAAAATCTATTTTTAATTAAAAATTGTTGATCTAAAAAATTATTTTTGCATTTATTTAGTGCTCAATTTTTTCAAAAGTGAGTGCTTAAAATTTTTATTTTCGTCATTTTAATGTAACGAAAAATTAAAAATCAGTGTTCGCTTTAAACACTGATTGTGTGCAATAAAGTCAGTTTATTTGGAAAATAAACGTGCAAAGAAACCTTTATTTTTTTCTTTTTCTAATTCATTTTTTAACTTTTCTATCTCATTTAACTGCTCTTTTTTTTCTCGATCTAGTTGTTCTTTTAATTGATTTATTTCTTTTGTCTGGTCTTTTTTCTGTTCCAATAAGAACGTTTTTTCTTTATTTTCTAACAACAATGATGTCATTTGTTCTGTTTTTACTTTCAATTCATCCTGCAAATTTATTATTTTATTTTTCAAATCATTGACTTCTTTTCTCAAATTATCATTCTCTTCATGTGTCTGAATATCGTTTTGAATTTGAATCATTTGCCGACTTTCATTCAATATATCAATTGCAACATCATCTAAATAAGTAGTTCCATCCTGTTTCCATACATGATTTTCTAATCTTTCCTTATTTTTCTTTGAATTGAGTTGTTTATATACTGATTGATGTGATTTGCCTACGAAATTTGCATATTCTTTAACAGTTTTCATGATTCTCCTTTATATATAGTTGATTCAACATGGTTGTGCAACGTTGCGCAACCGTTGCATATAGTGTTATTTTATACTATTTTTTGTTGTTTTTTAACCACATCATTCTGTAATACGCATATCCAATAATATTTTCATCTTCTTGTACTTCCATTACTGTTTCTAATTCATTTAAAGACATATTATTGATTTTTTCCAATGTGCTTTTAGGAAGTTGAATCATTACGTTAACTGTATCTGAATCACTCCTGGTCTTAATAATATTCTGAGGAATAAAATGACCTCTCGGAATCTCATTTTGATTAGATTTCTTAACTTTTTTATTCTCGTCCCACCACTTATATACAGTTGGTTTTGTTAAACCTGTATCACGAATACAATCTGCTTTTTTCCCTTCCGGATGTTCTAATCTCCATTTTTGAACTATTGATTGCTTCGTTGGAGCACCTTCTTTGTTAATCCATCCATTTGGATCATCATAATTTAAATCCCTTGTAAATCTAGCTATCTTCAAGTGTTGATCTTGTTTTCGGCCATTACGTTTATTTCTTTCGATTCGAATATTCGTTAATTTCTCGATATCTTTTAAAGGAAAAGTATTGTATCGTTCATCATAACACTCTAAAGCTGATTTAATATCTTCCTCTGTAAATGGTTCTTTTTCATTTAAACCGTTTAGAAACGGTATCAAATCAATTGCATCCTGTTCTATCTCATCTTTAGATAAACCACATTTTATGCCATAAATCACCAATGTCATAATACAAAAATATCTGTGGCCATAACTGGCTCCATTTTCTTCTTTTTTTATTTGCTGGATCCACCAGTCGTATAAATCACGTTTTACTGTCCAATAGCTTCTTATACCCTTTACAACCTTATTTTCATACCATTCCGGATATTTTTCTTTTGCCTGATCCAGTGTTAATTTACTTTCCTTGAATAATTTTTTTTCATCAATCTCAATTTTAGTGGGAACAAAACGATTCAAATACTCTATGTTGACTGGATGCTGGTTTACTCTATACACTTCCACTCTATCCAGTGGAGCATTCTTTTTACATTTGCCACCCAATATTCTAAAAGGCTGATTGATTCCTTGTTTTTGTACCTTCTCATCAACAGAAGTATTTTTGTTCCACATTTTTTCAGTTAAAGAGTATTTAAATTCCTTTAATTGAAGCTTCAAATTAGGGAACAATGGTACTGGTTCTTCAAAAACATAATATAAATGTATCCCATGACCACTTAAAGCCACGTAATTTGGTAATGGATAATAATCAAATTCTTTATTAAATGCAGCATAAAAGAAATTATTCAAACTATTATCTGTAACACCATCAATATCAAATATCATTGCACACATTTTAGAAGCTCTATCAGATGTATACTTTGCTCCAAAGTAAGTTATACCATTCATTACACAAAAATCTGCATTCACAAGCTCATTTTGATAGATTTCTTCAAACTTATCTTCAAACATAATTCTGAAATGGCCATGATCTTCGTTCTCATTCTTATAATAGGCAATTGGATTTGCTTTGAAACTTCC
>URWN01000061.1 GCA_900551615.1 uncultured Clostridium sp.
CAATCAAACGGACGAAATCTCAAATATATATAATTACCCAAGGGGAAGGGGGTGCTACACAAACAATAATTTTACGGACTGTGAATTGTAACAATATTATAACAATAAAAAAACGGATTCGGAGTTATGGCTCCTTAATCCCATATTTTTATTCTCCAAAGATATCTTTGAATTCTTGTTCATTTATTTTTTCTTTTGCAAGTAGTGTTTGAGCTATAATATCTAACTTGTCTCTATGTTCTATTAGCAATTTTTGAGCATTATTATATGCTTCGTCTATTAATGCTTTAACTTCTGCTCCTATTTTATCTCCAATATTTTCTCCAAATACAAACATGTCATTTTGTTCTTTTCCTTGGAAATCAATTGGTCCTAAATTGTCGCTCATACCATATTTTGTAACCATTTCTCTTGCAATTTTTGTTGCAACTTCTATATCATTACTTGCACCTGTTGAAATGTCATCTAAAACTAGCTTTTCAGCAGCTCTACCACCTAATAATGCTACTAGTTTTTCTTTCATTTCTGTTTTTGATATATAGTATTTGTCTTCGTCAGATTTGTACATTGTATATCCACCAGCTACCCCTCTTGGTATGATTGATACTTCTTTTACGTCTGTTTGTGTTGGTAAATATCTGCTTACTACTGCATGTCCTGCTTCATGGTATGCTGTTAGTTTTTTATCTTTTTCTGAATATACTCTTGTTTTCTTTTCTAGTCCTACTGTTACTTTTTTAACCGCTTCTTCTATGTCTGAATTTTCAATTTCGTCATGTTTATTTATTGTTGCTATAATTGCTGCTTCGTTTAAAATATTTGCAAGTTCTGCACCTGTAAATCCAGCAGTATCTTCTGCAATACTTTCCAAATTAACATCATCTGATATTCTTTTGTCTTCTCCATGGATTTTTAAAATATCTAATCTTCCTTTTAAGTCTGGTACTGGAATTGTTATTTGTCTATCAAATCTTCCTGGTCTTAATAATGCTTTATCTAGCATTTCTGGTCTGTTTGTTGCAGCTAATACTATTATTGTTTCTTCTGAACTAAATCCATCCATTTCTACTAATAATTGATTTAGTGTTTGATTGTTTTCTGTTTCTGCTCCACTATTTGATGTTCTTCTTGCACCAATTGCATCAATTTCATCTATAAAAACTATACAAGGTGCTAATTTTCTTGCTTTTTCAAATAATTTTCTTACTCTTGAAGCTCCAAGTCCTGCAAACATTTCTATAAACTCTGAACCACTCATTGATATAAATGGTACATCTGCTTCTCCTGCAATTGCTTTAGCAATTAAAGTTTTACCTGTTCCTGGTTTTCCATATAGTAGAACTCCTTTTGGAATTTTAGCTCCCATTTTATTAAATTTTTCTGGTTTTTTTAGAAAATCTACAATTTCTATTAATTCTTCTTTTTCTTCATCTAGACCTGCTACATCTTTAAATTTGATTTTTGTTTTTCTTTCTGTGTCATCATATACTTGACCTTTTTCGCCTAAACCTTGCATTTTAAATATCATTACAAATAATGCAACCATTACTATTGTTGGTAATAAGCTTAAGATTGCAGTTGAAATTTGTGTTATTGCACTTTTAGGTTTTTGTATTAATTCTATTTCGTTTCCTTCTGCTACTTTTTGTTGTACCAATTCAATAAACGCTTCTGTATTTGGTACTACTGATTTTTTTTCTTCTTCTACATTTTTCACTTTTACTTTTACTGATGTACTTCCTACTGTCATTTCTATTTTTTCTATGTTTCCATATGATATTTCTTTTATTAAATCAGTATATGCTAATGTTTTATCGTCTTTTTCTTTATTATTAGTCATAAGGAATATAGCTACACCTGCTAAAATGATTATTACTACTAATGAGCTTATTAATGATATTAATAATTTTTTATTATCCTTCTTTTTATTTTTATCCATTTATATTTTTTGTTCCTTTCATTGTAGTTTTATTAAGCATTTGAACCTTCTGGTTCTTCTCCATCTTCAGTATTCTCTTCTTCTTTTTTCTTTTTTGTTTCTTTGTTTTCTGTATCTTTGTTTTTTTCTTCTTGTTTTCTTTCGTTATTTTTTATTTCTTCTTTTACTTCTTTTTCAACTTCTACAATTTTTTGTACTTGTCCTTGTTTTTTGTCAAATTCCATTTTTAATATAAATATTGCTGCTATCATATAAATTGATGCTATTAGTACATACATAACTTCAAAATATCCAATTTTGTATGGATAAAACGCATTTAATCCTATATATAACATGTTTAAAATTGTTGATAATGTTATTGAATATATTCCCATATTAAAAATAGCTACATATCTGATTTTTAATCTTAGTATCATTGTTGCTAGATATCCAATTGTGCTTATTAAAATAACGTAAAATAATGTATTTATTAAATACATAGCAAATGCATACATAAATAATACTAAAAATAAATTTAAATATAGTTTTGACATCCCGCTTCCGCTTAAATAATTTATTAAATCTGCTTTATTAAATTCTGTTATTCCTAATTCTCCAAATAAATCTTTGTAATTATAATTTGTTGTTCCACTTACATTTGCTTCTTTTAATATTAATTTATTTTTTAATATAATTACCGCATTTTCTTCATCATTTACATCATTAACATATTTATTTATTGTTTGTTCGTCGTCTGTATTAGTATCTACAATAATTTTTCCAAAATTCTCATTTTCATCAGTTATTATATCTTGATTATCTACTGATAATGTTCCATCTTTGTATGTTAACTCGGGAGCTTTTTCATCTATATATTTTGCAATTTCTTTTATTTTTAAACTTGTTCTATATATTGTTGCCATACCAGATATTAAAGCTATTATTAACATTAGTATTGCTAGGTATTTTATTGCACTTTTTAATCCTTCAGCAGATAATTCTGAGTATTTATCAATTTTATCAATTGAATACCATACTTTTTTGAAAAAGCCTTTTTTCATTTCATCCTTTTTTTCGTTATTAGTTTTTTCTGTTTCTTTTTCATTGACATTTTGTGGTTCTTTTTTCAATTTATTCCCACTCCCTTCTAATACTGCTATCAATATGTTTTAAGTTTGCATTAAAAATCACTTCATCATTTATCTTGACATTTTTTCCTGTTATATCTACTGTTACATGATATGTTCCTACTCTTCCAAGTATTGGGCATTTTTTGCCATTTATTGTTACAAATAATTGTTGTTTTTTAAATGTGTCTTTTATATCTCTTACAATATATCTTATTTTATCAATTCCTCTAAACATGTCTCTTCCAGTGTGAATGTTTACTCCATCCATATATCCACAAGGTATTATTGCAACTTTTGTTTGTTTTTTTGTTTTGTATGAATTTGAATATCCAATATTGAAATTTTTAGGAAGTTCTTTTATTTCTGCTACATTTGATTTTAAGTATCCGATTTTTCTTAGTCCCATAGAGTTTGTAAATGATATTCTTCCTGTAAATGCTGAACCTATTCTTACTGCGTTTAGGTGCATGTTTGGAAATTTTATAAATGCTGATGTGTTGCAAACATGTAACATTCCTGTTTCTATATCATTCATTTTTAATGTTTCTATACAGTCTAAAAATCTGTTGAATTGTACTTTTGTGTAATTATCATCATAATATGAGTTTGAAAAATGTGTAAATGTTCCTTCTATCTTTATATTTTTTAATGGTTTTATTGTTTTTATCATTTCTTCTCTATCTGTGTAAATAAAACCATATCTTCCAAATCCTGTATCTATTTTTAAGTGTACATGTATTGTTTTATTTAATTCTTGTCCTACTTTTTCTACTTCTTCTGCTGATTCTTTTGAACCTATTGTTAAAACAATATTATTTTCTACTAATTTTTCTATATCTTCTTTTATAGCTGTTGAAGATAGCATTAAAACCTTTGCTTCTTTTTCTGTAATTCCTGCTTGTCTTATTTTTAAAGCTTCTTCTATTGTTGCTACTGCTAAATAATCTATTCCATTATCTATTAAAAACTTTGAGTACTCTACAATGCCTAGTCCATATCCATTTGCTTTTATAACTGCTATTATTTTTACTTTTTTTCCGTTATCATCTGGTAAATTTTTTTCTGCATATTCTTTTATTTTTTCTATGTTATATCTTAAATCTTCTTTATTTATTACTACAGCTTTCACATTTTCCTCCATGTACAAATGTCCAAAAAGAACCGTCCCTTTTGGACACTATAATTTTCTTTTGATTTGTCTTAAGGTTCTAAATGCTTTTTCTGAAAATTTATATAGTTTATATCTTACTGGTTTGAATGGTATATAAATTTCTCCTATAAATTCTGTAAATTTTGCTCCAAATCCTTTTTTGAATCTATATAATCCATATTGTGGATGGTTTTCGTCAACAACTCCTGATACTCCTCTAAAGTCGTATATATCATCATGTCTTGCTATTGCCATTTTTATCATTTCCCATTGTAATAAATAGTTTGGCATTAAATTTCTGTGTTGATTACTACTTGCTCCATATAAGTACCATGTTTTGTTTCCATAGAATATTGGTATTACTCCTGATATTGGTTTTCCGTCATAATATGCCATTAATAGTTTCATGTGTCCACCTGGTACCATGTTGTCATACATTTTTTCGAAGTATGATAATGGTCTTGTTATAAATCCATCTCTGTTTCCTGTTTCAATCATGATTTTGTGGAAGTCTTTTAAGTCTTCTCTTGTTCCTTCTTTTACTGTTACTCCTTTTCTTCCTGCTAGACGGATATTATATCTCCATTTTTGGTGGAATCCTGCCATTATTTCTTCTTCTGTTTTGTCTTTTATGTCTAGTCTGAATACAAATCTTGGTTGAATTTCGTCTTTGAAGTCTTTTGCGTCATCTTTTATTTTGTATCCTAAGTTTGTTACTATATCTCTAAATGCTTGGTCGTCTTTTTCTATGTCTGGTTCTATTCTTAAACCTATCGCATTATATTTTTTTGCTAATTCTTTTGCTCCATCTGTTAGTTGTTTCATTACTGATATGTCGTGTATGTCACATACTGGTCCTCTTGGTGCATACATTATGTTTCCAAATATTGGCATTTTTCTTATCCATACACATAGTGATCCTATTATGTTTTTGTCTTGGTCTTCTGCTAGTATTACTTCTGGTTTCCAGTTTGGCTTTTTTATTTCTGCCCATTCTAGTGATTGTTGAAAGTTACATCTTTCGTTTTCTTCTAAAAATTTTTTGTATTCTTTTTTCGAGTCTTCATCTTCTACAAATCTCATTTTTTGTTTTTTCCTCCTATTATTATTTGCAATTATTCGTATTTTACACCAAGTTGAGTAATTTTACAAGGGATTTTACAGAAAATTTACAGTGTATAAAAATAAAAAATAGTTAATGGCTTGAAGCTATTGACTACTTTTTATTTTATTATATTATTTTTATATTAATTTGGTGGAGATGAGGAGAGTCGAACTCCTGTCCATAGTACTTTCCAAATAGACCTCTACAAGTTTATTTTATCT
>URWN01000062.1 GCA_900551615.1 uncultured Clostridium sp.
TATATCGGCATTTACCAACTTATGAAAAGATAATCAGAAATTTAGTAAGTTTTTAATTAAAAAATTGAGAAAAATGATCCGGTAAGAAAATTAGCGGAAATATGTGATGAATTAGACTACACAAAGCTCTATTCTTTGTACCTGAGAAGCTGGCGAAAAATAGATCCGGCAGTTTTGTTTGAGATACTTGTGTTTGCATATATGAACGGCATTTATTCAAGCAGAGATATTGAAAAAGCATGCGAAAATGATATTCGCTTTATGTGGCTTTTGCAGGACGAACCTGTTCCGGACCACTCAACCTTTGCAAGATTTCAAAATGAAAGGCTTGCCGGAGTAATTGAGGAGTTGTTCTGTCAATTGGTTAAAAAACTCTGTGATTTAGGCGAAATTTCTTACAAAAACATATTCATAGACGGTACAAAAATAGAAGCCAATGCCAACAGATATACCTTTGTCTGGGCAAAGGCGGTAGAAAAGAATCTACAATAATTAAAAAATAAAATCAATCAGGAGCTGGCTTCTATTTGTGAAAAATACGGATTAGCCGACGGAAGTAATTTAGAAGAGGTAATTGAGTTTCTGAACTGTTCAATTCAATTGCTTAATATTGAATTTGTACATGGACGAGGCAAACACAAAACGCAGCTGCAACGAGATTACGAGAAACTTTACAGTTATCTTGAAAGACTTGACAACTACAACAGAAGTCTTGAAATATGCGGCAAGAGAAAGAGCTATTCAAAAACTGATACGGATGCGACCTTTATGAGGATGAAAGAGGATCATATGCTCAACGGACAGCTCAAGCCGGGATACAATGTACAGATAGGAGTAGAGAGCAAATATATTGTCGGAGTAGGCTTGTTTCCTAATCCCACAGACACAACTACGCTGATACCGTTTCTAGAGAGAATACGAAAAAACACCGGAAAGAAATACGAAAATATCATAGCAGATTCAGGATATGCAAGTGAGGAAAATTACACATATCTTGAATCGGAAGAACAAAATGCATATATCAAGCCTGCCGATTATGAGATTGGCAAAAAGCGAAAATACAAGAATGATATTTACCGCAAAGAGAATCTCTTTTACGATGAAACAGGAGATTACTTTGTATGTCCTAATGGCAAAAAGCTGATCTTTGCTTATGATAGCAAACGCAAAAGTCAGAATGGATATGAAACAACAAGGAGAAATTACATATGTGAGGACTGTTCAGGCTGTCCGCACCGAGAAAAATGCTACAAGGGAAAATATGAAAATCGAAAGATAGCGTTTTCTCCGACAATGGCAAGGCAGAAGAAGGAAGCCACACAACGGATAACTACAGATGAGGGTATTATCCTGAGAATGAACCGTTCAATTCAGGTAGAGGGAGCATTCGGAGTAATCAAGCAAGACTTTGCATTTAGAAGATTTTTAACGAGAGAAAAAACAAAGACCGAAACGCAATTTTTTCTTCTTGCATTCGCTTTCAATATTCAAAAACTATGGAACCGAGCAAAATCTGACCGTTTTCACAAACCTTTATTTGAGAAAAAATCGCATAGCGTTAAGAAAAGTAAACAATCCGAAAAAAGAGGATGGAAATTTTATCCACCCTCTGAATTAGTGCGTATGCCATTGAAGATATTTTCAACTTTTTTAAAATTTCTTTCTTACTAAAACTTAATCTATCAAAAAAATAAGGACTGTTGCAAATTTTACTCATTTGCGACAGCCCTGTTATTATGAAATATGGTAAATATGGTTATTTTTGTAAAGATAAATGTTTCTTGATATAATTGATTTAAGTAAAATTTCTTTTATAAGATATAATATATAACTTGCTAATCATCAGTATTGAAGTCACCTATACATTTGCTATTATATATTTTAATAACTGACTGATACTGTTTTATCTTTTTATTACTAACTTTTTTTATAGTCACAGCATTTCTGCATATGTTGTCAATTTTATTATTGTCGAGTTTGTTTAATTCACCAGTAATATCCACATTTTCAATAAATAGATTAGTGTAAAAAGATTTTTCACTTAAATGCAATGCGTGTTGAAATATTTGCTTAAACGAAATATTTTTATCCCTCCATATATTATTATTATTAAAGTTTATATTTAAAAGGATAGAAAAAACAGATATCATAGCTTCATTATAGTAACTGTTACAAATTTTTTTACAATACAATTTATCTCTTTTAATTAGTTCAAAAATTATATCGCTATTGTGTATTTTATTCATGCTTTTTACTATTTTTTCTTTGTATTTGATTAACAAATCAATAAAATCATTACGATATATAACATCATCGACAACTTGCATAGACAAAATTAATATATTAAATACATTAAAATTAGAATATTTATCATTTAATTCTTCCTTTGCTTTTATAAACATAAGTTCAATTATCTTCTGGTATTTTTCTTCTGATTTTTGTTTTAACATTGCAACTGTCAATTCAAATACTTCTGAGTCAACATCAAATAACATAAGTTTTTCCAAAATATCATTTTCGTCGTTAAATCGCACAAATATATATTGAGAGTAAAAATATTCGAAAAACGAGCGATGGAAAAATTTGAATTTATTTTCTTCCGAAGCGGGAACGAACAACTCTGTTCGGTCAGAACAGAATTTTATAAATTCTTCAATAGCATTTTCGGTACTAACCTCATTATCATATTTCGATTTATAAATTTTTAATAATTTTTCCAAAATGACTTTTTTATCCACTGGGGTATTATTTGGAAAACACATATCAGCTAATTCCATAAAAGTATTATCCTTCATTAATGGAGCAATTTTCCCCCAATTATACCTATTAACAGTTTTATCCTTTTCTCGTTTGTTAGAAATATATTCAAAGCATTTTTGATATAATTCCAGTTTATTTTCAGGCAATTCTTTTTCAGATTTATAAATGTTCACTAATAAAGATAAAACCAAAAAGCTATTTAAGAAACCTTTATCAATTAATTTTTTAGTTTGTTTCATAAATGTATCTTTATCATTTTTTTCAAATTTTCCTAATGATATTATATTGTCTACATATTTTTCTATTTGTTTATCATTAAGTGGTTGAATCGCCAACACCTCAACATCATTTTCTGGAATAAATCCTCTATCTCTAGAAGTAATACATATTTTGTTATTTGGATTTTGATTTTTCAGAAAAGATATTAATGTTTCATGTAATTCATCTCTTTTTGTCTTTTCAACTTCATCCAAAGCATCAAATAATATAATACACCTACCCATTTGCAAATAATGTCTTATTAACTCAAGCGAAATTTTTGATTCATCCATCAAAGTACTAGACTTCATACTATTTTGCAGAAATCTTTCAACAGAAATAGGAGAGTCTGCGTTGTTTGGGTAAAACGATTTTAATTCACCTCTTATTATCAAATATTCATCACTTTTAAAAATATTCAAATCAGAAAAATCATTAATTAGTTTTTGTAAAAATAAAGATTTTCCATATCCAGCACCACCTGTAATATATACTATATTGTTATTATCAAATATGTGTTTCCAATCATTTGAATGATCTTTAGAGTAATCGTCAGTATATATATTGTTGAGCATAATATTATATTCAAAACGATTGTATTTTACAATATCATCTTTTATAGTTTCTATATATTCAGTTTCAGGTTCCTTAAAGTATATCAAGTCTTTAGATATAATTTTTTTGCCAAAAGACAAATTAACAATGTTAGTATTTTTTAGTATCGGTGGTACATAAAATCTATCAAATTGAAATTTGTCCAATAAATATATATGGGCTTCAGAATTTTTAGATTTCAATATATTATGATATTCATCTTTTATCTGTAAAAAATTATTATTTTGTGCGACGAACTTAAAAGTATTATTTTGTGTCAAAAATTTTCTAAAATCGTTAAGCTCTTGTTTTATGTTATTATATAAAAAGTTCATTCGACTGCTTATTAAAATAAGTTCTGATTTATTAGATTGATCTAATCCATTGAATATAATAGCTTTAACATTGTTAGTAATATATTTAAGATATTTATTAATTTGTAATTGAGAAATTGAACTCAAGGATTCGTTCTGTACATATAATTTATAAATTTTATTTGATAATTCATTTAAGAATTCATTTTCAGAGCTAGGACTAGATTCTTTAAAATTAAGTGATGTATTTGTGCTTATTCCAACTTGATAAAGTGTGTAAGTTTGTATCATATCGACTATTTGTGGAGTGTTTTTGATTTTTTCTAATATCCCCGTTTCAGCTAATAACAAAAATTCTTCCGGCACCTTAATCTTTTTTATTTCATTATCAAAATAATCTTTTTGTTCTCTTTTTATGAAAACTTTATCATTAATTGATTTTGCAATATCATATATAATATTCGCTGTAATGCTATATAAAATGTTATTAATTGCGTCCATAATGGTCACCCTTCCTTTTGCACGTTACTAAATATAACATAACATTCGACTTTTTTCAATAACTTTTTTTATGATTTTATTAATACTTTTAAGAAATTTGTATTAAATTATCGGAATTCTACAAGAAATAAAATTCTTTTTTCTAATTAATTTAAAATTTGTGGCTCTATAATAAAAGTTGGGGTAGCAACAAATAGAGCCTACAAAAAATAAAAATAATAAAAAGTAAAAAAGTAGAGCATATTTGAAAAAAATCCTATAAAATGAAAGTGACTAAACAACTATTTTGAAGGATGTCAAATATGCTCTTTACTAATTGTATCGAAAAATTAACAGGTTTGCAAGGTCTTGAAATAAAAAATATTGAAAACACAGATAATAAAATACATATTTTTTGTCAACTAAAACGCAAGCATCACAAATGCCCGTGTTGTAATGCAATAACTAATACCATACACGATTATCGTGTACAAGTTATCAAGGATATTCCTGCTTTTGGTAAGAAATGTTTTATTCATCTTAAAAAGAGAAGATACCGTTGTTCTTGCGGTAAGCGCTTTGCTGAAAACAACTCGTTTCTTCCTCGTTATCACCGTATGACTAACAGGCTTTCGACATATATCATTGACCGATTAAGGGAAGTAACTTCATTTTCATCTATTACCAGAGAGGTTAACCTCTCTGTTAGTACTGTTATCAGAATATTTGATTTCGTTTCATATTCTCCTAAAAAACTTCCTGTCGCTCTTTCTATTGATGAATTCAAAGGTAATACAAACCGTGAAAAATATCTCGGAAGAACAAAATGCATATATCAAGCCTGCCGATTATGAGATTAGCAAAAAGCGAAAATACAAGAATGATATTTACCGCAATGAGAATCTCTTTTACGATGAAACAGGAGATTACTTTGTATGTCCTAATGGCAAAA
>URWN01000063.1 GCA_900551615.1 uncultured Clostridium sp.
CAGCGGTCAGGCTCTTTACGGTAACGGTATAAGTGGCAACATAGTCCTTGCCGCCGACATTAAACGTTGCCGTCACGGTGTAGCTGCTGCTGCTGGCGTTGCTCGGAATCGTCAGCGTGTTGGACGCGATCTTGCCGTCCGTAGAAACCTGCTTCATGCCAAGGGTTGCACCGGTGCCGGACGTGATATTCCAATTTACGTTGTTGAGAGCACCTTCAATCTTGTTGCCCTTCTCGTCCGTAAACGTAAGGGAAAGATTGACCGTCGAACCGCGCGTTGCCGCAACATTCGGATTATAATTGAACTTATTGGTGTCCTTCTTAACACTGATATCAACAGACTTGCTGACGGCAGTGTTTGCAGCACCGCTTTCGCTCAAAGAGCAGGTAATCGTGTAAGTCTTAGTTTCAAGAGAATCGGGAATCATCCACTCATATTTATTCGTAGTGGTGTTCTTGGTCGGAGTGAATGCAGTTGCATTAGAGGCATCCGATGCTTTGTAAGTCCAAGTGATCTTGGTGTTGCTGCTCGTAGTAGCGTTAAGGGTAAACTCGACCTTAGTGCCAGTCTTTGCACCAGTTGCAGGTGAAGCACTGACGGAGGTAGGCGCAGTCAGTTGAGTTGCGGTAACAGTAATAACTTTATCGGCGCACCCCTGCTTTTTAAGGGTTAAGGAAACGTTGGAACCACTAACAGAAACGTTATCAACCGTCACACCAGAGGCGTTCACGCCCCAGTTAGTCTTATCTGCAAGGGCGCTTGTACCGCTGCTGGCATCTGCTTCGGCGGCATCATAATAAACGGTTGCTGTGTTGTGCGCATAGCTATAACCACGGCCTTTGAAGATGACAGTGGAGATATCTTTGTCAAGAATAGCATCTGCGATTGCAAAGGAATTACTGGTGACTGTTGTCGAAACCTGCTTGGATTCTTCACTTCCAGCAACGGTATAGGTAAGTTGCACGTTGCAAGACACAGTAGTTGCGGCTGTTTTGGTTTCAGCAGTCAGCGCATTCGTTGTGCTTTCCGTGCCGGCTGAACCACTAAGATAGGAGCCAATGTTCCAACTGTAAGCAGTATTAGTGATAGTAACGGCTCCGCTTTCCCCCGTAACTGACGGATTACCAGTAAACGTAAAGGTGACGTTCGTCGCGCCTCTCGTTGTATCAGTCGCGGTGATAGAAAGGTCTCCGCCAACCGACGGGCCATCGTGCGCCCTTGCAGGCACGACGGTGAGGCTCAGCACCATCGTCATAGCCAATAGCAAGGAGAGAAATTTTTTCATGTGATCTTCATCCTTTCGTTTTTTGATCGGCCCCGCGCGCACAGGGCCCTTCTCATACAGCCGTATTCTACCACGCCTGCACCTTAAAAGAAACGGGAAAATAAAAAATTTTAGAAATTATAATCAAGAAGAAATTAATCTAGAAAAAAATATAAATATTTTTTATGGAAAAAATGCACAAGGAAAAACTAATATAATAGAAGCAATTTTTTTATGCAGTTTAGGAAAATCTTTTAGAGCAAAAAAAGATAATGAAATGATAAAATTAAATGAAAAAAATGCAATTGTTGAAATTGAATATGAAAAATCAGATAGAGATGGAAAAATAAAAATAGAAATAGGAAATAAAAAAAATATATATTTAAATGGAATAAAAATAAAAAAATTAAGTGAATTATTAGGAAATTTAAATATTGTAATTTTTACACCAGATGATATTAACATATTAAAAGGTGGCCCACAAAATAGAAGAAGATTTTTAGATATAATGATAAGTCAATTAAGACCTAACTATATGCATATTTTAAATTTATATCTAAAAACAATAGAACAAAGAAATAAATACTTAAGACAAATTAAAGAGGAACATAAAGACGAAAATCTTTTAGAAATATGGGATGAAAAATTAGCAGAATATGCAGTAAAAATATATGAATATAGAAAAGAATTTATTGAAAAAATAATAAAAAAAATAAACATAATTCATAAAAATATAACAAATGGAGAAGAACAAATAGAATTAGAATATATAACTGAATGTGATAACAAGGAAAAATATTTACAATTATTAAAAGAAAGAAGAAAATTAGATATTATTAAAGGATTTACAACAAAGGGTATACATAGAGACGATTTTGTGATATATATTAATAAGAAAGAAATAAAAATATTTGGTTCACAAGGTCAAAATAGAACCGCAATGCTTTCTTTAAAATTAGCAGAACTTCAAGTTATATATGATGAAATAGGGGAATATCCAATTTTATTATTAGATGATTTTATGTCTGAACTAGATAGAACAAGAAGAAAAAATTTTTTAGAGAATATTGAAGGAACACAAGTAATTATTACGGGAACTGAAAAATTAGATATTGAAAATTTAAAATATTTGGAATATAATGTGTCTAACGGAAAAGTTCTAAAATAAAAAAATAGGAGGAAGACAAATGGAAAAGTACAATCATAAATATGGAGCAGAACAAATTCAAGTATTGGAAGGACTAGAGGCTGTAAGAAAAAGACCTGGTATGTATATAGGAAGCACTTCAGTTAGAGGTCTTCATCATATGGTATATGAAATTGTAGATAATGGTGTAGATGAAGCATTAGCAGGATACTGTACTGAAATAAATGTTAAAATTGAACCAGGAAATATAATTTCAGTTCAAGATAATGGTAGAGGAATACCAGTAGAAATACATCCTAAAACACATATATCTACTGCGGAAACCGTATATACAGTACTTCATGCTGGTGGAAAATTTGGTGGAGATAGTGGATACAAAGTATCTGGAGGTCTTCACGGAGTTGGTGCTTCAGTTGTAAACGCTCTTTCCGCATGGACTGAAGTCACAATTGAAAGAGATGGTGGAATCTATAACATGAAATTTGAAAAAGGAAAAACCACTCAAAAACTAGAAAAAATAGGAGAATCTAAAAAAACTGGAACATTAGTAAGATTTTTAGCAGATGATACTATTTTCGAAAGTTTAAATTATGAATATGAAGTTCTAGAAAAAAGATTAAGAGAAATTGCATTTTTAACAAAAGGATTAAAAATCACATTAGAGGATACAAGAAATTCAGAAAATGTTAAAAAAGCAGAGTTTTGTTATGAAGGTGGATTAATTTCATTTGTAGAATTTTTAAATAAAAACAAAGAAAAAATTCATCCAACACCAATTTACATAGAAAGAGCTGGGGAAGTACCAGTAGAAATAGCAATACAATATACAACAGCATATAATGAAAATATTTATACATTCGTAAATAACATAAATACAGTTGAAGGTGGAACACACTTAGAAGGTTTCAAAAGAGCATTAACAAAAGTATTTAATGACTACGCAAGAAGCCATAACATAATAAAAGAAAAAGAAGCAAACTTACAAGGTGAAGACATAAGAGAAGGTATAACAGCTGTAGTTTCAGTAAAAGTAAAAGAACCCCAATTTGAAGGACAAACTAAAACAAAATTAGGAAATAGTGAAGTTACAGGTGTAGTTCAAAGTATGGTAAACGATGCTTTAGCAACATTCTTAGAGGAAAATCCTAAAGTTGCAAAAGCAATATTAGAAAAATGTGTAAGTGCATCAAGAGCTAGAGAAGCAGCAAGAAAAGCTAGAGAATTAGTAAGAAAGAAGGCTTCTACTGAAACAGCTACATTACCAGGAAAATTAGCTGATTGTAGTAGTAAAAATCCAGAAGAATGCGAAGTATACATAGTCGAAGGAGACTCTGCTGGAGGAAGTGCAAAACAAGGAAGAGACAGAAAATTCCAAGCAATATTACCACTTTGGGGTAAAATGTTAAATGTAGAAAAAGCAAGAGCTGATAAAATATATGGAAATGATAAATTAAATCCAGTAATTTTAGCAGTTGGTGCAGGAATAGGACCAGATTTTGACATTACAAAAATAAGATATGGAAAAGTAATTATAATGGCAGATGCCGATGTCGATGGTGCACATATCAGAACATTATTATTAACATTCTTCTTCAGATATATGAGACCTTTAATAGAAAATGGAAATGTATTTTTAGCACAACCACCTCTATATAAATTATCTAAAAAAGGTATGGAAGATGTATATTGTTATACTGATGAAGATTTACCAAAGGCATATGAAGAGTTAGAGAAAAAGGGCATTTCTAGAGACCAATTAGGTTTACAAAGATACAAAGGTCTAGGAGAAATGAACCCAGAACAATTGTGGGAAACAACTATGAATCCAGAAACAAGAATTCTTGTAAAAGTAACTATGGATGATGCAATTAAAGCTGATGAAACATTTACCTTATTAATGGGTGATGAAGTTGAACCAAGAAGAGAATTTATTCAACAAAATGCAAAATATGTACAAAATTTGGATATATAAAATTAAAAGTTGTCATTAGGGACGCCCCTTTTTGACAACTTTTTTAATTATTGATTAATGTTAATAAATTGTTTGGTTAAAGGTACAAAAAAATTATGTAAAATTTTAAATTTAATGGCAGGTTATTAAAAACAACCTGCCATTAATCATAAAGCTAATAATAATCTCTACTAAAACTAATACATATAATATTTCAACCTAATATATATTGCTATATAAATAAGCTTAATACCACACATATTAATCATTCGCTCGACTATAGATACACCATAAGTAACTATATTCATCCAAGCGAGGGACTAATAATAACCACTACTAAAATTTTTAGATATACAAATAATCTTAGCTCGAATATATTACATATAATTTGACCATATATTAATAAATAGAAAAATAAATATAGCCTACAAACACATAATATATTCTTATCACCGACATATAATAATATTTTAAAACACTATTATATATCTTTGCTCGAATATTAATAAACTAAAAATAATCTATTAATACTCTTTGCTCAACTATTATTAACTTTATAATAGTATTATGTGCAGAAAAATA
>URWN01000064.1 GCA_900551615.1 uncultured Clostridium sp.
AGCGGTAAATGCTGTCAATCCTAACAAACCTCTCCCCCTTATTGTGGGTATCGGTTATGTATCTGATAAAGCTTATGCGATTGAAGAGCGCACGAGAGATTACACTTTTCCTGCAGAAGGCAATGAATTTGCCAAAGGAGGAAAAGCTGCCGATTTTTTACGTTTTATTAAACAAGACGTAAAGCCTTATATTGAGCAGCATTTCGATATCAATAAGGAAAAACAATATTTCTTTGGTCATTCTTTTGGTGGGTTGTTTGGATTATACGTGCTCTTCCATCAACCGGATTTATTTCAACATTACACCTTGGCAAGCCCGTCTCTCTGGTGGGGGAATGGCTCATTTTTACCTCAAAATGAACCTTGGATTAGCCAAAAACCATCACATATTTTGATTACATTAGGCTATTACGAAGAACATCCTGAACAGGATCCGAATATCACTGAAGAACAATTACAGCGTATTAATCAACGGAAACAAATGCGAACAATCAATGCGCATCAATTGGCGGAAATATTGGAAAAACAAGGCAATTCTGTGGAGTTTATTTCCATTCCCAATAAAAACCACGGTGGCTCAATTCCTGACGCAATCAAACATTGCTTGGAGCAAGTGCAACAATAAAACGTCCAAAAAAATTTGACCGCTTATTTTCTCTTCATTTTCCGTGGTTCGAAACCTTCCCACGATTAGTCAATATTTGACTAGAAAACAAAACTAAGGATGTTTATGCAACAAAATAAAAAAGCCCTTGTGATTTTTTCAGGCGGCTAAGACTCTACAACTTGCCTATTTCAGATCATCGCAGAATTCGGCAAAGAAAATGTCGAAGTACTGACCTTTCAATACGGACAACGTCATGCAATTGAGCTAGAAAAAGGGCTTAACGAATACTTAGCAGAAAAAGGACTAGCAAATGTTTAAAATTGCAAAAGAATTCAGTTTTGATATAGCACATATGCTTAATGGGCATGATGGCAAAATGAATTTATTAGAAACTATCACTCAATTAGGTCAATTAAATATTCGTGCTAATAAACCTAAATGGCAGTTAAGCCTTCAAACTCATAAGATTATTGGTATCGAGTAATATCTTATTAACATCTTTCTGAGAAGAATCAGGCGATTCTTCTCAAATTTGCCTTTCTATTTTCTTCAAAAACTAAAAAATATTGCTATTTATTCAGTATTTTCGTGAATTTTACATTATTTCCACACAATTCTGTGAGGTGATTCACAAATTCGAGAAAAAAGCATTTACTTTTCCCTCTGTTGATTTTATGTTCATTAACAATCTTGTAACAAAGCAACAAGGGGTGATTACTATGTCCTTCCAACTTTCTAAAACCTACCGTCCTGAACGACAACTCATCACCGAAAACTATCGCTTAGATGAGAAAACGGCAGTAGATAACTTGCTTAAAACCTTAGATTTTACCCAAGAACAAGAAAAACGCATTACTGACAATGCGATCAAACTTATTAACAAACTTCGTCATCTTAAACAAAAACAATATGGCGCAGATGCCTTAATGCATTGCTTTTACAGGAGGAAAATTACAACACTAATTAGGAGGATTTGATTATGCAAATTGGATGGAACATGGTTATTGAGACAACAAATGGAATTGTAGGTTTATGGACTTGTTGGCTGGGAAATAGCATTAAGTTATTTTATCCATTAAATGTTAATATTCCAGATGAAATAATTATGGAAACACTGGGTGTAACTTTAGCAAAACCAGTAGCAAATGAGCTGTTTGGTACTCGCTTATGGGCTAAATACTATTCTGAGAAGTTAGATGACGGTGGTAGAGTATGGATCGGTAAAGAGTCTGAACACAGTAATGGTTATAATCTTAAAGTAATTCAAAATAAACAACTTGAAGAACATTATTGTGGACACAATAATACAAATACAATTTGGACATATGATTGCAATTTCTATTCAGAAAAGGAACCAGAAGCTCCGAATTGTAAAGAAAAAAATATCCAAGCATACAAGGACAAATTTGTACAACTCTTAGTAAAAATAGCCAAATTAGTCGGTGACATTACAGCTGTCAATTTAGACAGTGGATTGGTGCTGTATACACCAGAAATGCTTGTTACAAAAGGCTATGATGTAAAAAGGTGGAAAGATGGATGTACAGAATATTGCTATACACAAGATGATAATTTTGAGATTATGCTTAAAAGCGGGAACTCTTTGGTATCTTGGCGTACAGTAATTCGATATCCTTCAACAAACGAATTAACAGCAGAAAGTTTACTTGAACTGGTTGAAAGTTTGGACAATTCAAAGAATTCATGTAACCTTGTCATACTTATTGCGTATCTTTGTGAACAGGAGAAAATTTATAAAGACCAGTAAAAAACGGTGCTAATAAATGATTTTCTCAGCTCAGCTATCAATTGGTAGCTGAGCAATTTTTATTTTCATTATTAAAATTTAATTGAAATCATTTTTTTAAAATTCATAGTTCACTATTTATCGGATTCATTATATTTGCCATACCATTGATAATAAAAGAAGAAAAAGAAAATATAAAAGAAACATACAAAAATTTAATACTTACACTTATAGAAATAATCATAGTATCTGCAATAACATATTTTAACCCACAAACAGGAATTGGAGCAAACATAGACATAACGAGTCCAAATATAGGATTATTCATTTATGTATTCATAGCAGGAATTGCACTTATTATAAAAGTAGTAAAAAAGGTATTAGAAAAATACAGATCATAAACAATTTATTTAATAATAGGATTGATGATCGGTTCAATTTATGCTATTATAATGGGAGCAACAACATTGAAAGTACCACAAGAACCATTATCATTTAGTACATTTGGCATTGTGTACTTTATAATTGGTGGGCTATTAATTCTAGGAATGGAAGTTACAAAAAGAAAATTAGCCAATAAAGAGAATAGTTAAAAATATAAATTTGACATAAATATAAAAAAGTATAATATCTAAGGAGAGGTTGGAGATGGCAAAAATATTAATTGTAGAAGACGAAAAGCAAATGGCAGACTTTATAAATCTTGAGTTAAAACATGAAGGATATGAAGTAGATATTTGCTATGATGGAGAACAAGGATATGAAAAAGCAATACAAAATATATTTGATAGATTTTACAGAATTGATAAATCAAGAAACAAAGAAACTGATAGAGTTGGTTTAGGACTTGCCATTGCAAAATCAATTGCAAATATGAATGGTGCAGAAATTAAGTTAGAAAGCAAACAAGGTAAAGACTCTACATTTACAATATTTTTTAAAGAAAGTTTAGTTCATTAATATATAAAGAAATTTTTTAGGAGGACATTATTTAAAATGAAAGAAAAAGCAAAAGAATTTATGAAGAAAAACTTTAAATGGCTTGTGTTATTTATTGCACTAATCGGATTTTTAGCATTAGCAGAAGATGTATTCAATAAAGAAATAATGAATGGAGATATAATTGGATATAAAATAATATCAACATTTTTAATATCAGATTTTGCAACGCCAATAGCCAAATTTATTACAAACTTTGGTGGAGCCATATTCTTAATTACATTGACAGTAATATTGTTTATATTAATAAAAAATAAAAAAATAGGATTATCCATATTTTCGAATTTAGTAATAATTACTGTATTAAATCAATTGTTAAAAAGAATATTACAAAGACCACGTCCTACTGAATTTAGAATAATCGAAGAAACGGGGTACAGTTTTCCATCAGGCCATTCTATGGTAAGTATGGCATTTTATGGATATCTTATATATTTGATTTATAAATATGTAAAAAATAAATACATTAAATGGAGTTCAATTGTACTTTTAAGCATTTTGATTTGCACCATCGGTGTAAGTAGAATTTATTTAGGCGTGCATTATACAAGTGATGTTTTAGGCGGATTTTTAGTATCAATTTCTTATTTGATTTTATTTATAAGTACAGTTAATAAGTTTTTTATTGAAAAAGATTAAAAACAATACAATAAGTGGCAGATAATGTAGTGTTACAATTGATGTGAAACAAAAAATATAGAAAAAAAGTGATTCAAGTAGTATAATTGAATTGACAAAATAAAAATTATACGAAAGGACTTGAATCACTTATGAATAAAATTATAACACAAAATCAAAAAAATATAAAGAGATATTTACCACATGAAATAAAAACAAGAGAAAATGCAGTAAAAATGTATAGAAATTGCAATGATATAGGATATGTATGTAGAAAATATCATATATCATGGACATCATTATGGAGATGGAATAAAAAATATGATGGAAGCAAAGAGAGTTTAGAAGATAAGTCACATAGGCCATTAAGTAAGCATCCAAAAGAACATACAGAAACAGAAATAAAATGGATAAAAGATTTAATAAAAAGAAATCCACATATAACATTAAATGAAATATGGTATAAGTTAAAAATAAATAAAGGATATACAAGAAAACCAGCATCATTATATAGAGTATTAAGAAAAATAGGATATTATAATAATCCAGAAATAAAAGGAACATCAAAGAAACATAATCAAAAATATCATACACCAACAGAGATAGGAAAAAAATGGCAAATAGATGTAAAATATGTACCAAAAGAATGCAAAACAGAAGGAATGACAAAAGATATAAATTATTATCAATATACATGTATAGAT
>URWN01000065.1 GCA_900551615.1 uncultured Clostridium sp.
AGGAAAAATGTAAAACATAAATAACTGTATCAATAATATTGTTATTTCCTTCCATATTTTTCTCATTTTAAATTCCTCCAATCATAACAAAAAATTACTATTTGTCTTTTTTATATCATAAAAGCAGATAATTTTCAATCAATTATCTGCCTAAATTTTTTTATTAAACTATCTTTCCTTTGTTAATTCAACAATTATCTCATCTCCATTTTCTTTAAACAAATGTACTTTTAAGTTATCTGTCGCATCATAATTTGTTAAATTAAATGTATTATAATATCTTACGACTCCATCTTCTTTAACACTTATCATTCCATCTCCATCTGATCTACCTGCTGGATAAAATTTTCTTCCGTCAGATGTCTCAACACATTCATTTTCGTTATGAGCAATGCCATTGCAATTACTTAAATAAATTTTAAATGCTGTATTTGAAACTCTAGCACTATCAAATTTATAACTTTCATCACTAATAGAAACTAATTTATATTGAACTATATTAGATTGTGCCATTTTACTTGGTACATCTATTTCATAACTCCATTCACCTTCATAAACTCTATATTTTTCTTTACCTTTTTCCCAATAGCTATTTCTTATTTTATTAAATGTTACTTTTAATTTTTGAGATGTAGGAAATTCTACTGGATTTCCTGTTGCTGTTAAATAATATTTAATTTCATTATCATTTACCTTTTGACTTGTTTCACTATATGAACCATTATAACTATCATATTTATCTCTTGCGTCTTGTTCTGTCAAATGTAACGCAATTATTTCTTCAGTTTCAAGTTCTCTTGTTGCAAAAACTTTTTCATTTTTTTCATTTACTACTTTTAAATCCATTATATCTATTCTTCCATCATTTGCTAACATATCTTGTAAACTATAACTGTCATCAAATTTTATATTAAAATTCATATCAAAATTATCATTATCTATCAAAAATGATTCTATACTTGTACTAATTCCATTTGCTTCTTTGTATTCTGTATTTATATCACTATAATATCCATTTTCAATAGCAGTTTGAATACCATCACTACTATTTGCCCCAAATTTATTAAAGATTTGTGTTGTAGCCAATACAGCTCCTGTCGTTGAAAGAACAACACATGCTGCTATTCCTATACCTTTTCCTATATTTAATTTTCTTTTATTCATAACTATATCCTCCTCTTTTACATTAGATATAGCTATTTTCATTTTAACTTTTTCAAAAATCTTATTATTATCCATTTAATTTTCCTCTTTTCTTATTTTATTTCTAATTCTGTATAGCCTTTGCTTTACACAAAATTCAGAAATCTTTTGTTCTTTAGCTATATCTTTTATTGATTTAGAAGAATAATAAAAATCTAAAAATATTGTTTTATCAATTTTCTTCATATTTTTTAGTTTCTCTTCTATTTTACTAATTTCTTCTACATTCTCATCAAGAAGGTCAATTTTATCATAATTATATAAACTATTTTCATAATCAGAAATATTAAAATTAATTTTGATTTTTCTTAAATATTCTTTTACTACATTTCTTGTTATTCCTGCAATATATGAACTTAAGTATTTATTAACATTTAGTTTGTTTTTATTCTTCCATAATATAAAAAATACTTCAGAAACTATTTCTTCTTTATCCTCATCATTCAAACTATTTCTTGCCATATTATCTATAATCGTAGCAGTATAAGATGAATATTCATTTATTATTTTTTCTAAATCAAGTTCATTATTTTTTATATAATACTTTATTTCTTTACAACTATTCAATTTAGATCTAAACTCCTTTTTATATTTTAAGATATCTTACATTTATATATTGATAAAATTACAGAAAAAGTAACACTTTTTTTTAATTTATCAAAAAAAGGAGGAATATTTTCCTCCTGCAATTCGATATTTTATTTATATATTTAATTTCCATCACTAGACATAAAATATGTAGCAATAGGAATTTCGTTATTAATAGTATTTTTGTCTAGTCTTATTTTTATAATACTTAAATCTGCATTTTTTAATTGTTCTATCTTATTCCTTCCGCTTTTACGCTCTATTACTGTATTAGGATTTATTTCTACTTTCATTTCAAATTTTCCACCATCTACATTATAATCAGGTAGTAAATCTTCAAAAGTTATAGTTAATATTGCTTTATTACTATTTATTATTTCTATATTTGTACCTATTGGAGAAACTGTTAAATAAGGTGAACCTTCTAATGTTAAGTTTTTAATCAATTCTTTTCTTAACGTTTCTCCCTTTATGTTACTTAATATGCTAATTGCCTTTGATTTTTTATATGTATATGTATCTATGTAATATCCAATTTTCATTTCATCATAATATACTTTTTCATTTGTTCTTCCATTTATAAAATTCAAAGAACTATTTACATCAATAGAATATTTTTTATTTCTTGACTTATCTTCAAAAACAATACTATTAGAATTTACATTAGTTATAATTCCATTATAAGTTTCTTCTATGTTATTAGTAATATTTTCTATTTCTGTTTCTTGTATTTGATTATCTGATTTTGTATTTTCTCTACTAACAACATTTCCATCTTTGTCATAATATGTGGTCATTTCAACATCATATTTGTTTCCAAATTTATTTTCTATTGGATCAAATCCACCTTTACCATAGTCTTCTTCTATTCTTTTTTGATTTCCGACTACAAATATGTTTTTATAATCATAATAAGACACATATGTTCTTAAAAATCCATTTACATATGCTACATAATTCTTTCCATCTTTTCTGACAATATGTTCAGGCGTATAACTAAATGCTCCTAAAAAGAAAATTGCTGGAGTTAATAGTAACAATAAAATAATAACTATTCCTATTAAAACATTTCTCAAAACATTTTCCTTTATTTTTAAGACTAATTGTATTATACCAGCAACAAAACCACCTATAATTATTATAGCGGATACTATATATATCCATTCTCTAAACATTAATTTAAAGAAAGATAATATAAAATATACTGCAACCATTATTAGTGTATAAAGTATAGTATCTAATAATATAATTTTCGGAATATATTTTTTTATTTTTTCCATTATTTTATCTCCAAAACATCTTAATATTTTATTTTTTTGCATTATTTGCAACTATTATAAACCATATAATTTTTGATATTTGAGAACTAATCCGTTGCATAATTTATTTTTCCACCAATTATTTTTCCTGTATTAGCATCAATATATAAAATAGCTGAAGTACAAGGATCTTCTTCAGAATACGATAATACTTTCCAAACAGTATATTTTTTATTGGTATCTTCCTTAGGATTTTCTTTATCATCTATGCTCAAGAAATCATTTTTATATGCTTTTACAACTCTAATATAATTTAGATGAGAAAAATTAGTACATCCTTTATATTTTAAATTTTTCAAATAAGTTTTAGCTGTATTTAGTGCAGTTTCTTTATTTACTTTTATCTTTTCGTTTTGTACTATTACATCAAAATAATCATTACTCATCATATAGTTTGGAAGATAAGCTATTATACAAGAAGATTTAAAAGGTTCTGATGTATCAATTATTCCACCTTTTGATACAGGTAAAGTATAATTTACATTACCGTCTGCTATAAATTCTTCTCCTTTTATTACATCCCCATATTTTATTAAACTATCAGTATCTTTCATAACAATAATTTGTGCAAAAATATTATCAAAATCACTTTCATTTAGCTTTTTAAAATTATATTTTTCTGCAAATTCATTATAGATTTTACTATCGGTTATCTTTAAAGTATAAAAATTTTCTTCCAATTCTTCAAATTGTGTAAAATCAATGTCTGGCATAGTTGTTAAAATTATTTTATTTTCAAATATGTAATCATTCCATTTATAATCATTTTTATTATTCTCATTCAAATATACAAATGTACTATTTTCTTTATCATTTTCGTTTTGATAGGCAATTTTAGTCTCACTACTATAATTTTTTGTATGTTTTACTTCTGTTTCTTCTATTATGTTATTATTATTTTCTAATTGATTAGATTCTATATTTTCATTTATGTTCTCTTTATTATTATTGTTCTTTTGCTGATTAAAAAAGATAAAGTAAATTCCTACTAAAATTAATAATACTAAAATACATAGACTTATATAAAACATTTTTATTTTTTTATTATCATTTAACATTTTATTAATTCATTCCCCTTTATTAAATTTTTCTCATTATATCATTTTATTAATAAAAAATATATATTTTTGTTTCAAGTTTTTCAATTCTTGAAACTTGAACATACTGGGACGCCAGTGTGTACAACGGAAATGGTCAAATTGCCAGAAAATATGGTATGATTTCAAATGATGTAAGTACAACAGAAACTGTTAGAAATGTTTTTATTATTGATGATAAGGGAATTGTTAGAACTATTTTTGTTTATCCTTTGAATGTTGGTAGATTTATTCCTGAAATTATAAGGACTATTCAGGCTTTACAAATGGCTGACTGTAGTAAAGGCTCTACTGCTGCTAATTGGATGCCTGGGCAACCTGTTATTGTTTCTGCTCCCAAAACTTTTGAAGAACTTCAAAAGAGACAAAATTATATTAAAGAAAATCAAAATGGAATTAATTGGTATTTGAGTTTTA
>URWN01000066.1 GCA_900551615.1 uncultured Clostridium sp.
AGAACTAATATTAGATTATAAATCTAATGAAAAATCATATATGTATAAAACTTTTGTGAATTTTTTGTTAAAAAACAAAAAAATATTTGAAAATATAAAAAAATATGATAAAATTATACCGGTTCCAATAAGTAAAAAAAGATACAAAGAAAGAGGATATAATCAAAGTTTATTAATAGCAAAAGAAATATCTATGCAGATATCATATGAAACAAATAATAATATAAAATTGGAATTGGTGAATAATTGTTTAATTAAAACAAAAAATATAATTGAACAAAGCAAATTAAACAAAGAAGATAGACAACATAATATACAAGGTGTATATACTTTGAAGAATGGAAGCATACTAACTAATAAGAGTATTTTATTAATAGATGATATTTATACAACAGGAAGTACAGTAAATGAATGTAGTAGAGTATTACAACAGGCAAAACCTAATAAAATAGGAGTTTTAGTATTAGCTAAAGATTAGTTGACAAATAAATGTTTAAAATAGCAAAAGAAAAATTAGAAATGTCCAAAAAGAACCGTCCCTTTTGGACACTAGTTTAATTAGGAGGTAAAAAATGGAAGATTTAGTAGAGAGCATATTAGATTATGTAAGGTCTGATTATACAGATTATGCAATAATGATAAATGGTGAGTGGGGTGTTGGTAAAACTCACTTTTGGAATAACAAAATAAGAAAAAAAATTGAGTCAATGCAGTTAAATGGAAAAAGATATACAACTATTTATATGTCATTATATGGTATATCTAACTTGGAAGATATTAGTAAAAAAATATTTATAGAAACTACACAATTAATGGATAAGAATTTGCGTAAGTTCATGGATGCAAATGGACAAACGACAATACCAGAATATGCTAAGACAGGATTAGATATGGCAAATTTTTTTGGTGTTACACAAAATGGTGACAAAATAGACTATTCTGATTTTTTCTCTACTGATGATAAAGTATTGTGTTTTGATGACTTGGAAAGAGCAAATGTTGATGTTATAGATATATTAGGTTATATTAATAACTTCGTTGAACATGACCATATAAAAACAATAATAATATGTAATGAAAAAGAACTTTCAACAAAATTAAAGAGTTCAAATTTGGAAATGAAAACATTTATTGCAACTTATCTTTTGGATAAACAAGGAGAATTAAATACAACAGATAAACCAATGGTTGAAAAAATTCAAAATAAGATAGAGCATGTTTTTGATAAGGCAAATGATTATGAGAGAATTAAAGAAAAGTTGATAGGTGAAACTTTTGAATATGCACCAAAATTTGATTATATTATAAATGGAATTTTAATGCGATATGAAAATAATCCGGATTTAATTAGATTTTTAAGGGAAAATACAAGATTAATAATATTGACTTTTGAAAGAAGCGGAACTAGAAACTTAAGAATATTAAAACATGCATTAAATGATTTTCAAAAAGTGTATGAAATGGTAGAAAAAAATTATCCAAATACAAATAATAGAGTAATGCAAACAATGCTTATATTTACAATAGCTATTTCTTTTGAAATAAAAGCGGGAAAAATAACAAAAGATAAATTTATAAACATTAAGGATAATGAAGAATACAAATCTATATTAGTATCTTCAAGGACATTAATGGATAACAGACAATTTTATATAAAAGAGTTTGATAGTAATTATTATTATAATTTTAAGGCAGAATATAGATTTTTTAAATTTATAGAATATTATGTAAGAACTAGAATATTTGATATGAAATTGTTTAAAGAAAATATGGAAACAATAAGAAATACAGTTGATACAGATAATTTACCAGGATATAAAAGACTTCTTACAGAAGAATATTGGAAAATATCTGATGATGAGTTTGATAAGATAATAAAAGAAGTACTAGAAAATGTAAAAAAAGGTGAATTAGAATTAATTGATATTGTAAAAATTTATGCATATTTTAGCTATTTTTCTAGAAAAGGTCTTATAGAATATGATATAAAAACATTAAAAAGTGTATTTTTTAATGGTATGAACTTATCTTCATTAAAATCACAATATTGTAATAATGTAGAAGAAGAATTATCCAAAGTTGCAATTGAACAAGTAGAAGAAGATATGGATGATATAATAAAACATTTTGATAGTTTAAATTCTCAATTATTGGATAAAATGTATAAAGAAAAAGCAGAAGAAATATTTAAATGTATACCAATGCGTATGGAAAACTTCTATGAAAAATTTGACAGAGAGTGTATGAATATACCAATATTTAAATATTATGATGTTTATCAATTGTTCCAAAGAATTTCATGTGCAAGTAATGAAGACATTGTATTAATAAAAGAAAAATTATTAAATAGAGCAGAAAAATATTCAAAAGAAATAGAACCTGAAATGAAAAATATTAAGCAATTAAAACAAGTTATAGATGACTACTTAAAAGGAAAAGATCAATCAATAAAAATTGTTATGCTTAAAGAATTTTCTAATAGTTTAGGATATATATTAAAAAAAATAGAACAGGCTTAATTAGCACTGTTCTATTTGTTTAAAAAAATTAAATAAAAATGTATAAAAATTTCCTCTTTTGAGATAATAAGAATAGACTTGAAATTAAAGGAGGATAAAAATGAAGGCAACTGGAGTAGTAAGAAGAATAGATGATTTAGGTAGAGTGGTTATTCCAAAAGAAATAAGAAAAACTTTAAGAATTAAAGAGGGTGACCCATTAGAAATATTTACCGATAGAGAAGGTCAGGTAATATTAAAAAAATATTCTCCAATAGGGGAATTATCAGAATTTGCAACAGGATATGCTGAAACACTGGCAAAAACAACAGGACATATTGCATGTATAACAGATAAAGATACTATAATTGCAGTGTCAGGAGGTTCTAAAAAGGAATTTTTGGAACAAGATGTTAGTCAAGAACTTGAAAAACTTATGGAAGATAAAGAAGTTTATACAAGTAAAGAAAATAGTGATATGGCAATGCCTATAACAAAAAATGATACAAATGAGAAAAAAAATAAATCACAAATTGTATATCCAATAATATCAAATGGAGATACAATTGGAACTGTAATATTAATGTCAAAAGATTCAAATACTAAGATGAATGAAGTTGAAAAAAAGGTAGCACAGTCTGCTGCAACATTTTTGGCAAGTCAAATGGAAATATAATAAAAAAGGTAAAAAGCTAATTTTAAGTTGACTTTTTACCTTTTTATATTATTTTTTTTTAGATTACTTTCATCAGATAAACCAACTATATAGTCAATAGATGTATTATAATATTTTGCTAGAGTTATTAAATGGTTTATTGGTATAGTTCTATTTCCTTTTTCATATTCTGAATAATATTGTTGAGAAATTCCAAGAAGTTGAGCTATATCTTTTTGAAATTTGTCATTATCTTCTCTTAAATCTTTTATTCTTTTAAATTTCATTTTGATTTAACCTCCTGATTAAAAGATTAAAACTATTTTATCAAAAAAGGATATATGAAGTTAAAAATACATAAAAAATCGTGTATGTTTGCTTTGATTATATTGTAAAGATAGGTGAATATGTATCTTTTATAATTTGACTTTTTCTGGAAAATATAGTATAATACAGAAGAATTGCCAAGAGGGCGAAAAATGAGATTTTTATAAAACCTAAAAGTTAAAAAA
>URWN01000067.1 GCA_900551615.1 uncultured Clostridium sp.
CTAACAATAAAAATTGCAGAAATATTAAAACAAACTATGCAAGAAAATTACAATATAAAATTAACAATAAAAGAACCAAACGACCTGATGTTAAATAAAAAGAAAATTTGTGGTATATTAACAGAAAGTAACACAATAGGAAATAAAATAAATTATGTAATAATAAGTATAGGATTTAATGTAAATGAAAAAGAATTTCCAAAAGAACTAGAAAATATAGCAACATCATTATATAAAGAAACTGGAAAGGAATTTGACAAAGAAAAAATTATAAAAATTCTTATAAAATCTTTAGAAAATATAATATAGAGGTGAAAATGAAAAGTATAAAAATTATAGCAACAGGAAAGCATTTGCCAAAAACAAAAATAGATAATTATTATCTTGCAAAAAAATTAGGTACGACGCAAGATTATATATATAAAAGAACAGGAATTCAAACAAGGTATTACTCAAAAGAAAACAATATAGAAGAACTAGCAATAAAAAGTGTAGAAAATTTAATAAACAAAAATTCAAAAATAAATATAAAAAATATAGATATGATTGTAGTTGCAACAACATCTACAAACATATTAATGCCAGGAATTTCATATAAAATTCAAGCACATTTTAATATAAAAGATTGTATGTGTTTGGATATTTTAGCTGGATGTGCTGGTTTTGTAAATGCATTAGACATAGCACAAAGCTATATAACAACAAATAAAGCAAAAATGGCATTAATAGTAGGAACAGAGATATTATCAAATTTTATAGATGATAAAGACCTATCTACATCAATTTTATTATCAGATGGAGCAGGTTCAATTATAATATCAGGAACAAATGAGGAAAAATATTATAGTAGCCATATAAAAAGTCATGGACAACAAGGCAAAATACTTACAAATAATATGAATGAAAAATTACATATGGATGGTAAAGAAGTATATAAATATGCAGTAACAGAAACTGTAAAAAATATAAATGAATTGCTAAATAAAAGCCAAACAAATATTGATGAGATTAAATATATAATACCACACCAATCAAATATAAAAATAATAAAATCAATTTCAAATAAATTAAAAATAGATATAAAAAAAATATATACAAATATAGAAAACACAGGAAACACATTTTGTGCAAGTATACCAATAGCCATTGACGAAATGTATGAAAAGAATTTACTCCAAAACGGAGACAAAGTAATAATTTTAGGATATGGCGGAGGATTGAACACAGGAAGTATTTTAATGGAGGTTTAACATATGAAAATAGCATTTTTATTTCCAGGGCAAGGAAGTCAAAAAGTAGGAATGGGAAAAGATTTATATGAAAAATATGAAGAGGTAAAAAATATATATCAAAAAGCATCTAAAATTACAGGAATAGATATTGCAACATTATGCTTTAATGGCATTAGAAAAGATTACTTGGGAGATAAATATAAAAGTATAGAAGAAACAGGAGACGATTTAAATAAAACAGAAAATACTCAAATTGCAATAGCTACAATGAGTTTGACAATATTATCAATTTTAATCAAAAATAAAATAAAAGCAGATATATCCGTAGGTCTAAGTTTAGGGGAATATTCAGCCCTTATATATAGCGAAAAATTAAAATTTGAAGATGGAATACAATTATTAAAACAAAGAGGGTATTTAATGCAACATAAATTACCAGAAGGTGAATATTCAATGCTTGCAATAATTGGTTTAGAATCTACAAAAATAGAAAATATATGTAACGAATTAAGTAGTAAAGGAATGTTCATAGTTCCAGCAAATTATAATTATTCAAATCAAACTGTAGTTTCCGGAGACAAAAAAGCAATAGAATTTGCAAGTGAAATTTTTAAACAAAATGGTGCTAAAAAGGTAGTCACATTAAAAACAAGTGGCCCATTCCACACAAAGGCATTAGAAAATGCCAAAAATGAATACATAAAAGATTTAGAAAGAATTCAATTTGAAAAAGGAACAACAAAAGTTATTAAAAACATAGATGGAACATTTTATAATGAATCAGATAACATGGTAGAAATATTATCAAAGCACATTGTTAGTCCGGTTAGATTTGATAAAGCTATTAAATTAATGGAAGAAGAAAAAGTAGATACATTTGTAGAAATAGGACCTGGAAAAACATTAACAGGCTTTATAAAAAAAGAACTGAATAACATCAATACAATTAACATTTATGATGTAGAATCTTTAGAAAATGCAATCAAAATTTTAAAAGAAGGAGAAAAATAAAATGGAAGATAAAAAAGTTGCACTAATAACAGGTGGTACCAGAGGCATAGGAAAAGCAATTGCAATAAAATTTGCACAAAATGAATACAACTTAGTTTTAAATTATGTATCAGATAGAACAAATTTAGAAGAATTAAAGCAGGAATTTAAAAAATATAATATTGAAGTACTATTCATAAAAACTGATGTTTCTAAATTTGAAGAATGTGAAAATATGGCAAAATTAGCCATAGAAAAATTTAACAAAATAGATGTATTAGTAAATAATGCCGGAATAACAAAGGACAGTTTGTTATTAAGGATGACACCAGAAGATTTTGAAAAAGTAATAAATATCAATTTAAGAGGTACATTTAATGTTACAAAAAGTATCGTACCATATATGATGAAAAAAAGAACAGGAAAAATTGTAAATATAAGTTCAGTAGTTGGTGTATCTGGGAATGCAGGTCAATGCAATTATGCCGCTTCTAAAGCTGGAATAATAGGATTTACAAAAAGTATTGCAAAAGAATTAGCAAGTAGAAATATATTAGCAAATTGTGTTGCTCCAGGTTTCATTGATACGGATATGACATCTGTTTTGAGTGAAAATGTAAAAGAAAGTATAAATGCTCAAATACCTTTAAAAAGAATGGGGAGTAGTAAAGAAATTGCAAATTCAGTTTATTTTTTAGCTGGTGAAGAAAATACATATATAACAGGTCAAGTTTTAAATGTTGATGGTGGGATGTTGATGTAATAAAAAAAGGGGGAAGCCATAGGCTTCCCTGAATAGAGATATTATCTCTCTAATTGGAACGTAATTATAAACGTTGTATACATCTTTTCTATGGTGGTACCGTCATGTAACTCTGGCACGGTGTTCAACTGCGTAACAAAACCTTGAATTTTTGGTTCGTAATCCAAAATACTAGTCAGTAAATCTTTTATTTGTTCCTTAGTATCAAACCCCTGTGTTTTTTGCACTGAGATAGTTGCCAATGTCGCTCCTGTAACATGACAAACAGCCAGCTGAGCTCTTACTGAAGTCTCTACTTTTTCCCGAGCTGTTTCGAGTGTGCATTCCTTTGTGTTTTTAATATAGTTGCCAATGTCGCTCCTGTAACATGACAAACAGCCAGCTGAGCTCTTACTGAAGTCTCTACTTTTTCCCGAGCTGTTTCGAGTGTGCATTCCTTTGTGTTTTTAATATAGTTGCCAATGTCGCTCCTGTAACATGACAAACAGCCAGCTGAGCTCTTACTG
>URWN01000068.1 GCA_900551615.1 uncultured Clostridium sp.
TATTATTAAAACAACAAAGAGGTTAAGCAATTTTTTCTAATGCTTAACCTCTTTTGTAATTATTTATCATTGTGTTAATTTAAAATATTGTGTATAATATTTTATAATCTAAAGTAACACAGGAGGGTAAGTAATGAACACAGTAGATGAAATTAGAGCTTTTATATCGCAAAGAGAAAATAATGGTGCTCTTCTATTAACAGGAAAATGGGGTTGCGGAAAAACTTTCTTAGTCAATCAAGTAATTGAGGAACTTAATCAAGGAAACGATTTTATCGCTGTTTCCATTTCATTATTTGGTGTTGATTCAATTGAGTTACTGCATAAAGAAATAAAAAACAAAGTGTTTTTTAGCAGAGGGTTTGAAAAAGCACAAAAAAAATCGAAAAAAATATTTTCTCGTATAAAAAATTTTTCATTAGACACAACATATATTTTAGGAGAAACTTTTCCAATAGCTAAAAGTATTAACAAAGCTCTTACTATTCGTTGGCAAGATTATTTTAACGTTGAAAAAAGCATATATTGTTATAAAACTAATACAGAAATAATAGAATATGAAATAAAAACAGTTTGTTATAATGAGTATTATAACGAAGATATATTTATTGAAAAAGAAAAACATGTTATTAAGAAAAATTTAGTTTTATTTTTTGATGATTTTGAACGCTCTAAACTTGATAGAATTGAGTTAATGGGTGTAATCAATGAATATTCTGAAAACAGAGGAATAAAAGTAATTATTATTGCAGACGAAGAGAAAATAGCAAGTAATAAAGCTGATAAAAATAATTCCGATACCAACCATCAAATAGATAACACTAACAATACAAACCTCAGTACAACCGATAGCAATTTTAACTATTCTGATTTTAAAGAAAAACTTATATCTCGAATATTAAAAATTGAACCCGAATATACAACTATAATAGATTCTATTATAAATTCTTATGAAGAAACAGTTAAAGGATACAAAGATTTTCTTATAAACAACAAAGAAATTATCTATCAAATCTATATTGAAAGTAATTCAGATAATCTTCGTTCTGTTAAAGCCTATATAATGGATTATGAGCGTTTGCATGAAGCTTGGCTAAATTCAAATGTATCAAGCGAATACGAAACTAATATGTTTTATAATTTTGGAGCTATGCTATTCGGCAACAAAATGGGAATATACGAAAAAAAAGACTATGGTTTGTTATTCTCATCCAGCAAATTATTAAGTATATTTACAAAATGGAATACTACATATGAATTTAATTCTTGTCAAGATTGGATACTTGAAAATGTATGGGATAAAGAGCAGTTTATATCTGAAATAAGTGAAAGATTTATTGTCCCGTCATATACTGCAGATGAAAAATTTATGTATTATAATCTGTGGGATTTGCAACAAAGCGATATTGAGGAAGGATTTGAAACAGTCCTAAATATGGCTTATAATGGAAATTTAACAAGGGATCAGCTTATAGATTTACTGAAAAAAATTCATTATTTGAGAACCTACTCAGTTACATTGCCTTGCAATGTTGACTATACAAAAATGAAAAATGGTTTTGAAAGCAGAAAAACAAAAATACTTAATTTTGAAATAACAGAACCTAAAAGAAGAACCTATACTGAAAAATCTGAAATTGACGAGGAAGCATATTCATTGTATGATAACATAAAAAATTTTGATTCAAAAATGTATGCTTTAGAAGCAAGAAAAAATTTCATCGAATATCTTGAATCAACTGATAGCAAAACAACCTATAATTTTAAAGATAAACTTATAGGAAGTTTTGATGAAAAATTTTTAGAAATGTTTTATAACAAATATTCGCAATGTAATAATGCCAGCAAAAGAGAAATGTGTTTTACTTTCCTTGATATAAGTTTTTGTGATAAATTATATTCAGATGATGAGGTAAACGAAACAATATCAAATCTGCAAGAATTAAAAAGAAAGATTGAAAATAATGAAGAGAATAAAAACGATTGTATAACAGCTATCATCAATAAATCATTTTGTGATAAAATAGATTCTAAAATTTCAGAAATCCAAACATATTATACTGAACTAAAAAAAGCAATTAAACACCAAGAGCAAGACTACATATAGGAACTTCATTTTTCAATCAAAAGAAAAGGAATATCCTTTAGGTCCTGTATAATTTTTCTTCTTAAAGTTGAGTTCATTGCTATACCTATCAGGTGAGATTCTATTGTTGTTAAAGAAATTTCTTCGTCCTTGATTGCCTTTGATAATACCCTTATGTATTTATCATAGTCAGGGTGCTTTACCGCTTCCTCAGCTGATAGGTGAAAAATATTCTTTAAACCCTCATCACCTACAAAACTACATATTGTCATCTTATTACCTCTTTTCTATTTTAAATATGATTGCTTTTTAAAAATATAACTAACTTCTCTATTCAAAAGTGTACCCCATATAAAATAATACCGATACGAGTAATATTCCACCCACAACCATCAATATACAAAAAGCTACACTATGTTTACCTCTCTTGTACCATGAAACTAAATCCATTGCATATGAAAATTCTATCGCTACGAAATAAATGAATAATAACAGCAAGCAATTAATAAAACTCATATACCCTACTACCTTTCCTTTTATTTTATTATATTATACCATATATTATAATTAAATTGAATACTTTCTTATATAGAAATATTATTTTCTATATAAAAGAAAAGAGGACTCAATATTGAGTCCTCTTCCCTTAAAATATTAAACCATGATTAAATTAGTTAATATCAAATGTTATCTGTATTCCCAGTGACCGCCGTCTTTGACTTTCTCGTCATAAGCTTCTTTCCAATAACCGTCTTCTACTGTTTTGGTTCCTGTTTTTACATACTCTTTCTCATAATGATATGCCCCTGCTCCATTTTCTCTTGCTTCCCAAAGAAGATGTTCTCTTCTCAGGTTAGCATCTGCTAACTTCATACCGCAATTATTACATACATTGTAACCAACCCATTCATATACATCTTCTTCGTGAGTACCTGTTACAATCCATTTTCTTTCATGGTGTACTGTTTTATAGTCAACTACCCATACTTTCTTTGCTGTAGGTGTTTCAGTCTTTGATGACTCACTCGGCTTAGCTGGCTTCTGATTATTACTTGAAGAGTTGCTTGGCTTCGCTGGCTTCTGATTATTACTTGAAGAGTTGCTCGGCTTCGCTGGCTTCTTGTCATTCTTAGAAGTGTCAACCTTTGATGTATTTGACTTGGTATCTTCTTTCTTTTCGATGTTACCCTTATTGCCGTTGTTTTTGTTAGATACCGTAGTTTTTACATCGTTAACCTTAACTGTAACTGTCTTACCGTCGTCGGTTTTTACTTCTACTTTGCCGTCTTTTACTTCGACTTTCTTACCATTCTTAT
>URWN01000069.1 GCA_900551615.1 uncultured Clostridium sp.
TTAATGATTCTAATGTATATTTTTTATCTCTACCACCATAAAATTCTAATACTCTATCATCAGTTAACCATTTTAGCATTAAAGGAAAATCATCATTTGTCAAAGTTCTTATTCTTATTTTATCTTGTACTATTTCCATTAATTTTCCTCCCTAAAATCATACACATACACTACTTCATCATCTGCGTCATTTATTCCTCCTGCTTTTTCATAACATTTACAAGCAGAAATATTACTTCTATTTGTTATTAAAAACATTTCATAACAATCAATAGTTTTAGCATAATCACGAGCAAATGATATTAAACCTGTTCCATAACCTTTGCCTTGAAAGTCTGGCATAACATCAATAGCGTCAAGATAGAATACTTTTCTTCCATCTGGTTTTAATAAAATATAACCAAAAGCAAAACCTACTATCTTATTATTTATCTTTGCAATAAATCCAAAATCATTTTTATTATCTATAAATTTTTTTAAAACATCTACATTATATTTTGTATTTTCATCATCAACAAAATCTAGCATAAGTTCCAAATCTTGTTCTTCTAATAATTTATATTCCATCTATCTCAACTCCATCTACTATTTTATTTTCTAATTTTATTAGTATTTACACAATCATTAATTAAACTAATTGCTTCCCCAGCAAATTCCTTTAATCTTGTATTATCATAACTATTATTTGTATCACTTAAATAATCTTCCATAGCATTTTTAATAACATCATTATAATTTGAATCCATATTTTCTAATGCCCATTTACCACCATCATATTTTGATAAAGTTAAATCATCTCTGATTAGTGCATAAAATCTACAAAGGTTTAAAATACAATATACGGGATTATTCACAATTTCTTCTACACAATCTAATGTATCAGAATAATTGGAATCAATAATGTATTCCTTTGGTACTTTTGAAAACACTTCTTTTGATGGCTTACCAAAATCCATCTTATCATTTGGAACATTTATAACATTGAAATGACTTGCTAGATCAGGGTCAACTTTATAATCATCATTGATGACTATTGTTTTATCTTCCTTATATCTTTCTATCCAATCTCTGCTACCGTGAAGTTCGTAAGGTATTGGATGTTTTATATTTCTACAATTATCTTCTAGTACAACACTAAATTCAAAACCTTTTTTAGGAAATAATTGCTCATTTTCTAACATTTTATCCCAAATAAATTGTTTTGTTTCTGAATTTATTTTTTCTTTTACAACTATAATAAAGTCTAAATCAGATTTATTCGGATTAAAACTTCCTAATCTTAATGAGCCGTGAAAATAAACTCCAACATAATTATCTTGTAATATTTCTTTAACCCATTCATTAACTTGTTTCATTAACTCATATATATCCATTTGTACCACCATTTATAAAACTTTCTTTATTTTATCAACTTGTTCTTCTACTTCTTCCGGATAGTTTTTAACCATATCATCACTTCCTTAATTTTTCATCTTTGCGAGTTCTTATATAAATCTCTTTTCTACCTTTTTCTATAAAATCAGGTCTATTATTTTTAATACCATATACAATAGTTTCTATTGGATAATATTGTTCTACAACATCTTGATATTCCTTTGCTTTTGAAATATCAATATTTCCGTATAATCTTAATATATCTTCTCCAAAAGACACGCCAATTTCTTCTTCACTATCTTCTAGCAAATATATGAAATCACAGTATTCATCTATAATTCCAGAATCTCCAAAATCTATTACACCACATAATCTATTTTCATCATCAAGTAATAAATGATTACAACTAAAATCATTATGGCATAAGCATTTTTTACCATCAAATATAGTTGTACTATGTAATCTTTGCATAAAGTCTTCTACATATTGTTTTTCAATATCAGTAAGACTATCATATATTGTGTCTTTGAGTAATTGATATTCTTCCAAAACATTTTGTTTATTGTCTATCGTATACAAACTTATTTCACTATAATCTAAATCGTGCATTTGTCTTAAAAACATAGCAATATCTTGCTTTAATAATTCTTGCTTTTCTTTTGATAAAGCAAAATATATTTCTGGTGTTAAAAAAGTTCCTTTTATTTCTTTATAACCTAATATAGAAATATCATCACTAAAATATGAATATTTTACATTTGGTATTTTTATATTAGTATTTAATCTTTGATTTAAGAAATCATAAATTGCTTTTTCTTTTTCATATCCTTTTTTCTTATTAGCACTAAATTTTGTTTTAAATATGTATTCTCCATTTACTAAATATGCTACACTATCATATCCACTACCAATTACCTTAATACTTTCAACTTTAAAATCTTCAAAGTAATGTTCTATTAAGTATTTCATTGCTTTAACATTTGTAACATTATCATCATACCTATATTCCATTAAATAGCAATCTTCTTTTTTACCCTCGTGCAACTCGTGTTCTGGCAAATCTTCAATTATTCTAAATCCAGATTTCTGATATGACCTAATTGCTCTTGGATTATTCTTATGAGGGTCTAAAATAACTGCATTAGCATTTCTTTCTTTTTTTAAAAACTCAAAAATCATTTTTGTATATTTTGAGCCAATGCCTTTACTCCAATATTCAGGTTCTCCTATAAACTGATCCATTCCATAAACTATTTCATTTGTTTTTGGATAATGATAATCAGAATAAAGTTCATCATACATTTTATATACTTGTCCATATCCAATAGGAACATTATCATATTCTATAATTACTCTAAATACTTCATCTTCCCATTTTTCAGTATAATGCTCTTTTAATGATTCTAATGTATATTTTTTATCTCTACCACCATAAAATTCTAATACT
>URWN01000070.1 GCA_900551615.1 uncultured Clostridium sp.
AAGAATTGTGATATTTTTTATCATTTTGCTTGGAATGGGACTTTTGGGGAAACAAGAAATGATATGATATTACAAATAAAAAATATTAAATATACAATAGAGGCTGTTAATTTAGCTAAAAAATGCGGGTGCCACACATTTATAGGGGCTGGTTCACAAGCAGAGTATGGCAGGGTAAAAGGAAAACTTAGAGATGATACGCCAGTGTTTCCTGAAAATGGCTATGGTATGGCAAAATTATGTGCAGGACAGATGAGCAGATTGGAAGCACATAAATATGGTTTAAAACATATTTGGACAAGAATTTTAAGCGTATACGGCCCATATGATGGAGCTTACACGATGGTTATGTCAAGTATTCAAAAAATGTTGAAGAAAGAGAAAACATCATTTACTAAGGGCGAACAACAATGGGATTATTTATATTCTAAAGATGCGGGCGGTATAATGTATGATTTAGCGGAAAAAGGTATTGATGGTAAAATATATTGTTTAGGTAGTGGTAAAGCAAAACAACTAAAATATTATATTGAAGTCATTCGTAATAATATTGATATTAATTTACCAATAGGCTTTGGAGAAATACCTTATTCTGACAAACAAGTAATGTATTTATGTGCAGATGTAAGTGATCTTTTAAATGATTTAAATTACAAATATCAATATGATTTTGAAAAAGGCATAAAAGAAACAATAGAATGGTGTAAGGAAAATTATATTGAAAAATAAAAATAGTTTACATATGACAACGCAGCTTAATATTATACAATTTATAAAATTTAGTATTGTTGGTGTTTCTAATACCGTAATTGGGTTAGGCAGTTATTATGTGTTCCTTTATTTGGATTGCCATTATATGTTAGCTAATATTTTGTCATGGATTATAAGTGTTTTTAATGCATTTTTTTGGAACAGCAAATATGTGTTTAAAACGACTAATACATGGTTTAAGGCTCTGCTTAAAACATATGTATCTTATGGATTTTCATTTGTAATTGGAGCAATAATTTTATATATTTTAGTTGAAATAGCAAAAATATCTGATATTATTGCTCCATTACTGGTATTAATAATAACTATTCCATTAAATTTTATATTAAACAAATTTTGGACTTACAATAATTGAGGTAGTAATGAAATGGCAAAAAAAATAAGCGTTTTAATACCTTGTTTTAATGAAATTGAAAATGTAAAACCTATAAGCGAAGCTGTTGTAGAACAATTCGATAAATATTTACCAGAGTATGATTATGAACTTGTTTTTATAGATAATTATTCTACTGATGGCACAAGAGAAGTACTTAAAGATATTTGTTGTAAAAATAAAAAAATAAAAGCTATTTTTAATGCTAAAAATTTCGGACAGTTTAACTCACCGTTTTATGGTATGTTGCAAACCACAGGCGATTGTACAATTACGATGTGTTGTGATTTTCAGGATCCGGTAGAGCTTATTCCTCAATTTGTAAGAGAATGGGAAAAAGGTTATAAAATAGTTTCTGCAATAAAAACAAGCAGTGAAGAAAACGGTATAATTTATTTTTTGCGTTCATGCTACTATAAATTGATTAAGAAAATGTCAGACGTTGAGCAAATAGAACATTTTACTGGTACAGGATTATATGATAAGAGTTTTATAGAAGTATTACGAAAATTAGATGACCCGACACCATTTTTAAGAGGAATTGTAGCAGAATTGGGACCTAAACGTAAAGATATATATTATAAACAGGCTGAACGCAGGGCTGGTAAAACTCATAACAACTGGTATCGTTTATATGATGCTGCAATGTTAAGTTTTACTTCTTATACAAAAATAGGCTTAAGAATGGCTACAATTTTTGGGTTTATTTTTTCTGCTGTTAATATGGTTCTTGCATTAGTGTATTTAATTGCAAAATTAATTTGGTGGGATGAATTCACATTAGGTACGGCACCTATGTTAATAGGCATATTCTTTACCGGTTCCGTACAATTATTTTTTTTAGGGCTGTTAGGTGAATATATTTTAAATATAAATACGCGAACAATGCACCGACCATTGGTTGTAGAGGAAAGAAGGATAAATTTTGATTGAACGAAAAGTAATTGATAGAAATTCAGAAATAGATTTTTGGAAATTCTCTTTTTCTATAGTGATTGTTTTACTACATTCTTTTAATTTATTTGACGGAAAAAATCTTTATATGCCAGGTGGGGCTATAGGAGTAGATTTCTTTTTTATTGTAACAGGTTTTTTGATGGTCAATACCATCTATAAAAACAAATGCATATCTGGGGGGGATTTACTTTGGCGAAAATTTAAAACTATTTGTCCATATTTTTATTTATCGGTAGTACTTGCCTTTGTTGTGAGGACTGTTTTCGAAATTGATAATGCAC
>URWN01000071.1 GCA_900551615.1 uncultured Clostridium sp.
TGCTGCTTCTCCTCCGCCAAAAGTACCTGTTCACTGCGGGATAAAGTTCCCACTACAGATGTCTTAAAATCATCTGACAGTTCCGCCACTTTTTCGTCTTCACGCTTAACATTTCTGCGATTCAGGATCAAGCCTCCCAGAGATGCATAGCCTCTGTTCTTGAAGTTGTCGATGGCCATGGCAATATTGGCCGCAGCATGGATAGACATATTTTCCCCTGAAGTAACGATAAATACTTTGTCCGCATAGCCTTTTCGCATCGCTTCATTTACGATCACCGGTTTGCCCGTGGCGATTCTTGCTTTTTCTATAGAATTGGCAACTTTTTCTCCTACAACCGCTTCTATATCATCTTTTGATAGTTTATGCAATATATTCATCTCTGTTTCAAAAGTATCAAGCAATTTTTCGATAGTTTTTCCACCAACACCTGGAATGAATCCAAGTGGAACTTGATAAATATATGGTGGTCTATTTGCTGGACTTTTTGTCTCTTTTTTATCTTTAATTAATTCTATTCTATCAAAAACTCCAAATGTTACTTTATTGCTTCCGCAATATGGACAAGCATCAACTGGTTCTTTTGTTTCTATGGTTTTGTTGCAATTATCACAATAAGTTCTATGATATTTTCCAAGTTTTGGGTCTAGGCCATAATTTGCAAGTATTTTTCTTCCATCTTCATTTTTTAAAGCTTTTACAACCTCTTTAAAAGATATATCTTCAACTTGCATTTTATTATATTCTCTAGCAATTTTAGGCAATGAGTGAGCATCTGAATTTGTTACAAATGTTTTATTTTCTAGTTCTGATATTTCATCTGCTAAAAATGTATCTGAACTTAAGCCTAATTCTACAGCAAATATTTTATCATATTTTTCTTTGAATATATTTTCTAATCTGTCTGTACAATTACCATAGTAACTTTTAAATGGTGTAAATATATGTGCTGGTATTAAAATACCATTATATTTTTCAACAATATCTATCAATTCATATCCTGATATATCTGACCTTTGCGTACTTAATGTTATATTTTTTATATGATGGCTCATTTCGTTTGAAAATGCTTTTATATCTTTTAAATGTGGAAAGAAACATACATTATGTGCTGCTCCACATTTTCCATTTCTACCTTTTTCTGATGTTTCTACTTCACTTCCTAAAAGAATACAAACTTTGTCTTTATAAATTATTCCCCCATCTTTTAACTCATATGCATCTCCTGTTTTTAAGAAATTTTCTATATCTTCTATTACATATGGTGAAGCACAATCTATTATTCCTACAATGTTTATTCCTTTTCTTTCTGCACATTCTTTTGCTATATTAGCAAAATTTAAACTTCTTGCTGCTGTTATTTTTATTGGTTTTCCATTTTCTGCTCTTCCTATGTGCACATGTAAATCTGCAAATACTTCGTACATATTATTCCTCTTTTCCTTTACTATTAATTATTGCTATACATATAATTAGACGACCTTATAGTCGTCTATTATATTTTATCGTAATAGTCCGTCATCTTGTGATTGTTCTTGAGTCTCCTGTTTTCCAGACATTACATATTCTCCTGATTTTTCTTTTGTTATTCCTAATTCTTCTAATACCTCTTGTCCAAACATTGAATTATCTTTTTCCATTTCATCTCTGTTTTGACCATTTTTTAATTCTTGTTCTTTGTTTTTTATCGTGTTGTCTATTACAGTTTCAAATCTTTTTATTAATCCTCCACCAATTACTCTGTCAATTGTATATTCTTCACATACTCTTTTTTGTGCATAAAGTGGTTTCATTTTAACTGCTCCAACTTTTCCATTCACCTCTACCTCCTGTACTAATCCTACAAATTGTTTAAATTGTTCGAAATATCTATTTTCTTTATTTCTAAAAGTTTCCAATTCCATTTGCATTATAGCTTTTTCTGGAGAATATCCTGCTCTTTCTGGTCTATCTAACAACATTCCTCCAAAATTATCAACTAATTCTAGTACATCGCTTTCTGGTTCTCTTGGTTCACTTCCACTATATCTATTAACTTCTTCACAAATTTTACAAAATCTTTTATCAAATCCTAATGTTGACAAAAATTCCGCTCCATTTTTTGCATAGCTATGTAGACTTTCCAAACTTTGTGGACCATCTATTTTTTTGCAATTACATAAAAGACATGCTGTTAATACTAAATTCTCATCTAATTCTTTCCCTACATCAGTATATTTTAAAAACATCCTTGCAATTTCTGTTTTGAATATAACTGAATTATTAAAAAATATGTTAATTCCTTTTTTTTCTCTTAACATTCTTTGTA
>URWN01000072.1 GCA_900551615.1 uncultured Clostridium sp.
CTGCTGAATTGTTAAAAGACTTGTTTCCGGATTTCTCTTATGTGAAGAGGAAACGAAAACCGAAGAAGTAATAAAGGAGAGTTACAATGGATAAAGAAGAACTTTTACTAAGCATTTTATCTACTATTCTTGGTAGTAGCGTATTAAATGGTGTAACAACTCATATTCTATATAATAACAAGCTTAAAAAGGAGCTTAAAAATAAAGGAAATAATATGGTTGCCCAAGATATCGCCAACAGTTTACAATTTTTTCGAAATTTAGAATTAGAATTGACTACTCAAGAAATTTATAACATAGAGAATGAACTCAACGAACGTGGTAGTGATGTTAATCTCTTTGGAGGCAAATGTATTTATCCAGCTATATTTAATGATTGGACTTCTTATAATGCGTTTATAGAAAAAATACATATCTGCAGAGAGCAACATGAAAAAAACTTTTCTTGTAAAATTGCATTGAATCTAGTTTTTATTGATAGATATACCAAACAACTAAGCTTATTTATGAGCAAAAATGGAAATGAACCTGCACTGCCTTTTTGGGGTACCATCTTTATTATAGACTTACAAAAATGGCAAAAAAAGATTGATAAATTGCTGGTAAAAGAAATTAATAAATATTCATATAAACTTGAGTCACATGCTAGTGATAAATGGAAAAAACTAAGAAAAAAGGAACTCGTAAAACAATATGAAAGTACCATTCTTCATTTCTTACTGACTGGCACATGTCCTCTACGTTATAAGAAAATGATGACCAATTTAAAAACACTACTTGAATCCGCTTCGGAAGGCAACTGAAAATTATTGTCATTTGATTGTCACGCAACCAAAAACGAGCCAAGAAACGCCGTAAATTCGGCATTTCTTGGCTCGTGTACATTATTCAAACTCTTGGGCGGAAAGATTTATCTAACTGTTTCTCTGTACACATTTGTGCGTTTTATTCTTCATATTTATCTTATTTTGCATTTTTGTGTACCTCGTCTAAAATTTTTAGAGCCAAAATGGAGCCAAAAACATAGTTAAACTTATAAAGCAATTCCATGTCTAGATAAATATTCTTCTCGTTCATTGACCACCATACTATAATAATCTGCTTCATCTTCGAAATCAACAAAGCTTGATATATCATGTTGTTTCATATCTGAAATTTGATTATATAATTTGTTTTGATTAAATTTTTCTACCAGTTCTGGAAACAATGTAATGGTATCGTCTAAATATTTTTCAATGTATTTTATAATTTTATTTCGATAATTTTTCTCTAATGAATCAATATATGCGATATATCCTCTAATTTTTTCATTATCCGAATAATCACCTGTCACTATTTCATGGTGAATCATCGCCCTCACCATTCTCTTCATTTCCTTAGGTGCTTTTACAACCCCATCATTTACAGTTACCCCGATAACTTCTTTATGCACTTTAGGTGATAAGAATCGGGTCTTTTTTTCATTAACTACAAAACCTTCATCTTCAACAATTTTCTTAATCATTCCATATATTTTTCGTAACATATCTCTGTTATCACATGAAAAGATCAAATCATCCGCATATCTGGTATACGTTATATCTCGTTTATTACAGTATCCAGCAATTCTTATATCCATTTTATAACATACTAAATTAGCCAAATATGGAGATGTTACCGCTCCCTGAGGTAGACTTCCATTTAATGTACATATATTTGTCAGTAAATTAGATGCGTATGTATTATATCCTAATTGTAAAAATTCATTATAAACCCTACCTCTCTTCACTGAAGTGAAAAAATTCTTCAAGTCCATTTTTAAAATATAGAGATTATTTTTATGGCGTTCAGCACATTGTACCAATGGCGATCCTTTACCATTTTTCGCAAATCCTATACTATACTGTGAAACTCTTACTTTATATAAAATATTCTCTAGCACCCAACGTTGAATTACTTTTAAAGACATACATGGTGCATTTATTTCTCTTGATGTTCCATCTTTTTTGGGAATATAAAATTTTTTATAACGTCCTTTTGCATCCTCTTCGGTTAAGAAAAACACTAATTTTTCTGTTAGCCTTATTTCCTCTGCCAAAGTTTCTATGTCTTCAAACATTGGCAAACCTAATGATTCAATTACCATTTTATTATTATATTTTTTCAAATCGTTAACACCACTTTCTTACCTTATTTATTTTGCGTCAAAACCATGGTGGGATTTCACTGTCGTGGAATTACACCATGGTT